>JAGWAZ010000091.1 GCA_021296135.1 Chlorobiota bacterium | reverse complement strand
AAGGCAGTAGCAAAGGATTTACGCAAGGTCTATTCGGGGGTGGACGAACAGGCGGCCCTGGTCGATCTGGATCGCTTTGAAGCCAACTGGGGAAAGGGATATCGGCCCATCGTGAAGAGCTGGCGCAAGAACTGGCCGCAACTAGCTACGATGTTCAACTATACGGCAGGGATCAGAACGATGATCTAGGACACCCGACACCATGGAGGGCTTTGACCGACAGATTCGAAAGGTGACCAAGACCAAAGGCGCATTCTCAAGCGAGAGAGCCTTGTTCACACTGCTCTTCTTGGCTCAGATGCGGATGAGCCAAAGCTGGACACGAAAATAGAGCTGGTAATCAATTACGAAGAGCGAATAAAAAGGTACTATCACTATTAAATGACACAGTTAATTGAACATAACTTAGGGAGGGGTCGATGAGAAGATTTTTCCTCACCACCCTCTACTCGCTACACACTACATAACATAACCGGTTTATAGAGTGAAGAACAAAAGAGAGCTAATAGAATCAATACAAGTAGAGGAGATCAAACGATCATCCCTCACCTACTATCTACTATCTACTATCTGCTATCTACTATCTTCCTTTCTCTTTCTATCCTGCATTTCAGACCCTGTTATCCCTGATACACCTGCTATCAACGGATCTGGCTCCGGCGTTATCGTTGTCAATCAGGGGATATGGCGTGGAGACAACGCTGGCTTGACGTTCTATGATGTTGAACGAGAAGTTGCTTTCTCGAATTGGTTTGAGCGACAGAATGAAGGACTTCGCCTCGGAGATACAGGAAACGATATTGTGGTCAGGAAAGGGCGTGCTTACATTACGGTCTCTGAGTCTGCGACGATTGAAGTCATTGAAGTGTCAAGCGGTCAGGTTGCTGGCAGGATCAAGCTTCCCGGCGGAACGTTTCCTCAGCACCTTCTGATTCTGAACGATTCAACCGGATGGGTCTCCTGCCTTGATAATGATGCCCTCTACTTCCTCAATCCACTCACGCTTGAGTTAGGAGAACGGATTCCGTCCGGACCTGCGCCCGAGGGGATTGCCTGGGCTGCCGGTCGTCTTTTTGTTGCAAACTCCGGTCTGGGAAAACTACGTGCAGATGAACCGGGGGCTGGAACCATATCTGTATTTAATCCTGAAACCGGAACTCCCTCTGGAATGATTGATATCGGTGGCAATTTGTGTAATCTCTATTACGTTCCAAACATAGGAAATCTGTACTGTTTTATTGGCGCTGCTTTGCCCGATACCTCAGGGAGTGGGTTGATTGAGATCGATCCCGTCTCATTAGCGATAATGCGTCGTTGGTCCCTTTCGGGAGCGTGGGAAGTTGGGTTTGATGAGATTGGAGGGAAGGCCTTCATCATTGCTCAAGAGGGGATCTTTCAGATTGATCTGTATGAATCGACTCTTGTTTCCGAGAACCCAAAGCCAGCACCATTTATTGCTATGCCTTTGTCTACATTAAGCGAAGAAGTTCCACATAGCATAGCGGTCTCTCCCGTAAATGGCGAAGTCTTCATAGGCCTCGCTGGTGGATACTACTCGGCTCCTGGACGAGTTGATCGTTATGATCGTGAGGGAAATCTACTTGGCAGCTTCCCCACTGGGTTGAACCCGACGGCTTTCGGGTTTGTACGATAACAAAGTCTTGGGCACACCGTTAGGGAGCCCAAGGAAGTATTCAGTCGCCCACCTTACACAACAAGATATCCTCTCCTCCGAACCCGCAGAGATAAAGGAAACGATCGCTCCCCGAATCAAGTACCTCCAGGTCAATCACATCAACTCAGCAAAGCTGTGACCGATTGAAAGTCAACGTTAGCAAAGATAATATAGAGATCACCCTCCTTATAAACGTCACCAAAGTCTTCCTCACGTGTCTCCTCACGTCCGCTTCGGAGCGGAATACTCCCGACTTTCTCTTTGTGACCCCGGGGTAAACCTCGGGGCTACAGGTACGAACGTTCGGGATAGTCGCGTAGCGACGTTCCGTTGATATCCATAGGGAAGCATGGGGTAGTAGATAGCCCCATCCGTCAAAGCGCCATCGGTGCCAGCCTGATTCAGGAAACGGATCGCTCCTCTGGAGCTTACACAAGCCAAGCCTATTGCTTGCCTTGCGCTTCCGCACAGGGCTACCGACAGGTCGCCACTCTGTGGCGGAGGTACTCGATACAAAAACGCGGTCGAGTCGCTGAACTAGAGTCTACGCAAGATCGTCAAGGGGCGGGGAGCCTTCCCCAACGACGAGGCGGTGCGCAAACTGCTCTACCTGGGCCTGCGCGAAGCGTCGAAGAAATGGAAACGCCCGACCAGGTCCTGGAAGATGGCGCTCAACCAGTTCGTCATACTCTATGGAGACAGAGTACCCATTGAACAATAAAGCCGCTTACACAGTAAGCGGACACGCCCGCAATTCGCGATGCAGTGGGGTGAATACATGGAATCACCGTTGGTATTGGAGAAGTTCTCTCGTTCTGCTATATTCTTATCTAGGAAACTTCCTATTTAGAACCTTAGTGGATACCATGAAATTGATGTTATGCCTTGCAGTCTTCCTCGGATACCTCAACTCCATTTCTGTGCCTACTCATGCACAAACCGATGTCAGAGATCTTGTCAAGAAAGCAACGCCGGCAATAGTAACTATTGCGGTGTTCGATAGCACTGGAACGATCTACGGTATTGGGAGTGGCTTCTTTGTAGAAAACGACCAGATTATCACTAGCCGGCATGTTGTTGAGACTGCATATCGTGCCGAATACCGCACTTCCGATGGAACGATCTATCCAGTGCTTGGGGTTACTGGAGATGATCCATACGCTGACCTTGCACAACTACAGGTTGAGGTTCCTGCAACCGAGGTCTCTCCTCTCCCTATTTCAGAAGCTTCTACTGAGATTGGTGAACGGATCATTGCGATTGGCAGCCCACACGGACTGGAATTGACGGTCTCCGAAGGAATCGTTTCGTCGGTTCGTGACGATCCTTTTGTCGGACGATTTTTACAGCTCACTGCACCGATCTCTCAAGGATCGAGTGGTGGACCGATCTTGAACTTGCAAGGTGAAGTTGTTGGAATTGCCTCGATGATACTCACAACAGGTCAGAATTTGAACTTTGCTACACCTGCTAAACGTATTACCTCAATGAAGATAGAACCACTGCAACCGTTCACCGCATGGCGTGCAACCGCTCACAATACTACAGTAGCACCTCCGCTCTACAGCGATGATCCAGCCAAAGCAGCATTCCTGGCAGATTATGCCCTAAGCCGGGCACGAGCATATTTTGAACGCGAAGAGTTTGAGACAGCAATTCAGATGTCCAACACTGCTCTGATGATTCGTCCTGATCTTGGGGATGCTTGGCTGATTAACGGAATGTCCGAGCTTTATTTGCACCATTATGACCATGCGATTGTCCCGCTACAACAGGCTCTCCGTTTGATGCCGAAGGATCCAATGCCTCGGATTCAGCTCGGAGATGCGTTCGCTGGTCTGCAACAATATGACGAAGCCCTTAAACAGTACAGAGATGTTCTCAATAACGACTCCACATATGGCTTAGCCTGGAATGGTATTGGTCAGATGGAGTTTCTCAAAGGAGAGGATTCAGCGGCTATCATTGCATTAGAACGCGCAGTGAGCTATAACTCAACGATTTTTGAGGCATATCGCGCTTTGGGAACTCTCTACTACAAACGTAACCAACTCCGGGAGGCAGAAGCAGCATATAAGAATGTTCTGCGAATCGTGCCAAATCATCCGGAAACCCTAGAAGAATTATCCGTTGTATATCGTGAATTGGGAAACTATCGTGAGTCATTGAGCTTGCTGCAAGGTCTGTTGAAGGAACGTCCAGACGATCCTGATCTGTTGTTAAAGCTCGGTTCGATTCTGACGCGCATAGAAAAGTATCCTGAAGCAATCGAAGCATTCGAGGGATCACTTTCGATCAGACCTGAACATGGCATCGCTCACTTCATGTTAGGAACCGTCTATATGCATCAGAAGAATTATGACGAAGGGATGAAAGAGTATATCGAAGCGATTCGATATGACCCGGGATTAGCAGAAGCACATCACGGACTTGGCATGGCATACTTGCATTACAAGAATGACAAAGCAGCAGCATTGGACGAGTACAAGATATTACTCACACTCGATAAGAATCTGGCAAAGATGTTGTTTGATGATATCTATAGATAATCGAAGGTACGGCAACGTATCTCCCCAGAGATGTCCAATGCAGAGAATACTGGTTTACGTTCCTGGTGCTACTCAGTGGTAACGATATGACGAGTTGAAGGGTCTTGATCGTATCTACATTTAGAACAACCTTCAACGGAGAGGGACTTCTATCAAGAAATCAAAAGCTGGATTTTCCGACGCTGCTCATCTCATTTGCTTTCATAACTACTCACTGACGAAACAGGCTACTCTTCGCGCGAAAGAGAACTACAAAGGCATTGTTCAACTTATCAACTCCTGTAACCTTTCAGCTGCTCCTTGTGTTCTCACCCTCAACAACGCCACGTCGAGTGATTACAATCTCGTCATGCACGATTTTTTCGTTGGCTCTTTCGAGCGGATTCCGTTTTTTTGTGGCGTTCATTTACTGACTTCACAACGAGAACTGGATCGACCAGAAACCGGATGATTTTCTTCTACAAGCACATACCGTTTGCAGATGTCTCAGGTAGAAGAGGTACGTCTGGTCGTTTCTATTAAGTCATAGAACATAAATGTCAAAGAAACCACAGGCGACTCGGTGAGAAGCCTGTGGTTTTTCTTTTTGCTCAATCCAAAGAAGGCCGCAGGAGAACCAAACTCCGGTGGCCTTTTTTGATAACTATCTGCTTACAACTTCCGCTGCAAGCGGACTCAAGGCTTACATCTCAATGTTTATAAAAATCACAATACGACAATACACTGATACTCTGGTTACGTATCTGCGCCCACAGCGGAAACGGGCGTTGTTCCTTACCGGAGTGATCCTTGCGAGCACCGCGATGCAGGTTATCAACCCGCAATTCGTGCGAAGCTTTATCGATGGAGCGATGGCAGGGAAACCGACTGGGGTCCTCATCTGGTTCGGGATTGCATTTCTTGGAGTCAGCCTGATTAACCAGGCTCTCTCCACGATCGCCGCATGGCAGGGGGCACATGTCGGTTGGACATCAACCAATATGCTTCGGAGCGATCTTGCTCGCCATCTGCTCCGACTGGAAATGACTTTCCACAACAACCGAACGCCGGGTGAACTGATTGAGCGGGTCGATGGCGACATTACTGCCCTGGCAAATTTCTTCTCCCAGTTTGTTGTCCGAATAGCAGGTGCTGCCTTCCTGATCATCGGAATCGTCATCACTGTTTTCTTCGAGGACTGGCGGATGGGGCTTGCTGTTGCGCTCTATGCTACGATCACAATTTTTGTTCTCGTCCGCATGAAGGACATAGCGATGTCGGCAACCGAACGGGAGAGAGAAGCAAGCGCAGTCGCCTACGGTTTTGTGGAGGAGCGCCTTGCCGGGATTGAGGATATCCGTGCCAACGGCGGTGGTCCTTATGCACTTCGTCGGTTCCAGATTATTCTCCGACAGATACTCGTCAAGAGTCGCCGCGCATGGATGCGACGCTCAACGTTCTGGTTTGTTCTTATCACGCTCTTCACAGTTGGGGATGTGATAGCGCTCGGGCTTGGTTCCGAACTCTTTTTTAGCGGCCTGGTCTCGTTGGGGACAATCATTCTGTTTTACATGTACTCCTCAATGCTCTGGGAGATGGTCGATCAGATCATCCAGCAAATGGCCGACTTGCAAAAAGCGGGAGCAGCCATCGAACGCGTCGGGGAATTGATAGCAATTACGCCAACTATGAAGGACGGAACGAAGACTACAATGCCGACCGGCCCTCTCTCGGTTGAGTTCGACCACCTCACGTTCGCCTACAACGAGCGCGATCTGATTCTTGATAACGTCTCGTTCAAACTTGAGGACGGGAAAGTTCTCGGTCTGCTTGGAAGAACCGGCAGTGGCAAGACAACGCTGACGCGGTTGCTCTTCCGGCTTTACGATCCAACGAAAGGACGGCTGTTAATCGGAGGCGTTGATCCCCGAGATACACAGCAGGAAGCCTTACGCAGACATGTTGCCATGGTAACGCAGGAGGTACAGTTGTTTCACGCAAGCGTCCGGGACAACCTGACCTTCTTTAATCAGGAGACACCGGACGAAAGGATCCACGAAGTAATCGATCAACTTGGTCTGCACGACTGGTTCGAGGGATTACCGGATGGACTTGACACGGAATTGAGTACTGGAGGGGGAGGCCTCTCCGCAGGCGAAGCACAGTTGCTCGCCTTTACACGGGTCTTCATGCACGATCCGGGTCTCGTCGTACTCGATGAACCGTCGTCACGACTTGATCCGGCAACGGAACGGTTGCTCGAAGGAGCAATGAACCGACTGCTGGAGAATCGTACTGGCATCATTATCGCACACCGACTTGCAACCGTTGCACGTGCTGATGAGATCATGATTCTGGATAACGGAAAGATTCTTGAGTATGGTGATCGAGCAAGACTTGCCGAAGATCCACATTCAAGATTTCATGCCTTACTCAAGAAGGGTCTGGAAGAGGATGTCGAACCTGTAGAAGTTTGAACGTTGATCCGCCTGCGTCGGACGAATTGCGAATGAAGACGAGAGGTTATAGAATTATTTGAGCGTGTGAGTTAAGAAGTCTATGAGTCGGGAGTTCAAAGCCGGAAGCTGATAGCTCATAGCTGACGGCTCAAAGTATGAGTCGGGAGTCAACGAAATGTCTTCCTCAACTACCCGCTACAAACTACTCACAAGTAGTATAGAGTCTTTTTACTTGCTATCTACTATCATGTCAACACTAAGGTCTGTCATAATACTGATTCGATACCAACCCTGGTTCTTCCTCGTGACGTGTCTGGCATGGGGAGTGTTCCACTCGATGCCGTTGGTAATCGCATTATTGATACGAGAAATTTTTGATGTGCTGAGTGGATCTACCACCATCGGCATGAACGTGTGGACGTTATTGGCTCTGGTTGTTGCCACTTCCTTATCCCGCGTGACCGTCATGGTCGGTGGTGTCTGGCTCTGGTCAACTGCCTACTACACGTTAGCATCGTTAATCAGACGGAACATCTTCGACTGGATCATGACCGGACCGGGAACCAAGAGGCTTCCCGGTTCGCCGGGAGAGGCGATTACGCGCTTTCGTGACGATGTACACGAAGTTCTCATGACCGTTGAAAACTGGACCGACTTCACCGGAACCCTCTTCATGCTTGTCGGTGGTATTGTTATGATGGCAAACATCGACCCGCTCGTCGCTCTTGTGGCAATGGCACCACTCGTTGGCGTTTTGATCTTCGGCTATGCTGTCGGAGACAAGATTCAGCGTTACCGACGTGCTACGCTTGAGGCAACGGGACGTATTACGTCGTTTGTTGGTGAAGTGTTCGGTGGTGTGCAAGCGGTGAAAGTTGCTGCTGCTGAAAAAGATGTCATCCGTCATTTCGAGAAGCTGAACAGTGAGCGCCATGACGTTGCTGTACGGGATGTGCTCTTTAACAGTCTCTTTCGTGCAATCAACACAAACATGGCTTTTGTTGGAATTGGACTGGTAATGCTAATGGTTGCCGGGACAATGCGAGGAGGATCATTCAACGCTGGCGATTTCTTCCTCTTTACGTACTTCCTGCAGCATTTAAGCTGGAACATGTTCTTTGTTGGGGATGTGGTCGCGCAGCACAAACGAACCGGTGTCTCACTGGAACGTCTACGCGAACTGACACCCGAAGCCCCGGAGAAGTTGGTGGTGCAGAAAGCAGCGCTCTATATGAAGGGTGATCCACCTCAAGTGCTTATTCGCCAAAAGGGAAGAAATGACAAACTCCGCCAGTTTGAGGCACAGAATCTCATCTATCGCTACCCTTCAACGGAAAGAGGGATAGAGGGGATTGATCTTGAAATACGACGCGGTGATTTCGTTGTGATAACAGGCAAGATCGGTTCTGGAAAGACAACTCTTTTGCGTGCGTTGCTCGGTCTGGTTGAGGTTGAAGAGGGGGAAGTCTACTGGAATGGAGCACGGATAATTGATCCGGCTGCTTTCATGACACCTCCGCGGGTCTCATACACATCGCAGGCTCCACGCCTTTTCAGCGATACATTGCGGGATAATATTCTGATGGGACAAGCTGAACGACACGAAACTATTACCGAAGCAGCCCAACTTGCGGTTATGGAGCCGGACATCGACGTACTGAAAGAAGGGCTTGACACAAAAGTAGGACCTCGCGGCGTAAAGCTCTCCGGCGGCCAAGTCCAAAGAAGTGCAGCAGCTCGGATGTTTGTACGTGAGGCAGAGTTGCTGATCATTGACGATCTCTCAAGCGCACTCGATGTAGAGACCGAAGCCATTCTCTGGCAGCGACTTTTTGAGCGTCGTAATGTTACCTGCATCGTGGCATCACATCGTCGGGCTGCCCTTCGGCGCGCTGACAAAGTCATCTTGCTTGATAAAGGAAAGGTAAATACTGTCGGCAGTCTCGATGAGTTGTTAGAAAAGAACGAAACGATGCGTGAGCTGTGGGAGAGCAAGGATAAGAGCCGAGGGATAAGTACCGAGAGATGAATGTGGAGGGTCCCGGGATTGTACAGGGACATCGGGATGTAGTTCAGCGGTGAGAGCGGCGGTCTTATGTTGTAATAATCACGATAGAATCTAACAATTTGATTAATTTTGAATGAAAATAATTATATTGAACCAAAAGGAATAATATCATAACCATACAAGATAATTAAAACAAAGCTAGGACTACTCAAACTGACAAATCAATAAGAATGGCCCCTTAATCTATCAGCCCGTTGAAAAACGCGGTGTTGTGCAAAATGTATCGTGTAAGTTGCCCGATAGAACCGCACCGATCTTCAA
>JAGWAZ010000131.1 GCA_021296135.1 Chlorobiota bacterium | reverse complement strand
ATATCTGCTGTCGGGGTCTCTCGAAATAACCCGAGCCATAGAGTCTACTATGGTACAAGTCGTGGAAGACTTTTCCGCCTTGAGGAGGCGCATACGGGCGACCCTGTTCCTGTTGAGATCACAGATGCACAAATGGAGGGAGGCCATATTAACTGCATCGCTGTTGATCCACACAATGGTGATCGAGCCCTGCTCGCTATCTCAAACTATAATCGACATAGTCTGTTCTATACAGAAGATGCAGGAGAAAGCTGGGAGACAGTCGGTGGTAACCTTGAAGAGCAGCAGAATGGTAGAGGTAATGGCCCTTCCGTTTCGTGGTGTGCCATCCTTCCGGTTGCGGACTTTCGGTACTATTTGGCCGGCACGACTACCGGACTGTATTCCACGGCCTCTCTTTCGGGCATGGATACCCGGTGGGTACAGGAAGGGGCTTCGACAATTGGCAACGTAGTTGTTGACATGATCGCTGTTCGCGAATCGGACGGATTTGTTGCCCTCGGAACTCACGGCAGAGGTATCTATAGCGCACACGTTGGGCAGGCCCNACGTTGAACTTTGGAGAGGTTCCCCTCGGAGAGACGTCGGTTGATACGTTAGTCATTAGCAACGATCCCAGCTCGGCACGAAACATTCAAGGTTCGCTTGCTGATCCTGAAGGGCCATTTTCGATCCTTTCATCGATGGATCCTTTCCCGCTTGCTCCCGGCCAAAGTCATGAGATTATTATCGAGTTTGCTCCCGATTCTATACAACTTTTCTCCGTGCCCTACTCGATTGCTCATGATGCCAATTATCCAAGTTCACCAATATCGGTCTGGTTGATTGGAAGAGGTGTAAAAGGGAAAACAATCTCGGTGAACGATCCGACCGCAGTTACTCGACTCGTTCGGCGATTTGAGTCTCTGCCGAACCGATTCTCCAAGCTGACAACACTTCATCTGACGCTGTCTGAGGCTGAAGTGGTCAGTCTGACTGCTTATGATAACGACGGTCGTGTTGTCGATCGTATCCTCGATCAGAAGCTTGAAGCAGGAGAACATCAGGTGATATGGGAGCCTACAAATCTGCCGAGCGGTATCTATTATCTTCGGTTACAAACTCCAGTAGGGATGAAGACGATATCGGTCTATGGTGAGCACTAAACCTAAGAGCTAATCATCAAGATTTGCTTCCTCGTGGAGTTCCTCGCGTATCAACATGAGGATGGCTGGTTGGGGGACGATCACATAGAGTTTATCATTATACTCGACTTCGACTGCCTCTTTTCGTAAGTAGAGAGCGTGATCGCCTTGCTGTGCTTGGAGTGGGATGTATCGTGCGGGCTTCTTCTTTGGTGCCCACGGTTCATCTTCGGTATACTCGATATTCGGGACAGGGTAGCCGGGTCCAATCTCCACGACCGTTCCGGTCCCGACCTTTTCCTTTTCAGTAACGCCTGGGGGCAGATAAAGCCCATGTCCATTTCCTTGTGCAGTCGGTGCCTACCTGTAGTGTGACCAAAGTGGTCAGGCTGATCAAGAATCTGACCGCTCGCGAGATCTTTCGGCGTTGTCCCCAAGTGAAGAAACAGTTATAGGGCGGCGAATTTTGGACGGACGGCTATTTTGCCAGCCCCATGGACAAACACGGCAACGAAGCCCTGACCGGTCACTATGTCGAAAAGCAAGGCCAAGAGTATACCAAGTTGCAGGAGGGCTAGCAGTTAACCCTGTTCTAATACCCCGCTGCTTGCGGCGGGGTGGTTTATTTTACGCCGCGGTGCACCAATAGCCTGCGGGAAGCAGCATGACAGAAGAACAGTGCTGTCACTGTTTTATGCAGGTTAGTGCGTGTCAGCAGGCATCCCTGAAGAAAGCCTACTAACACTGTAAATGAATACATTTTCGTAATTATTAGAACAGCTTCACAATATTTATAGCTTTGCTTTCGTCGATGTTCAGACTACCATATTCAGACAAGGACAACTTTAAGGGGCCAAGACTTATGAAACGTTCTCTTCGGATACATGGAATTGCTCTTTTGTTCTCAGCGTTGTTTCTCTATGGAGATCTGCGTGGGCA
>JAGWAZ010000130.1:2162-2833 GCA_021296135.1 Chlorobiota bacterium | reverse complement strand
TTTACTGGGAAGACCCGAGCGGTTGCGACACGCTGATTCTCTTCAACCGCAACCATGGGCCAGAAGCAGACTGCGGGGACGACACAACCGGCAATCGGTGCTGGAGATTTATCGAGCTGCAACTCGACAGGGAAAAGGGGGAGCCATGTGAGGAACCTCGAGTGCCAACTCTGGATCCCAATACACCAGTTACTGAAGTACCCCCCGGTTCGGGGAGGTGGCGTATTGGTCCGATTAATCCTCCAATCTGTAAGTGCGAAGAAGTTCCGATCATTATCTGCTGCTACAAGGGTCCGATTATCTGGATAACAGAGGATATAAATGGCGGAGTTATCTCCATCGACAGCACACGGGTCGACTGGAGCACCTCATGTCCTGAGGGCTCCGTACCACCACAGTCAAAGCGGGTCAGGTTCGAGACGCCTGACATCTCCCAAGCTGCCGGACATAGGCTCGGGAACCCGGTGCCAAACCCGACGAGCGGGAAGGTCTCGGTGCCGGTGCATATCGGAGAGCTTCCAGCAGAACACGGGGAGGCGCGGATCAGTATCTACAACGAGGGGGGAGAACTCCTTCGGGTTATCCGAGAACGGGTCTCCTCGCAGAGCAGAAGGGAGCTTGATCTCGACGCCACCGGATGGAGCAACGGAACCTATTTCGTTCGTCTGGAA
>JAGWAZ010000130.1:1554-1869 GCA_021296135.1 Chlorobiota bacterium | reverse complement strand
TTATGGGTAGCCCCGGCGTTTAGGCCGGGGTCAGCAGAGTACTCTCGATGCAATCAGGCCATTTATGGCCTTACCCTCGGGAGTCGAAGGGGAAGACAGGGAGACAAGGAGACAGGGAGACAAGGAGACAAGGAGACAAGGAGACTCGCAGACAAGGAGACTGGCGTCAAGGGTCTTTAGATCGAACATCGTAAATCGTTAATCTTAGATCAAAAACGTTGTCCCAGCCGTAAACCGCTGGGCTAGCTTTGCCCTGATCGTCGGTAAACCGCTGGGTTATGGGTAGCCCCGACGTTTACGTTGGGGTCAGAAGAG
>JAGWAZ010000130.1:0-1525 GCA_021296135.1 Chlorobiota bacterium | reverse complement strand
TGGCGTCGAGAGAATAACAATCGTCCCAGCCGTAAACCGCTGGGCTATGATAGATCGTAAATCTGAAATCGAACATCGTAAATCGTTATTCTTAGATCAAAAACGTTGTCCCAGCCGTAAACCGCTGGGCTATGATAGATCGTAAATCTGAAATCGAACATCGTAAATCATCCTTCGACAAGCCCAGGGTGACACTCGAAATACTATGCTGTTGAGAACATAGCTATAACGTTCTATGACCTTCTGGAGGTAGTGATGTATTCTCTCAAGGTTCTCAAGGTACCCTGGCTCTCCCTTCTGCTCGTGGTCTGTTGCGCAAGCCAGAGTTCTGCACAACGACAAGCGAACGTCTGGTATTTTGGCAAGCATATTGGAATCGACTTCAATTCTGGTAGTCCCCAACTACTCTCTTCACCAAACATAGTACTTGCAGAAGGCTGTGCAAGCATTGCCGATAGAAAGACCGGTGAACTCCTCTTCTATACAAATGGCAGGACTGTCTGGAATCGTGAGCACCGGGTCATGGAGAACGGAGAGGGGTTATTGGGACACTGGTCGAGCACACAGTCGGCCTTGATCGTTCCCGATCCCGGGGACTCGCTCCGCTACTACCTCTTTACTGCCGATGCTCAACCTTATGAGTATAGAGGTAATCGTGAGATTAGCGGGATCAACTATTCACTTGTTGATATGCGTCTCGGGGATGGATTAGGGGCCCTCCTTGAAAAAAACAGTCCTCTTTTTTCAGACACTGCGACCGAGAAGCTTGCCGCCACGCAACACGCGAACGGACGAGATTTCTGGATTGTTGCGCACGAATGGAACAGCGATCGCTTCTTCGCGTGGCTCTTAACCCCTAACGGCATAGAGGATACGGTTATTTCTGCAACTGGCTCTGTCTATGATGACCCGCATACTGGCAAAGGTACTATAGGGTACTTGAAAATTTCTCCAAACGGGAAACTTCTTGCAGCAGCTGCTACCTTTGGTGCCTTAGGGGTTGAACTCTTCGATTTCGATGCGCATACCGGAAGGATCTCGAATCCCAGGCAGATCATCTCACCAGAAGCAAATCTCTATGTATATGCTCTGAGCTTCTCTCCAAGGAGTTGCAAGCTCTATCTCGGCGCCGATAGCATTCGTAATGCAATTGCACAGTATGACGTCAGCTCAGGAGAAATCGAGGACATCCTGAAATCGAGAAAAGTTATCTATCAGTCACCATTCCTTGGCCAGGGAATAGGGAACTCTGCATATCAAATTGGTCCGGATGGCAAAATATATAGTCCGCTACTAGGGTCATGGCTAAGTAGTATCGCATATCCTGATGCGGATGGCATTGCCTGCGGGTATAATCCTCAGGCTCTTTATCTGGGTGACGACGCAGTCGCTGGACTTGGCCTTCCGAACATGATCGACAGTTGGTTTGCTCGCGAGGGTGGGTGCTCACCTCCTCGGCTCGAACCCTTCACAAAAGATACCGTCATCTGCGTTGGATCGATTGCCCGCTTCCAGGCGCCATGGC
>JAGWAZ010000129.1:1055-2940 GCA_021296135.1 Chlorobiota bacterium | reverse complement strand
GAAAGGTGACCGAGAGCAAAGGCGGATTCTCAAGCGAGAGAGCCTTGGTCAAACTGCTCTTCCTGGCTCAGATGCGGATGAGCCAAAATGAACTCTCTTCCTCTAACTCAAACGGTATCACGTTGCTTATTGCAAAGGCAGAGTACTCCTCACGCCACTACATCACTCGGCCAGACTCGGGCTTCGGTGATGCGCCGGCAGTTCTTGCAACGCGTTATGCGGTCGCTCTCGTTGTAGACCGAGCGTTCCCTCCAAACCGGAACCCCATGCAAGAGAGGGCCATGGTTCAACCGGAACTGTGCGGCCACTGACTCGGCAAGCGCGGCAATGAATTCCGGATGGTTGTTCAGTCCGGAAGTGACTTCGTAGTACTCGATACCGAAATCCTTTGCCTTCTCCCGAACTTCCACTTCAAGCTCAAACGCTGTTTCGATGTGATCGGTCACGAATGCAATCGGTATCACCAGTAGGGCCTTGTGTCCGGCTTTTCCTAACTCCTCCAGTTTGTCCGGTGTGCTCGGGGTAAGCCATTGCGCAGGCCCCACCTTGCTTTGAAACGCAACGTGGAACGGACGGTCGTTTCCTCTGCCCTTCACTATTTGCCCGACGGTGGAATGTACCAAACAACAATATGGGTCACGGCGCTCGGTCATCTCCTTCAACGGAGTGCCATGAGCGCTGAAGAGAAGTCGGACCTCTGGTCGAACCTTCCCGGGAAACTTTGCCAGCCCTTCATCGATTCGTTCGCTTATCGCTCGCAGATAACGTGGGTGGGCAGCATACTCCTGTACGTACGTCGCCGGCCAGACTGGCGCTTCCCCTTCCCCCTCTAACATCTTCCAGTATACGAGTGAAGCTCCTGTTGTTGTCTTTGAGTAATGTGGGTAAAGAGGCAAAAAAACGACCTTGGTCACCCCGTCTCTTTCCATCTCCCTTACCGCCTCCTCGCTGAAAGGATGCCAGTAACGCATGGCAATATAGGTGTTGAACGTGATGCCGTTCGGTTCTCCGAAACGTTCGTTCAGACTCTTCTCCAGAGCCGCCGATTGCGCCTCGGTCAAAGGATTGATCGGCGAGCCTCCGTTTGGATCTATCTGTGCGTAATTCTTGGCCACCTTCTTTGCACGAAGCGTTGAGATCAGCTTGCAGAGAAGATGTCGTGTGATTCCCTTCAATGGAATGTCGATGATCGCAGGATCCATGAAGAGATTGTAGAGGAAAGGTTGTACATCCTCACTCTTGTGCGGTCCACCCAGGTTTAGCAACACCACACCGATGATATCGCCAGACTCGACCTCGAGGGCGTCACCACTGAAATAGGAACCATCGACAATACGAGAATCGAAGCTGTAGAGTCGTGAGAATTGGATCGGCGTCATTATTCCTTTGTTCTGATCTATAATCTTTTTGGAGAAAAATACGACTTGCCGATTAACCTGTGGAATCTTCCCAGCACCCAGTAATCTTTCGTTTTTTGACGTAGGTCATGGCTGACTGTCTGATGCCTGCAACATCACAGAATCTGTTCAGTTTACCATATCTCTTTTTTGCGAAGAGGCGAATCCTATCGCCTAACGCATCCAAGAAAATTGTAACGGTAAGGGTATTAGTGTTAAAAAATATCCTCTATTATTGTATGTTGTATTGCTATCGACCTATCTGAACGGTCGATCAGTAAAATTGTGAAACATCAACAAACGATTTCATCATGAAAAAGAGACTCTTTGTTCCAGGGCTGATTCCGGCCTTCTGCGTCTTGTGCCTCCAGATTGCTGTGGGACAGACAGTCGATCCACTACAGCCAGCACGAACTGTTATCGGCTCAGGATCATCTCCAGGGATCACCGACGGAAACCTCACCTTTTCCGGAACTATCGGACAAACA
>JAGWAZ010000129.1:524-903 GCA_021296135.1 Chlorobiota bacterium | reverse complement strand
AACTGAAGGTCTACGATCTTTCAGGTCGCCTGATGAGCCTTCTTGTGGACGAAGTTATCCCGGAGGGAACTCATCAGGTCACGTGGAATGGGGTCGATGAGTCGGGAGAGGAAATTGGGACCGGGGGCTACATCTACAGTCTTCATGGGGAGGCTTTGGAGAGGGAAAGACCTTCGATAGAACTCTATAGAATGATGTGGGTAATCCAATAGCAAGGCATTTTCCGAGCAAGGGGCAGGATCGTTTAACTACCGATGGCTATGTTCTCGACAGCATATTATTTCGAGTGTCACCCTGGATGATGTACGATGTACGATTTCAGATGTACGATGTTAGAATGCCGAAGCATGCCATCCTGAGCTTGTCGAAGGAGAGCCTG
>JAGWAZ010000129.1:0-492 GCA_021296135.1 Chlorobiota bacterium | reverse complement strand
AGATTTCGTTGTTACTAAGAGTTCATAAGGCTAAAGATACATATCTATTTCAGTTCTTTATGAGAACATAGCGCTACCAATCAATCACGAACAAACCAGAGATGCTTATGAAATCAAGACATCCTTTCGAGCAAGGGGCAGAATCGTTTAACTACCAATCCATCATTAACAAACCAGAGATGCTTATGAAACCAAGACATCCTTTCGGGCAACGGACAGAATCGGTTAACTATCAATCGATCATTAACAAAACAGAGGTATGTATTATGAGATCAAGACATCCTTTCGGGCAACGGACAGAATCGGTTAACTACCAATCGATCATTAACAAAACAGAGGTATGTATTATGAGATCAAGACATCCTTTCGAGCAAGGGACAGAATCGGTTAACTACCAATCCATCATTAACAAAACAGAGGTATCATTTATTATGAAGCAGAGTATCGTTTACACGTTCATCGGGGTTCTTGTCGGCATCTTTGTGGCCCAGT
>JAGWAZ010000090.1:16026-16402 GCA_021296135.1 Chlorobiota bacterium | reverse complement strand
CATGATCCGAATCGGTGGTATGGACAAACTTTCTGCGTGCCCTGGCCATTAAGCCAGCGGTTTTCATTACCCGTGCTACCGTCGCCCGGGACACTTCAATACCCATATCCCTGATCTGCTTTGTTATTCGAGGACTACGATAGGTCCCTTTGCTCTTCACAAAGGCTTGTTTCACTACATCGCTTATTCTCGATCCCTTGCTCTGCCTCTCAGGACTTTTAAGCCATGCATAGTACCCCCGATCGACTCACATCCAATACCCGACACATCTTCTCAACGCTCACTCCTAATTCATTGGCTTGAATCACCCGATAGAGATCGCGTCGCTCTTGGAAAAGATGCCGATAGCCCTTTTTAAGACCTGTGTTTCCAGTTG
>JAGWAZ010000090.1:0-15957 GCA_021296135.1 Chlorobiota bacterium | reverse complement strand
GCATCGAAAAATTCCTTGCGCCAGTGGCTGATCATTCCTGCATGGATACCCAATTCTTCTGCTAGTTCTTATACGGTAACCCCCTGCAAACTTCTTTGGACAACCTCGAGCTTGAAGCTCTTGTCATACTTTCTTCTGTTTTTCATGCTCATGAACATAGAATTTGTGAACCGATCCCTTAACTGACTGTCCATTTTCATGAGCATCTCGACGTTCATCAACGAGCGGAGCGACAATCAAATCGTCATCTAGTGCTTCGCTATGGGTATAGTTGATAAGGGAATTGACGCGACTGGAATAAGGCGCGCGCCACGCGGCTTCGGTCAATTCCTCAACCGCGCCAAGCGCCTCGCGGGTGAACACCGAGCCGTCTCGCGGCGCAACAGCAATCAGTGCCCCATTGGAGACGGAATACGTGTTCTCCAGAGCGTCGAAAGCGAGAAGTTGCGGATTGTCTTCGCCAAACATAATGCGGTAATCGTTCGTAACAGTAATGAAGCGAACACCTGCAGTGATGGCCAACATGACCAGCGTTGCGAGCGAACAACCAACCATCGGCGGCGAAGAACGAAATCGCTATAGCGGTCCAGCGACGTCATCGCACGGCACCCTCATGCCCACCCTGTTCGGCGACCTGCCCAGACAAAGAGGCAGCGCAATCATACATAAACATCGGATCTTCAATGGTCGGGAAAAGCTTGCGGATTTTCATAACTACCTCCGAACTGATTTCCTCGTCGGTGCAGTCAAATCGCTTTGCCGCTTCGTCTCCATCTGTAACGGGGTGAAGAATTGTTTCCCAGCACCCGCTTAGGCGGGACGGGACGCCAGCAACTCCGCAGCCTGACTCGCCGCACCTACGCCGCTGGCCAAGGCGCCGTTTACCGAAGGCACCCGCATGTAGTCGCCCGCTAAGAAGAGATTCTTTACATCTCGGTCAAGTTGACGGCGCATCTCCGCCACCGCTTTGAACATGCCAGGCGACATCATGCATACGGCCTCTTTCCAGCGGTACACGCGAGTAAACAGCCCCTCGTCGTCGTCGGGGAGAGCGGAGTTAGGAGGTGGGTTGCGGCGCACGTCGCCAAGCATCTGGTGCTTAATCTCCTCGTCGTCCAGTGGCAACAACTCTTCCGCACGATCCCTACCGACGAGCAAGTCAAGCATACTCTTGCCCGGCGGCGTGATGGCGGGCAAGTTTATGGACCGATCCAACAGGAGTGGCGTTTCGTCCTCGGGGTACAACGCGCCGTGCCAACCGACGGGGAGCGGGGAGTGGTCAAGGCCGATCACTACTCGAACTCCAGTCGAGTAGGTGACCTTGCCGAGTGTGTGGCGAATCTCAGCCGATAGGTCGGGAATGACATCCGCCACCTTTGTGGCGGGGAGGGCGCAAATGACTGCGTCCGCCTCTATGGGACCGTCGTCGGTGATCACGCTCGTCACAGCCCTGTCTCGGATAACCACGCGCTTAGCAGGCGTCGAAACGCGAATGATATCTCCACATGCCTCAACCAGTGCGTGGGTCAGAGCACCGGCTCCCTGCTCTGGTACATAAATCTGATCTGCCTTTAACAACATTTCCGCCAAATACGCCCGCATGTACGCCGCACCAGCGTATTCGATGTGGCCCATCGTCATCTCCAAGAAGCCCCGTAGCGTTACCTTTAGATACTCGGGTACGCCGATTCTAGCCAGATAGTCGCCAAAGTTCTCCTCCCCGTCGAGCTCGGCCATACGCGAGTTGCTAGCAAAACTCAAGTACTCCGGCTGTGCCTTAATCCTCTTGACCAGTTTCAGGATCGCCCAGACCGCCCGGGGCGATAGGAATCCCAATGTCCAGAATGGCGAGAGGTTCCTGATAAGGTTGCCAACGGATTGGATCGGTGTCGTTTGAACCCACCGGCGGTTTCTGTACCAGCCAAGGTTCATCTCCGAACGAATCAGAGGCAGTCCCAATTCCTCGCATAGGCGAAAGGCAACATCGTAGGAGCCGCAGAAGAAGTCCGCGCCTTCATCCAAGCAAAAGCCATCCACCCTATCGCCGCCCAGTCGTCCGCCCACGCGGTCGTTAGCCTCAAGCAGGATGGGATTGATGCCGCGCTTCTTGAGGGTATAGGCGGCACTCAGTCCAGCCGCTCCTCCTCCAATTATGATGACTCTTCTTGGTTCCATAGAATTTTTTTCCTATATCGATAACTACTAAGCTGACGGAATCTAAACGCCATGGTTTTCTGGGCCGTGAGTTACCGAAACCTTCATTGCATTCAGCGCGATTCCCTCGTTTCCCATAATCGCACTTACCACTCACTCGCCGTATCTGCGTATAGCCGATCAGGCAATCGGTAACTGATCCTATATTCATCAAGCATAGATATGTTGAGTAGGGTTATGAAATTCTTGCCACGCTGCCTCGGTCTATTTCCCGACCGAAAGACGTCGATGATCTCCTGAATTCTGCGCCTCAGCCGCAAATATGCCAGCATCCTGGTCCCGGCTGTTCGACTTTTTGGGAACACAAGTTGGTCGGCGAGTTCGTCTCCAAGCAACGATCGGGAAAGGCGGTACCCATAATTAGACAGGTGATCTCGCTCCTCCCTGTCCTCAATACCGATCACTAAGGGGGCCGAGGCAATCACCGAGTTTGCCATGGCAATAGCTTCCAGACCGGGGGGCGGCTCGCAGATGTAGCCCACGCGGAATATTTCGCGGGCTTCGGTCTCATTGCGGAATAGTAACGCGTCGGGCACACCCATCAAATGAGCGGTGTAGCGCCAGATTTGCATAAAACTGTCGCGCTCTTCACCGTTCAGGCGCGCTCCAATCTTCGCGGCTGAACTTAGCAGCATCCCGGAGAAATTACAGGATGCGAGCGCGACATTAGCAGCACTAATCGGCATTCCATGAGCTTCATAGTCCCAATCTTCAGAAGCGAGAAGATGTCGCCTGACCTGTGCATGCACCAGCCGCAGGCGGACGGACAATTTCCAGCCCTCGCCATGCCGCTCCAGACCACCCGGCAACATAATTTCCAGAAGGTGTCGGATATTCTGTCTCAGCCGCCGCACACCCCGATCGGTTAGCCTTCCTGTAATAAAGAACGACTGGCTGATTAGAGTCGTGAAACCCCGTGTGATGATATCGGTGACGAACGCGGTGAGAAACAGATCCGAATAGGCGTGGAAGCCACGGCATCCGGGATATACTGAATTTGGATCGAACCAGGCGGGCGGCGTCCCTACCTTTTCGAAAAACTCCCGCACTGCCTTCGGCGCAGCACGCAACGCCTCCTCATCCTCATCCATCCCAGCCCTGATGAATGCCTCCTGTTGCTCATAGTTAATAGTGGATAGTTCATTGATAAGGTATCGGCATCGGGATCGCCGATGAGCGTGTACTGGATGTAGGTCTTGGCGAGGTCGGGATTGGTCACAAGAGCCTCTTTATAACCGGACTGATATGAGGAAGGTATCTGCACTTCAGCACCTCATTTTAATCCAAATTCTCGAGAGGTTAGCAAAATAATAAGAAATTTTTTAATATAAGAAAAATATTTAGACATTACCAGACACTACCAATTTTGGTAATGTATCAGTTTAAAAGTAATGTATCAGTTTAAAATTCGTTTTTTGCATTTCGTCGCGGATAAAATTGCGCGCCTGATAATTGCGTACACCTGGCCAGTACCCAATCCCACTGGGCCGATTGCTCAACTCTTCAAAAGAGCACACATCGTATTCGCACTTTATAAGCCAGTATTTTTGGGACATAGCATCCTCACATTTATTGTGCGGCGTCTTTCCATCTATGATAATTTGGCAACAGGCTCAGCGCACCATCGAACTGCGGCATGAGTTCCCCATTTTGCCCCCTCGGATCGCCCCGGTTTTCATTCACCTCTACCAATAGCCTGCGCCACATTGCAATGCGCACTTCATAGCTGATAGCTCAAAGCTGACAGCCTCTTTTTAGATGTATGGTATGGATCGGAAAAGGCGTCGGAATTCCAGAACGATTTAACGCCACATCAGGAAAACTTGCCACAAAATCATCTATATCTCCGAGCCTCAGAAATTAATGTGCGAGATTCTCCTCTGGCTCAAAGTTCTCAACCTCCTCTACAATTGTCTGTACAATCTCTTCTTCCTTGATCCGCTTGACTACCTCTCCTTTTCGATAGAGAATACCGATCCCTTTTCCGGCGGCAATACCAATGTCGGCTTCTGAGGCTTCGCCCGGACCGTTCACCACGCAGCCGAGCAGTGCAATTTTCACCGGCTTTTTGTAGCCCTTGAGTGCATCCTCAAGTTGACGTGTCACCTTGAAGAGATCGATCTCCAGTCGACCACACGTTGGACAGGCAATAATCTCAACGCTACGCGAGGCAAGACCGAGCGAGCGAAGAATCTCCTTGCCGACCTCGACTTCTTTTTCCGGCTCATCGGTCAGTGAGACGCGGATAGTGTCGCCGATCCCTTCTGCCAGAAGCGTCCCAATACCGACAGCCGACTTGATGATGCCGACCCGAGGTGTTCCCGCTTCGGTAACACCGAGATGGAGTGGGTAGTCCGTTCGTTCGGCAATCAGACGGTAGGCCTCAATCATCAGGCGCACATCAGTTGACTTAACGGAGATGATAACGTCCTGAAAGTCGGCCTTCTCACATATTTCAGCATGGCGCATGGCGCTTTCAAAGAGAGCTTCAGGCGTTGGATAGCCATGCTTCTCAAGAATATCTTTTTCCAGCGAGCCTGAGTTGACGCCGATGCGAATTGGAACCCCTTTATCCTTTGCTGCCTCAAGCACCTCTTGTATCCGCTCTACCTTGCCGATGTTGCCCGGATTGATCCGCACCTTTGCGATTCCAGATTCTATCGCTTTCAGCGCAAAGACGTGATTGAAGTGGATATCACTGACCAGTGGAACGTTGACGGCACTGAGGATCTCGCCTATCGCGGCGGCGGCATGTTTATCGTTGATGGTAACGCGAACGATGTCAACTCCTGCTTCCTCACACCGCTTGATCTGCGCGACCGTTGCTTCTACGTCCGCAGTCTTCGTCTTGGTCATCGTCTGGACAGAAATCGGTGCATCACCACCGACAGGAATTCCTCCGATCACTACCTGCCGCGTCTTCCGTCGCCGAAATGGAGCAACAACCATCGGACGGGAATCGGCCGATCCTGACTCTGTAGTGGTTGATCCGTTTGTGTTAAGAACGTCAAGTTTCATGTGTTCAATTCAAAATTCGAAATGGAAATGCAAAAAGATGATCTCCTTGCTTTTCCGTTACTCTGAAAAGTGCTAAATAGGTAGAATATAAAGAGGTAGGGGACTTACACCCATACCTCAATAGTAATATTTTATATTCTACCTCCCCTTTTTAATTATTCATTGACTTACTGGCCCGCATCAGCAATTCTTTCTCTTCCTGCGTCAGGCTCTGGTAACCATGTTGCGAAATTTTGTCGAGGATCAAGTCGATCCGTTCCTGGTTTTCTCCAAAATCCATTGAGGCAGGTGCGTTCCGTGGATGTGACTCCGGTACATCCCGGAAACGAGCATCGATGATCTTGGCAGACTGGCGTTGCTCTGCCCATGGAAATCGGGAAGGCTTTGAGGAGTGCGACTGTGGAACTTGTTCGCTCGATCGGCCACCTGATAACTTATTTGTGATAATTGAGTGGAGCCCGGTCTTTAAGAGAATAAAACCGGTCAGTGCGCCCCCAAGATGTGCGAAGTGCGCAATGTTGTCACCGGGTTGATTGCTGATGCCGGCATAGAGGTCGATTCCAATAAAGAGAAGCACAGCGAACTTGGCTCGCATTGGAATAAGAAAGCCGACAAAAACAAGGCGGTCAGGGAAGATCATTCCGAAAGCAATCATCACACCGAAGATTGCACCCGACGCTCCCACAGCCGGTGCTTGCACTGCATCAGATATTGTCATGAGCGAGTGAATGATGCTCGCGCCAATACCACTTAACAGATAGAAGACAAGAAAACGTTTTGATCCCCACAAATTTTCAATCTCCATGCCAAACATCCAGAGCATGAACATGTTGATCCCTATGTGCAGCCATCCACCATGCAGGAACATTGTGGTTATATATTGCCATGGACCGAAGAACTCGGATTTTAGAGGCCACAACGCTCCGTACTCCAGAAAGAGAGAATCAAGTAGTTGAGCACTCCCGTCCGGGTACACACCGATCTTCAGCATACCGGCGAGAAATAACCCTACGTTCAGAATCAACAGCCACTTGATGACTGGTGGAAAAAAAGAGGGTCGCTGGAACGACGTGTTAACTTGATATCTATTCATTGACAATGCTCAAACTCTCAGCGTGAGATCTCCATCTTTGTATAACATGCTCCCTGAGAGACGCCTGCCTCTCAACGGTATTTTCACGATAAACTGATCTCAGTTACGCTGAAAGTGCCTCCCATGATACGAACACAGATGTAACAATTAAAGGATAGACTTCATGCCAAATGCGAACCCAAACTACGAAGAGTTGTGGTATCGCGATGTACCTCTCGCACATATCTTGTGTGAGTTCTATTGTTCCTTTCCGTTGATATTCCCGCTGAGTCGTGTCCACATACTCATTTTCCGGAATAGCCGCTATTCCGGAAGGAGAGCCATCTTTTATGAATCTTTCGTTACATACTGCCTGGCTCGATGGGGCAATCCTTCTGTTTCTCGTAGCCGGACTCTCATTTCTCATAACTCCTGATCCCTAACCGGTTCCAACAGGAATTATCACTCCGGAAGAGATGCATCTGACCCATATATGGTGCATTTATGCCGAGAGTCCAAGAGTCAAGGATCGAGAGTCCAAGAGTAGAGAGTCAAGAGGAGGAATATTCTACGATCTCCTCCAACCCCTCAACGCGGGACGCGATAATCTGAACGACATAGCATCTGAACCACTTCTAACTTCTTGAAAAAACGACAGATTGGAAGGACTGAACTTGAAGTGAATGAAGTCGGCTATGGTGCAATGCATCTATCAATCGATAGTGAGAAACGCCCGAGTTGGGTAGAGCAGTCCGATGGACTTAAAAATGTGTCTTATGATAACTTCAACGTCTCTACTTGATAGGAGAGACTCCACAAGATTATCTATACCTCTGAATCAGCCCGTATCGAAAAAACCTCATCGACTGTCTCCCCTTCCTTTACGAGAACGTTTCGTGTTGCTTCGTGCGGTGCATCAAACCTGTAGCGAACGAGAACACCCCGGTTATCACGCTGCGGGATTGCTTTCAATCCGTTAAGCCATAAACGGAGTTCATAGTCTCCCGGTGGGATGTTCTCTAACGTAAACATGCCGTCCGGACCGGTCACCGCATAATAGGGGTTATCTACCCCAAAGATAGAGGCGTTCATCCACGGGTGATAATCGCATCCGATAGAGTGTGGACCAACCTGCTCGATAACAAACTCATTCCGATCCCCTTGTTTCGGCTGTGCGACATTCATCAATATCTTCTCAGTTGTATCCTCAACACGGACGTTATGAGCTGTTGGATCGCTATTGAGGAAGATTGCGTTCGAACCGACTGGGACAGCAATCACGTGTGGAGTATACCGGCATCCAACCTGATCGACAGTCAAAGCATCAGGATCGAGCTGTGGAAAAGCTTTGCCTTGCTCCACGTTCACAAGCCGGACAACAGCCCAGGCCACCCCACCGTCCGGGCCTACCTTCAGTCGGTTGTTGTCTGCCGCACCGGCACAGATATCTTCGTTCACTGTAATCTCGAATCCAGGCAACGTCGGTTTCTTCCCTTCCAGAATCACCTGTCCCTGAATCGTTCCACCACGTTCAACATCGATCACCTGATACGAAGAGAGCTTTGGTTGCGACGAAGAGTCAGCATGTCCGGAGGTCTCCTGGCGAACATCCTCATTCGAGCATGAAACCAGTATGAGAACAGAAAGAACGATGAAGAACAAACGCATAGAGCAGGTGGCCCGTGAACACTTTGCATTGTAAAATTAAGAAGGAAGAGGCAGCCTCCCTCATCCATTTTTTTAATTTTGTTAGCCATGGCAGATTCATTTTTCATTGATTGTCAGGAGCTTATGAGCATACTCGTTATCGGCACTCTTGCCTACGATTCTATCGAAACACCATTTGGAAAAGCAGAGAACGCCCTCGGCGGCTCTGCTAACTATATAGCACTTGCAGCAAGTTACCTGAGCGAGGGCATCGGCGTTCTAAGCATTATCGGAGAGGACTATGCTGAAAGTGATATGAAACTGCTACATGATCGCGGCATCGATACAGAGGGCGTTGTACAACCCGAAGGAGGGAAGACATTCCGATGGAGCGGACGATACCATCTTGACTTGAACACACGTGATACGCTCGACACCCAACTGAATGTGTTACTCGATTTTGATCCGAAGGTACCCGAGCATCTACAAGACGTGCAATTCGTCTGTCTTGGCAACCTTGATCCCGCTGTTCAAATCTCTGTTCTTGACCAAGTCAACTCCCCTCTTTTCACTATCTGTGATACAATGAACTTCTGGATTGAGAACACACCTGAGAAGCTGCGAGAGATGCTTGCCCGTGTTAACTGTCTGATTATTAACGACAGTGAAGCTCGCGAACTTGCCGATGATCCGAGCTTGATTCGCTCTGCCCGGAAGATTCGTGCGATGGGGCCGCAAACTCTTATCATCAAGAAAGGAGAGCATGGGGCGCTTCTTTTTGTAGGAAAAGAAATTTTCAGCGCCCCAGCATGGCCATTGGAGGAGGTATTTGACCCGACCGGAGCAGGCGACACCTTTGCTGGCGGGTTTGTAGGCTATCTGGCGAAGCATGGTAAGGTAACGCCGCAAACTCTGAAAGGGGGGGTAATCTTTGGAAGCACCCTCGCCAGCTTCTGTGTCGAGGAGTTTTCGGTAAAGAGGTTGCTGGAGCTTTCAACTGATGAGATAGAGCAACGTGTTCTTGCGTTTCGCAATCTCTCACACTTTGAACTGCTTGAAGAGTCAGTTGGCAATGCTGTTACTTGAACGGATATCAACGCTCATAACCCCTGAAGCTTCGCAAGGAGAGGAAGGGCATCTTCCACGTGCGTCCGGAGAGGCAATGGGCAACCTCAGAGTTATCAGGAATGGCGCTGTAGCCATTGAAGGGAAGAGCATTATTGCAGTCGGATCATCTGATGAGTTGAAGGAAGCGTTTGCAGATGCGGAGCGGATCGACTGCTCCGGCAAGACCCTTCTTCCCGGCTTCGTCGATTCGCATACACATATTGTCTTTGCCGGGAACAGAGCCAACGAGTTTGCGATGCGGCTTCGTGGTGTAACCTACCAGGAGATTTATGAAGCAGGGGGAGGCATTCGGAGCACAATGAACTCGGTGCGAGAGGCTTCCCTTGAGGAGATAGTCGAGACTGCCCGTCCTCTTGTCCAAAGTGCTTTTCGACATGGCACCACAACGATCGAAGCGAAGAGCGGCTATGGACTCGATACGGCAAGTGAACTGAAACTGCTCGAAGCAATTCAGGTTCTCGACCAGGAGGAAGCCCCGACACTTGTGCCAACGTTTCTCGGAGCACATGCTTTCCCACCAGAGTTCGCCCATGACCGTGAGGGGTATGTCCATCTGTTGATTGATGAGATGATCCCGGAGGTAGCCAGGCAAGGTCTTGCGGAGTATTGCGATGTCTTCACCGATGAGGGATACTTCACTGTCGAAGAGAGCGAGCGCATTGTTGCAGCCGGAGCAGAACACGGGATGAAAGCGCGTGTCCATGCTGATGAACTTGCCGACGTAAGCGCTGCCTCAATGGCAGCCCGCGTAGAAGCCGTTTCGGCAGACCACCTACTAATGATTTCTGATAAAGGAATTGCCGACATGAAAGAGGCCGGAGTAATTGCCACCCTCCTTCCCGGCACCGCCTTTTACCTGAATCTTCCCTATGCTCCTGCACGGAGACTGATTGAAGCCGGCCTTCCAATAGCTCTTGCCACCGACTGCAATCCGGGAACAAACATGTGCGAGAACATGGGCATAACGCTTGCTCTGGCCTGTATGGGAATGCGGATGACAATTGAAGAGGCAATCACTGCTTCGACACTTAACGGCGCTGCCGCTCTTGACCGCTCAGACAACATCGGTATGATTGTCCCTGGCATGAACGCTGATCTCACGGTCTTCTCCACGCCAGATTATCCCGACATCCTCTATCACTATGGCGTTAATCAGGTGGTGATGGTAGTGAAGGAGGGAACTGTTGTCGAGTTTAGTTAGTAGAACTTAGAGCGTGAGACTTTCTCTATAGTCTTCTTCAAAACACCGAGCACTAAGCTGCAAGTACTAAGTTCTACCTCCTTAATTCACCGGGAAGTTTGTCATCGCCATCAACTCAATGAAAACCTGGTGTTCGAATTGGGCATTGACTTGTTTTCCACGGGCGCTTCCCTCTGCCTTACCGCTTGCTGTGGAGAAACCGGAAAGGACCACGCCGTCCTGATCAAGATTGAGCCGTCCGGTCATCGTTCCCTCAGCGCCATTCAGCAAAACAGGATTCGGTTTCTCCTCATAGGTCACCCACTCGGTCAGAGGATCATCAAACGTTGCGCTGAATTCCAGGATTGGTCGTGTAGAATCAGTGTCGGAACGCCGAAGCGTTATTTGAGCGCTATCCTTAAAGGCAATGCGATCAAGAGCAGGGATAAACGGAATCTCGATTTGCTCATCGTATTGAATTATCTGACCAAGAGGAAGCACGTTTCGCCAGGGAAGGAAGATCGTTGAGAGTAACTTCTCATCGATCATCTGATCGATTCTCTTGTAGGTAAATTCATCGAGAGTTGGATCTTCAGCTTGCTGCTTCAGACTCTCAAACGATGGGCTTCTCATACCAATAAGAGCGCCGTATGGAGAAACCGTAAAGTGAGCAACCGAACTGACTAACGCTGATGGCACAAGCACGGCAGGATGCCGAATTCGACCCAGGTCGTTGATATGAGTGGAATTCTGTGTGTTAAACTCCACATCTCCCCCGGACCCCCGATAGTCAAGTCGCATCGAGTCGATATTGGCTTCAATCTCGTGCGCTCCCCCACCAACTTTTGCAGGACGCTGACGCTGAGTAATATAATAGATCAACGTTCTCTCACTTGAGTCTGTTGCCCTTCCTTGTTCATCAAGTATCCACGTCCAAACACGCTCGGTATACTTGTAGGCAAAAAGTATGTTATCACGTAGTGGAGGTCCGAACGAAAATTCATCTGAATCTGTGTTCTTCTGTGCAGAAACCGGCATCACCCCGCAAAAGAGCATGATACCAAGGCTACATGTCAATCCTGTTACTCGTAACATCGTTGTCAAATCAAAATGAAAAATTCAAAAACAAAAATAGGTAGAACGATAGTAGATAGGGAACTCAACACCTCAAGTATTTTATATTCTATCTTCTCATTTTAGTCCATCATCCAATCAACTCGCGTTCGCTGAAGAAGAACGCGACTTCCTTGATCCCATTCTCAACCGAATCGGACCCATGTACAGCATTCTCTCCTTTACTTGAAGCAAATCGCTTTCGCACTGTTTCTTCCTCAGCCTCTGCCGGATCGGTGGCGCCAATCAACGCACGGTAATCGACCACTGCATTCTCTTTCTCAAGGGCCATCACCACAACGTTCCCACTGGTCATGAACTCGACAAGATCGTTATAGAACGGACGCCCCTTATGAACTGCGTAAAACTCGCCGGCATCCTGAGACGAAAGTCGGATCATTTTCATGCCAAGAATCCTGAAGCCTTTTTCAGTGATCATGGCAATAATCTCGCCGACAACGTTCTTTCGGACCGCATCCGGTTTTATAATGCAAAGCGTTCTTTCCATGTAATCAATTAAAAATGAAAAAACGAGACACGTGCTCCTCCCGACAACCTTTGTCCCTTTTTAATTTTACTTTTGAATTTATTTGACAGGATACTCACGCTCATTCCAGGCTCTCCATCCTCCCGCCATCGAAGCGACGTTTTGATATTCCATGTTCTGCAAACTCTCTGCAGCAAGGGCTGAACGATACCCACCTCCGCAGTAGAGAACGATTTCTCTATCCAACTCTTCTACGTGTTTTTCAATATCCCGTTCAATCACTCCCTTGCCAATATGAATTGCCCCTACAATATGCCCTCGTTCCCACTCACTCTCCTCACGCACATCAATCAGCAGTGGAGCTTGATCCGATTCGATACGAGCCAGAGTCTCCTCAGGACTGATCTCTCGAATCTGCTCTTTGGTCTCATTGACAAGATTGACAAAACGCTCAGAGTGTTTCATATTAACTCCTGCCACTCACCTAAAGCGGCAAACCCGGATTGCTCCAGGTTCATTGCTTATTTTCATGGTCGTTCCCAGACAAGTGCTCCCCTCATAACCCTCGGCATAAGAACAACCACTGTATATCTAACACATGAACCCTGATTTTGTTAGCAACGTATCCACTCGAACGAAATGACCGGTGCCCATAGGTGTCATGCGTAGCTCTACTTCTTGGTTGTGGCTTTCTTCGTTGTTTTTTTCTTACCCTTTCTCAAGGCCGACTTCTTTGCCGTTGATTTCTTGACCGCTGGCTTCGCCTTGTTCAAAGCTTCAAGTACAGCTTTCCCCATATCTGCTGGCGAATCGACCGTGATAATACCAGCCTCTTTCAATGCTGCAATCTTCGCATCTGCTCCCCCCTTACCACCGGAGATAATTGCCCCGGCATGTCCCATACGGCGCCCCGGAGGAGCCGTACGGCCTGCGATAAACCCGACAACCGGCTTCTTCACATGCTCAGCAATATAGGCAGCGGCCTCCTCCTCGGCAGATCCACCAATCTCACCAATCATGATGATAGCCTCGGTACTCCGATCTTTGTTGAACAACTCGATTATATCCTTAAACGAGGTACCGTTGACCGGATCACCACCAATACCGATGCATGTCGACTGGCCAAGACCGAGGTCGGAGATCTGTTTGACTGCTTCGTAAGTAAGTGTGCCACTACGTGAGACCAGACCAACTTTCCCCTTCTTGTGAATGAAACCAGGCATGATGCCGATCTTACACGCCCCGGGTGTAATGATGCCTGGGCAGTTCGGGCCGATCAGTCGTGTATCCGTACCAGCCAGATACTCCTTGACGAGGACCATATCGCGAACCGGAATACCCTCGGTAATACAAATTACCAACGGTACACCGGCATCTGCAGCCTCCATGATTGCATCGGCGGCAAAAGGGGCTGGGACGAAGATCGCTGACGCGTTGGCTCCGGTCTCCTCTACAGCCTCACGAACGGTGTTAAAGACTGGGACAGGTCGGATAAACTCATCCGGTTGATAGTCCATCCCCCCTTTCCCCGGAGTAACACCGGCAACGACATTGGTACCATACTCCAACATCTGAGATGTGTGAAACGTCCCCTCGGAGCCGGTTATACCCTGCACCAGGACTTTAGTTCGCTTGTTGACCAGTATGCTCATATTCTCAATAATACAGGTTGTAGATAGTAGATTGTGGACAGCAGCAAGGAGAATGCCCTCAAGGAGAATGCCCTTTCGACTCTCAACACGTTGAAACTTACGAAATCAGACACCACTGATAAACGAATCATCGGTTCTTATTGCCTTCAGTCTGTTACGCCAACACAATTTCGTGCAAAGAACCGTCAGATTCTCTTGACTTTACGCTTTTGAGAGACTACTTTTGAAGATCGACTCTTCGTTAAATTCGAAACGCTGATTAAACCGATGCAAAACGCTTCGTTTGACTCTCATTCCGTCATGCTCCGTCGTAACGTTTTCCTTGTCATTTTGGCCGCAGTCGTCCTCCTCTTTACCGGACGTCTGTTCCAGTTACAAATCGTCCAGGGATCACAATATCGACTTCAGGCTGATGCACAGGGTATCAAGAAGATGACCATTCAGCCGGTGCGTGGTGCGGTCTATGACCGGAACGGTTATGTGATTGTAGCAAGCGAGGGAAGCCATTCGCTCTATGTGACACCGAACACGTTTGACTGGAAAAGCAAGCAACTCATTGCCAAGGTTGTCGGGATTGATACCGCAGAGATTACCAGGCTCATCGACCGCTACAAAGTAAATCCTTATACACCAGTCAGAATTCTGCGCGATATCGACGACACCACGTGGGCGAAGCTGAACGAGTTCTACTATCTGTTTGGTGGAACAGAGCTTGAGAATGAATCCAAGCGCTTCTACAACCATGCCGTTCGTGCAAGCCACATCCTCGGCTATGTGAAGGAGATTGATCAGGATGAACTTGATCAGAGCAGTTATTACGTGCCGGGTGATATGATTGGGAAAACCGGTATTGAGAAGGTCTTTGAAACGTTTCTTCGCGGTACAAAGGGCTTCGAGTTCGTTGCCGTGAACAATCGGGGACAGCGTATCGAGCAGTTTAACGATGGTAAGAGCGACCAGCCCCCCTCCAATGGTTTTGATCTCTACCTTGGTCTCGATGCCGAACTACAGGCATACGCCGAGTACCTGATGAAGGCAAACAACTATACCGGGGCTGTTGTCGCTATCGAACCATCAACCGGCGAGATCCTTGCGATGGTAAGCGCTCCGGATTATGATCTGAATGTGTTTAACGGTGTGACGAGAACAGAGGACTACCGGAAAATCGCCGACCATCCTGATAAGCCTCTTAATAACCGCGCTACATTTGGGGTCTATCCTCCCGGCTCGACATGGAAACCTCTGATGGTCATTGCCGGACTTGAGGAGGGACTTATTAGGCCAACCTCAACCATTTCATGCCCAGGAGCATTTGTCTACGGGGGTCGTCCATGGAAGTGTCATGGTAGCCATGGGACCGTTAACGCACGACGGGCGATCCAAGCTTCATGCAATGTCTTCTTCTACAAGCTCGCTCTTAAAATGGGCATCGACGCTTATCACAAATGGGGAAGCAAGTTTTATTTCGGTCGACGCTTGGGAGTCGATGTTCCTGAAGGTGGAACAAGACTCCCTTCACGTCAGTATTATGACGATGCCTTTGGCAAGGATAAATGGCCTAAAGGTGTGTTGGTAAATCTTGGTATTGGGCAGGGAGAGCTTGCTCTCAACCCTCTGCAACTGACTGCCTACTGTGCAGCGATTGCGAACAATGGGGTCTGGATCAAGCCACACTTCCTCAGCAAGGCAAAGATCAAGAAGCTGGGCAAGGTTCAGTATATGGCCGAGGAATCTGAAGACCTGGGAATCAATCCGGAGTACCTGAAGATTGTGCAAAAGGGAATGTTCGATGTGGTGAACCTACCCGGCGGCACTGCGAGACATGTGAGGTTGCCGGACATAAACGTTGCCGGAAAGACCGGAACCGCACAGAATCCGCACGGAACAGACCACTCCTGGTTCATCAGTTATGCACCGTACGAAGAGCCGAAGATTGCGATGTGCGTTCTCGTAGAGAATCGTGGGTTTGGCGGGACACATGCAGCCCCTCTTTCAAAGAAGCTGATCAACTTCTACCTAAATCGCGTAGCGACCGATGGTTTCGTTCCCTTCAAGGAACGCGAAGATTTGCCAACGCAAGTCGATCTTTCCGATGAGACAATTGCACAGAAATGAAGAGTTGGGAATGTGAAGAGTTAGGATTTTATAGAGTTCGGGAGTTGAAGAGGCAAAGAATTTCTCTCTTCTATCACTCTCACCGGTTCGTATCAGATTCAACCCACACCCAATTCAACTTCTTTTGAGAGAACACTATTCTATGACAATGGCCCTGCCAACAAATTCTCCACTTCTCTTGGTCCTTATGCTCATAAAATATTCACCCGGTAAAAGCTCTGTCGTCTCTATGTATAATTCAACATCTCCTTCCGTGATTGAAAGGGGCATGTTCCTCTCTTCTAAAACAACACGACCTTCAGTGTTGTAGACAGTGTAGTCACAGGCGTTA
>JAGWAZ010000089.1 GCA_021296135.1 Chlorobiota bacterium | reverse complement strand
TATCCTGGAGTCTACACTGTTGCTATTAGCATCAATTCTGTCCAATATTCAACAAAATTGATAGTGAAGTAAGGAATGGACTGTGAGAACTTAGCTCTAAAAGCTCACGGCTCACAGTTTGCAGCTAAAACACAAAAACCCCTGATATTATAGGTAGTATCGGGAATGGAGGCATATCGGCATCGTTCAGGATTATACCTGCATAGCCGGCCCCAACATCTATGGCAAATCTGTTCGTGAAGTAGCGAATTGTTGTGATAATCGGCACCACATCGACAGTTTTCATGTAGGCCACTTCCCCGGCAACCTTCCAGTGCTTTGCAAAGCGATAGTCGCCACCAAAAGCGCCAAACTCTACATCTTTGTTAAAGACATCAAGCGTGTCTCCCCACGTTGGGTGGTCCTCAAACCATCGTTTGTGTTGCTTAAAAGCATAGCCACCGATGATCGAAACACGTGCATCATCAGTACCATAACTGATTGCAGCGTAGGGAACAGTGACAATGATGCGGGAATCAACCTGATCCGGCGTAAACTCTTTATCGAGTGTACTCTGACCGAAATGACAACCGGCCGCAAGATTCAGTTTGCCGAAGAGCTGGGTACCAAGTTTTGCACCGAGCGACCACGCTCCAAAAAGATCGCCATTTACTCCACCCCAGTCATCCGGTAGGGGGGCAGCCACCCCGGCAAAGACGAGAAGTTCATCGGCAACCGAGTAGCCTCCGGTCAAACCCAGAAGATCATAGCTGCCGACGAAGAACTTTCCTTTGGGAGGGATCATAGCATTTGGAATAGCAACGGAACGAAACGTCGTTGGGTCTGTTACAGATACCGGATTATTATGACTCATTGTGTCGAAAGGAATATCGGTCAGGTCAACGGTGTTCCGTTTCGGCAGCACACGGATCACGCCCGTATCGGTAACCGGATAGTTCGTATAACCGCCGGAAGGCTGTCGGCGTTGTATCCAGGTAATCACCGGGAACTTGTAGATACCCGGCTTATCAGCCTTGAAACAGACGTTGTAGCGGTATGTTGTTCCTACCTCGATGCGCAGTGGCGGCGGGAAAGAGAAGCGGAGCGAGGCTTGTGGCTCAGGAATCGAGATGGAATCAAGATAGACACCCCTTCCGGTATAAATTCGGAATGGGCGGCAGACCTCCTCTCCTACTTCAGCATCCGGGAATGGAACTTCATCAAGATTCCAAGTATCGTTCAAGCGGACATTGACCGAGTCGATGCGACCATCACACGTCTCGACATAAACCCTCAATAATACAGGCTCGGAGGCTACCTCTATCCTCATCTCTATCTCTCTTGCCGTCGGACATCCATCGATGATTCCGGTCTTACGTAGCTGAACGAAAGGGGCATGTCGTGGATTGTGAATCCTCACGCGGATACCCCGTATTCCTGAAAGAGTCGATATAGTCAGAACGTTTTCACCAGGATAAATGACGCTGGGAGAAATCGTGGGACGCTGCGCCCTGAGTGAAGCAAACCCGGCAAAGAAAAGCATGGAAATCAATGCAAAAAGAAGTCGCATAAGATGTAATCTCCTAAACGATTGTTCGTTCTGGGTTCATTCTGCCTGATCTCCTTAAAGTGGCCTATGGCCACAATTTATCTGAAAAATAAAAATATGGAAAATCATCCTAAGTAGTGAAGTCTGGAGAATATCAATACCGTTGAAAAAGATCACACTCTTTTCAAACCTGCCTCCTCCACACTTTTCACCACGTAAACTTCAATGCAACTGAGGTAGAGGGTCCGTTATCTGGTCAATCCGAACACGGAATTGAGATTTTCTTGTGCAGGGCGGGAGAAAGTCAACCCCTTCAACGATCATATACTTCAGAATGTGATACTTCAACCAGAATTGACTCAATACCTGGTACCTGTGTCAGCCGTTAACTGTGAAGACATTATCTCCAGAGTAGAGCATTGGCGGTTTGATGTTCAATTTACTTCTTTCACCTACTTTCTGCACCCGTTCTACCCTAACCATAACCATCGGGTGTCCGACGGTAATTTGCAGGTGTAGGGGCAGAGAGAATGCATATCAGAGATAAGAGAGAGGAGTTCAGGCAACTACGATATGGCAGTGATGAATAAGGCATGATACTGCAAGAAGCAGGCTCATAAATATGAAAACTACGCTTTCTAACCTCTCCTTGCAACCTATATCACGTTACATTAAAAAGTGATTTCGTCGTTACAAGGTCGGGCAAACCAAAACGTGTGGTATACGACAAATTTCCACTCTGACCACGACAAGTTTATCCCTTGAAAGCCACTCCATCGATAAGGAATTTCGGCAGGCACAAGTTAACATGCTTGTCCACAACATAAACGTAACGATGAACATGAATATCAGACGACAGATGAGACTCCTTGTTCTTCTGCTTACAGTTTTTGTAGGTGGAGAAGCTCTGGTTGCGCAGAGTGATACGGTTAAAGTGGACACCGCGACACAGCACGATGTTACTCGCGAAATCAACACAACTGTTCGCTGGAAGCCGGAAATGAAATTCAGCGGTGGAGCCGCATATAGCAATCTCATGGCTGCTCCGGCGACACTCGGTGCAACCGTCGGTGGTGCACAGGACATCGGTTATGCCCGACAGATGATAGATCAAGGGATCGTCCCAAACTTCATTGACTTCTCGCCGGAAGGTCTCTACAGTGAACACGACATCCCGACACCGGAAACCGATTGCGACGCAAAGCTTTGTCTCTCGCTCGGTTATGGTTTTGCACCTGCAGCCGATACAAAGCAGCCTGCACTCTTTCTTCATCTTGGTATGACCTCCGGCATAAAACCGGAAGAGTTTCGTCGTCCGAACCTTCAACTCGCGCTCGTTATTGACAAAAGCGGTTCAATGAAAGGGCAAAGCATGGAGTCGGTAAAGACCGCTCTTCGCTCACTCCTGGAGAAGCTTGGTCCGGAAGATGTTATCTCGCTGGTTGCCTTTAACAATGAGTCCGAGTTGCTTCTTGCGCCAACAGCCATCAAAAACAAAAAAACGATTCTTGCCGCCATTGATGCGTTGAGGGCAGATGGTGGCACAAACATCGAGGCCGGATTGCTAACTGGATTCAGTGAACTTGACCGATTGCAATCCCGAGATGGCTACCAGAAGCGCGTTATGCTCTTCACTGACGCACGACCAAATGCGGGACGGACAGATTCAGGCAGTTTCCGTGCCCTGACAGAGCTCTATGCCGAAAAAGATATTGGCCTAACAGTCTTTGGTGTCGGATTGAACTTCGGACAGGAATTGGTCTATCACATCTCTCAGCTTCGAGCGGGAAACTTCTTCTTCCTTGAGACGCAGGAGAAAATCGCTAACGTCTTTGAGGAAGAATTCGACTATCTGGTCACGCCGGTTGTCTATGACCTTCGTGTAAACATCAAAACATCCGAGGGAACGAAGCTTGTCGCCGTTTACGGTCTGCCGACATGGAAGCCGGGAGATCGAGATGCGCAACTTCGCGTGCCAACGGTCTTCTTCTCATCGAATCGCGGTGCTATCGTTCTTCGCTACGAACGGGATGATGATTCCCCCCTTGCGTTCAAACGAGGTGATCTCCTCGCCGATGGCTCGCTCAGCTACACCGACATTGATGGCACTCCATACACAAGTAGAACAACGCTTCGACACGAAGCAAAGACAACGCTGAAGCCTGGCGTGCAGTTCTACACACATGAAGGGATGCGAATCGCCGTCTCGTTAACCAACGTCTACTTTGGTCTCCGGGATGGATGCAAGCTCTTCTCTGAGGGAAAGAAAAAAGATGCGCTCGATGCCATTGCTCGTGCTAAAGCTCTGGTTGATCTTGAGAATATGACCTTGTTTGATGCCGGACTGAAGGAAGAAGTCGAGTTGCTTGAAAAGCTGGCCGAGAATGTCGAACAGTCGACAACCTTGCCCAAGGATGATAGCTTTGATCCCGAAAAAATGAGGCCGGGAACGAGATAACGTAGTCAACCTGACTCTTGAAGAGGCTGCAACTACACATCATTTTCCTCTGTTGATTGGGAGCTTTGCAGATGGCCGAGGAAACTTCTCCATTACCTGCTAACACTACGGGTTCCTGGCAACCGCTCGACACGCTCTGGCTTGACTTCAGTTCGATCTTTACCGACGGTTGGCTCATGCTTCAACGACCCGCTCATTTTGAGCTGCGCTTGCAGGCGGAATTGGGTATAGCCTTACCACTCTGCACGATAAATCTGTAGAGGATAGATCGACTTCATCTTTTTTTATCAGCCCAACATTGAATGGTATTGCAGTCTCATGGCAGTGGTGAGAAAGATCGGAGCCCTCTATCTGAACTGGTGTACATACCCGATCTGAAGCAAGAGTTGTGGATTCGAAAAAGTTCCTTGACCAGCCCCTAAACCAAGATCAAGATGAAAGCCTCCCCAGTTCAGATTGTATCCACCCTTGAGATATGTAAAATCCTGAGCCGTTCTATAACTATAATTGATGTACATGCTTCCGAGACCAAGTTCAACGTTATGGGTCAGGCTGCCTGAACCACCAATCCGACGTCGGAAGTTAAACTCCAGTCCGGCGATTGACTGCGGTATAAGTCCAAGCGCGATGCTTACACCCCAGTTTCGATTAAAGTTTCGTTCAAGGTCGATATTCAAACCACCTGGTGTGCCAAAGAATCCACCAAATGACCAATAACCTTTTCTCGACTCCTCTTCGGCAGAGTATGAGTAGTCCATAAGCCTGATCGCACTGCGTGGAATCTTTACCGCCACTCCACTCGATGTTTGAATCGTGATCGTATCTGAGGTCTCCTGTAGAACTTCTCCGCGATACTCTTCACCACTTACAGTAGTAATTTTCGCTGTCTGTGCAGAAGCTGTGGCACATATCAGAAAGGGCAGAAAAAGAAAAAAGGTAAGGCTGAACAAACGATGCATGCGTTCCTCACGTAAATTAGACGTAATAGTCACTACTGGATCTGAGAATTGAATAAAACGTACATTGAAAATGTCAGTTGTTTTTCAGTTCAAACTGCGCTGCTTGAGAACCATCTTCCCATGACAACACCTTCGATTTATGGTTTAATAGGGAATTGTCATATCGAAGATGCTTCTGCTGCTCTGAAAGGTAATTGATGCAGTTGTTTATTCAAAGCCAGATATTTAGAAGACTGAAAAGTCTCCCAGAGAGTTTTACCATAACAGTATCTGCCTGAATGGATTCTTTCCCTGTTATAGCAATCCATCGACTGATCGAACTCTTCTTGTAATTCTTCGACTGATGTAAAGACTTTTTTTCTGAACATAATGGAGTAAAACTCATCTTGTAAGGTGCGATGGAATCATTCACAAATGCCGTTGGTTGAGGTGACTGCGTTTTTGTCCTTGTGTGGTCGATCATATACAATCACGATACTACTTTTTTGTCCCCGATTGCTTTTTTCGTATGATTGCAATCATGCTTTGGCAACGTCGCCGGAGAAAAATCATAATAGTATGAGAATCAGAGTTTCGATACCGGCAATCACAGGGCTACGACTTACGAGTCCCCTTCTACAGAACACGAGGTTATCCGCGTGGCCTCCGTGATGTCCGGAACAGAAAACGAATAATCGATTTCATTACATCATACATCATGCGCATAGCCTCGGGTAGAAAACCCGGGGTTTTTTGTTTGAGAGAATCGCATAATCGTTTTTCAAGGCGCTTGGCTATGCCCCGGCGATTGAACATCTTCATCGATTTATGGCATATCCATTTTCAGAAATCGAGCCGAAATGGCAAGCCTACTGGCTGCAAAAGAAGACGTTTGCTACGGATACAACGCAGACTGACAAGCCGAAGTACTACGTCCTCTCGATGTATCCATACCCTTCAGGGCAGGGGTTGCACATAGGGCACCCTGAAAGCTACACGGCTGTCGATATCCTTGCACGCTACAAACGCCACAAGGGATTCGAGGTATTGAACCCGATGGGATGGGATGCCTTCGGTCTCCCGGCTGAACAGTATGCAATGAAAACCAACGTTCATCCCCGCGCGACAACAAAGGAGAACATCGACAACTTCAGACGACAGTTGCAGGCCATCGGCTTCAGTATCGACTGGGATCGGGAAGTTGATACGGCTGATCCGAACTACTACAAGTGGACACAATGGATATTCTTGCAGATGTACAACGCCTGGTTCGACACGCGTGCAGAAAAGGGACGACACATTGATGAGCTAATCGCAGAATTGCAGGAAAAAGGGACAACCGATCTCCCAAAACCGGACAATTACAGAGGCCCTGCCTGGAAGTTTGATGGGGAAGGATGGAAGAATATGCCTACACTCGAAAAGCAAACGTTTCTGGCAAACTTCCGTCTGGTCTACGAGGATGAAATTCCGGTCAACTGGTGTGCTGAACTGGGAACGGTTCTGGCCAACGAAGAGGTCGATGAATGGGTAGAGAAGGGGTATACGGTTGAACGTCGCCCAACCAGACAGTGGATGATGAGGATCACCGCCTATGCCGATCGCCTGCAATCAGGTCATTCAACACTCGACTGGCCTGTCTCAACAATTGACATGCAGACGAACTGGATCGGAAAGTCGTTCGGTGCTGAAATCACGTTCAAGACTGAGACCGGAGATGATCTGCGAGTCTTCACGACGCGACCCGATACGATTTTCGGTGCAACGTCTATGACTATTGCACCGGAGCACAAACTGGTAGAGAAGCTGACAACAGACGAGCAGCGCCAGCAGCTCGAAGCCTATTGCAATGAAGCCGCACTGAAGAGTGAACTTGACAGACAGACCGAGACCGAAAAGACGGGGGTTTTCACGGGAAGCTATGCAATCAACCCGGCCAACGGCAAGCGAATACCGATTTGGGTTGCCGACTACGTTCTGATCTCCTATGGAACCGGAGCGATCATGGCCGTGCCGGGTCAGGATGAGCGTGACTGGGAGTTCGCTGAGAAGTTTGAATTGCCGATCATCCGCACCGTGCAACCCCCGGATGACTTTGAGGGAAAAGCATATACAGGAGATGGTCTCGCTATCAACAGTGATTTCCTGAACGGACTGAGTATCGCCGATGCGAAAGAGAAGATGATCGAGTGGGTGGAAGCTGAGGGAATTGGTACGGCAAAGGTGAACTACAAACTGCGTGACTGGCTTTTCAGCCGCCAACGATACTGGGGAGAGCCGATTCCGCTGGCCCGCTATGAAAACGGCATTATCGAACCGATTGATGTGGCTGAATTGCCAGTGGAGTTACCGGAACTCGAAGAGTTCAAGCCATCTGGTTCAACCGAGTCGCCCCTGGCATTAGCTGAGGAGTGGTTAAACGTTGAGCATCCGGAGTATGGACCTGGGCGGCGCGAGACAAACACGATGCCCCAATGGGCAGGCTCCTGCTGGTATTATATCCGTTATCTGGATCCTGACAACAGTGAACGGCTCATCGATTCGGAAATCGAAAAACGATGGTTGCCCGTCGATTTCTATATCGGTGGCTCCGAACATGCGGTGACGCACCTGCTCTACAGTCGATTCTGGCATCAGGTGCTGCATGATCTGGGGCATCTCTCATGCCCGGAACCATTCACGCGACTGCTGCATCAAGGGATGATTCTGGGTGAGAACTCCCAGAAGATGTCAAAGTCACGTGGCAATGTTATCAACTCGGATGACGTGATCGCTGAGTTCGGTGCCGACGCACTCCGCATGTTCGAGATGTTTATGGGACCACTCGAGATGGACAAGCCATGGTCATCGAAAGGGATCGAAGGGATTCGTCGTTTTCTGAACCGAGCATGGCAGATGGTGGTCGGTGATGAGAAAAAACCGGTAGTTATCGAAGATCGGGAGATGACTCCTGAGGAAGAACGAATCCTGCATAGAACGATCAAAAAGGTGGCCGAGGATATTGAAGGCATCCGTTTTAATACGGCAATCTCAGCCCTTATGATCTTCGTTAATGAATTTCTCAATGTCGAGACAAAGCCGAAGAAGGCAATCGAAGGGTTTGCCTTGTTGATCTCACCATTTGCTCCGCATTTTGCCGAAGAGATATGGAATCGCATTGGCCACGAGGAGACAATTATCTATCAGTTATGGCCAGAGTATGATCCTCAGAAGACCCAAGTAGACGAGATCGAAATTGTTTTGCAGGTCAACAGCAAGATCAAGGATCGGATCACAGTCCCTGCTGGGTCGACACCTGATGAACTGGAGAAGATCGCTCTGGAAAACGAAATGGTAAAGGGATTAGTCGACGGGAAGAGGGTACGCAAGATCGTTGCCGTCCCGGATCGGTTGGTAAATGTAATCGCTACGTAGGAGCGCACGGTCGTGCGTTCTCAATCCCGATATCGCTACCAGATCAAAAACGTCCGGAAAATCCTCCGGGCGTTTTCATTATCAGCCTTAAAACGTATGCGATCTATTCTATGCCCCCTCGGCCGCCTCTCGGTCACCTCCCTCTTCTGCATCAGCGGGGGAAGCCCCTTCACCTACAACTCCGATTTCTTATTCAAGAACCACCACCTTCTTCGCCTTCGATGCACCTCCTGCAAGCACTCTCAAATAGATAGACCCCGGCCGGAACACGGCCTTCGCCCGCATCGGTTCTGTCCCAGATGTAGCTATGCCCTCCCGGTGCAAGCGTCCGCGTCTCGAGCGTTTTAACTCTCACCCCGTTCACGTTCCAGACGGTGATCTCAACATCGCTTCTTGCCTCAAGCTCCAGATTGAGTGTTACAGACTCGCGTGTGGGGTTTGGCCCTGCTCGCATACTGAAGTCTGCGCTCAGCGCAATCGGCTCGTTTACGTTGGCAACGATTTCCGAAGTCCATGTCGCCTTGTTCCCAAGCTCGTAGTACGTTCCACTTGGTGACTCAACCAGCGTAGTGGCCCGGATTGTATAGGTAACTGTCCGTCCAAAGAGTGCGGTGTCCTGATACATCGTCTCAGTAATCGGTTGTGTTCAATTAACTGTGTCATTTAATAGTGATAGTACCTTTTTATTCGCTCTTCGTAATTGATTACCAGCT
>JAGWAZ010000128.1:4135-4461 GCA_021296135.1 Chlorobiota bacterium | reverse complement strand
AATACCGCAATTAGCTTGGAAAGGGTAGCGTAAAATGGGTATTACCTTCAGGCTGCTTCTAAGAGCATCCAGGACGATCCGCTCCCTCGTCAGATTTGTATCCACGTAGGTTTCTGATAGGTTGGAGACCACGTTCCAGTGACGCATCGATAGTTTGGCCAAATTCAGCCTGGACTTCATTGTACACAATTTCAAGAGAAGTCCACCGTGTCCCGAGAAAATTCTGAAGAATGTGCTCTCCGTCGGACTCCCAGCTCACGGAACTGACCGGTAATTGTTCGCTACCGGGAATAGGAATGCCATCCTTCCAGGCACTGTTCCACGGT
>JAGWAZ010000128.1:0-3926 GCA_021296135.1 Chlorobiota bacterium | reverse complement strand
AAGGTACCTTCAGGTACAAGGATCATTTTGGCATTATCGCACACATTTAGATCACGATGGAATTCAGTATTTTCCAAAAAGGTCTCCTTTTAAGCTTTTTCGGTAGGTTGCGGGTGGTAGGATTATTGGGTGGTATCGTGAATCTGGTAATACACGCTTTTCTGGAGAATCTCCGTCACTATCAGTATTTTAATCAGTGCGGCAATGATGTACGCGCTCTCACCCGTATCCTCTTTTATCTTTAACTTAGGGAGTCTAATCATCTTCACTCGTATCAGTCAACCCATATCGTCTTTGAAGTAAAGTCTTTCAGAAAGATTTTTGCGTCAGGTTCAAATTTGTAATGCCTGAGATGTGAGCCTACTCGCGCTTCACAAAATACTTCTTAAATCCGCGACTCGTCCCATCTTGCATTCCAAGGCTTCTATAGAATCCCACCTGATCTTCGTTTGGACCACTGAGTAACTGTAGCTTGTAGCAGCCCTTCTCTTCGGCAAGGTTAATCGCGAATGTCATCAGTTTTTTTCCAAATCCCTTGCCTCTTTGTTCGCGTGCCACAACGACATTCTCGATGATAGCCCAAGGGCGCCCCTCGTAAGTAAAATTCGGAACGATTGCCATTATGAGCGCGGCGACTATTCCCTTGTCCGATTCTCCCACAACGATGAATATGTTGCCGTAGTCAGACATCTCATCGAAGATCCGGATCGACTCTTCGAGTCCGAGAGTCTTGGCCAAAAGACTATGAGGGCGGCTCGTGATCTGAGGAAAGAGATTTAGCAGAGATTCGATGTCTGATCTGGTTGCAACTCGGCAAGAAATGTCTGAATGATTCATCCGGTGATCTTTCTCGACTCCAATGGTGATGACCCGCTACCATACACTGCATTCTACCCGCCAATCGACATAATTCCGATCTCTATCTCCGTTCGATGAGCATAGAACCAATCCATGAGTTCCAAACTGGCAGTTCCTCCTTCTATCTCCTCAAGTTCTGGGAGGCAGCGCGCAAGCATTACATACAGCATGTGGTCTCTCTCCAGCGGACGAAGCGGATTGACCGCGTTGTAAGATGTCAGAAACTCGCCAAAGTGAGCCAACCACCAGTGACGGTGCTCATCCGTCTCATCCTCTGAAGGCAGGCCATTGCGACCTCGGTACTTGATCATAGAAATCAGAGTTGTCGTGATGTCGTCAATTCGCTGTCCGATACAGCGAAACTCACCCTTGACCATCCGAACGTTTCCGCGATGTACGTCCTGGAATATGGGCTCCATCGGCAACGAAGACGCGATCATCAGCAGGTGGTCTTTAACTTCACTCAGCGCGTCCTCTACCCTTCGTCTCGCCTCACCAGGCAGTTTGGGCAGTGCCTCCGGCACATAGTCTTTGAACAGTGGGTCGTAGGCGTTGTCCTCCCACGTTTCTATGGGTCCGTCAAAGTCGGCCAAGATGGCGTGCAATCGACCGTAGGCTGCTCCTATAGTTTGGTAGAGAGGAGCTGAATCTGGGCCATAAAAGTTGGGATCGTCGTCTGGCAGGAAGGGCATTAGAATATAGATAGACGAGTCGATTCTGCTATAAAACGAGCCCATATTGGTCTCGACCAGGTAGGCTATGGGAAGACCTGACTCATGAACATGACGAGCCACTCGGAACCAGGTCTCAGTACGTACAAGCACATCAGGCGCACCGATGTTCTTCAGAACGAATCGCTCGCCTGTGGTTGACTTGACGTGATACACCTTTGAGACTGTGGCTGCTCTGATGGACTGGACGGAGATATCCCAAGTTCCCAGAGCCTGTTCAGCTTCTTTCATATGACCACCGATAGGCAGGTGTTCCGGCAGATCGATCCACAGCGCCGCCGCGTGATTCTCTGTGTTAAATGTAGTGATCTCTCGTCTTGTTTCAGGTGCTCTTATTTAAGTGCAAATTCTAATAAGGGAATAGTGCGCCCCGGAATCGCCCCGGAAGGTGCTTCTCCAATTCGAACGGAACCTCTTGATAAATAAAATGATTCCGCATATGGGTCTGAGTGGATAGACACTTTGTGAAAACCTAACTGCCTCGCTTGATCAATCGCATGATCCCAAAGTCTCTTCCCATATCCCTGGCCTATTTTGCTTGGCTCAAGAAAAAAATCAGACAGTTCGAGTCCATTCTCCCTGATTTCTAACCTATAAAAGCCGACGACCTGTCCCATTTCTTCTACCACATAGACGGTGTGATGGCTAATATCTTGTTGGCTATAAGTTAGATCCTGGCGGCATGCTTCAAGAAAATCTGCATCGTAGTTCCAATGCGCTTTTGAGCGCATTGCAAGGCTACTCAACTCTTCATTTTCTTCAGCTTTTGCAGTTCTGATCATTGGAGTGATCCCGATAATATGTATTTCTCATTACATTTAACGTTTTATGGCTTGCGAACCGCGTAGGAGTTGGGCGAAGGCTAAATGACCGGAGCCGGGGGTGCTCGTGTTAGGCGTTCGTTGGCCCAGACTTGTCTCTGTAGATCCTTGCTTGCCGCTCGCTTGTGACCACAGTTTCTCTCCATTTAGGAGGCAATGGAAAATCCTCTGGACGGAATGGTTCTGAGGGGATCACAGTTTTGCCAGCAACGAAGCCATAGAGATTTTTCAAGTGTAAGTTGGCCTCCGGTGTTGCGCCGCTACGATTGTGCCAAAGTTGTGGATCAACGGCCCCGAATCTATCATTCCGCACTCAGCGTTGAGGAACATCGCCAGCTTTCGGGTCTCGTCGGCAGGATCTTTCATCAGCTTTTCATACGACAAAAAAATCTTCGATTCCACATCTTCCGTGTTGCTGAGGATGAGAAGCATGATGTAGTGCCACCTCAAGAGATTGGCTTGGATAAATGGATCCTTGTCCCGTGCATCGCTGGGCAGTGTGAACTTCGCCCACGATCTTGCAGTATCTGATGGATTTCGAACACATACGACGTAGATGGGCTCCTTCCAGATACGGTTCCAGAACGGAAGAAAGAAACTGAGGGCCGGATCTTTCCAGACCCAGGACCTTCCTCCCTTCTCCATCTGAGCCACCAGCTCGGCGGCGCTCTGCCGATGATGCGGATCGGAAGCTTTTTCGGAAAGCCTCTCCTGGAAGCCATCGGACAAGAAATCCCAGATAGGGAGATACTCAAAGTAGCCTCTGGGATTCTGGACATCAGCCTTTCGGAGACTCTCGGGTTCTCCAGGATATGACCCCCACGTCAAGATCATCTCCGCGGCCACGGAGGTTCCGCTTCGTTCCGGCCCTATGACGATAATCGGGCGAACCTGCGCCACGGAGTTCATAGACGAAGCCATTTGGGAAAATGAAACCCCTCTCTGGGCCAATGACGCCTAACGTTTTCGCCGTGCCCGAACCGCGAATGAGGTTGCAATAAGCCAAGACGCCCGTAGAGCGGCGCAGCGGTCGGAGCCACCAGTGGACCTATTATACGCCGTCAACCACACCAACGCCCTCCCCAAAGTTGTCTTCAGGGAAGCTGCTGTCGCGCGAACTTCGCGGCATCTCCCAGCAGTTGGCTCAACGTGTCTGAGAGCCACGATCGTCTTATTCGCTTGAGTCGCGCCTCCTGGCGAGCATTTCTTCTCGCACCTTCCTCTTCAAGCGCTCCCGTTCTGTCTTTTTTGCTTTCTTCCGATTGCGTTCCGTGGCCGCTGAAGCATATTGCTCTCTACTTGTTTTCACTTTATCCAGCCATTCTTGTCGTGTGGACAGGATCTCTGGGCTACTCTTGGCACCATAGCTGAGATTGTTCAGGAAGTCGATTATCTCCTTAGGCTTCCCGCCGATGAGATCGCGTGCTCCCGGTCTCGACAGTCCTCCCTCAAGTTCCCAATGATACCTATGAATCAGAGTATCGATCAGGATCATTTTTTCTTGAACTGATCGCGC
>JAGWAZ010000016.1:700-34557 GCA_021296135.1 Chlorobiota bacterium | reverse complement strand
CTTCCCGGGCTACCGGTTGTGATTAGCTTTCATTTTGTACCTTAGCACAGGCAAAAGGCGACCCGATACCGCCAACGGGATGTTGTGATTAGCTTTCATTTTGTACCTTAGCACAGGTGTAGGTGCAGCAACGGCTGCAGTCTCTATGTTGTGATTAGCTTTCATTTTGTACCTTAGCACAGGAGACCCTGCCAAAACGTGCTTATAGTCAATGGGTTATAGGTCCGTTTTTGGATGTCACTTTGAAGCTAATCACAATAAGGATGATTCCGTTGTGAAAACATTAAGTTGCCTCGTCTTTCTACGGGGCATTTTTATTTCAAGCCACTTTCAAAACATTTCCAACTGCTGGGGTACTTTGGGAAGCTCTTCTTCCTTCTTTCCGATGAATAGTTCCATGTTGCCAAACTGCTTATCGGTAATCCGGAGTATGCCTACGTGACCATTGGGCGGTAACATGGATTTAACGCGTTTGATATGCGTTTCCGCATTCTCCCGGCTGGAACAATGGCGCAGGTAAATGGAAAACTGGAACATACTGAAGCCGGCTTTCTCCAGTTTTTTCCGAAAGATCCGATAATTCTTCCGATCCGTTTTTGTTTCCGTCGGTAGATCGAATAAGACCATGAGCCACATAATCCGGTAAGCGCTCAGTCGTTCAGTCGCCATAGAACGACGGGTATTTTATTGTTCCTTTTTTGTTCTTCATACATTCATACAGACTGGCGGTGGTCAGCTGCATCATGTTCATCAGCACTTCCTTTCGGTCTTTATAGCACACATCCTGTGCCGGTATCTGCAGCAATTCTTTTTTCACCTCCGTATCCAATGTCGTATATCCTTCTTCTACCAAGCCCAGCACAACGGCGTCCACAAAAGGGCGATAGGGTTCCATAATATCATCGGCAAGGCAATAGGCATTGTATTTATTCCGGTGGTGAATGCCCAGGGTGGGCAGCAGTCCGCTACCGACCAGGCTTCGCGCCGTTAATGCGCGCAAAATGGCATAACCGTAGTTAAGCATATCGTTCGGAAAGGGCTGGAACCGACCGCGCTTGAAATTGGAAAGATGTTTTTTAAAAAGTTTGTCCCAATAATAGGCTGCCGCCCGTGCTTCATGATTTCCGATATCGCCGGGCTTTACTTTCCCAGCCCAATAGCGCATATTATCCGTTGGTATGCTCTCTTTTTTGAGCAGAGAAGCCTGGTTGATGATCTTTTGCTGTATGGTTTTCTGCCAGATCCTTTTCTTTTGCGCCTCGCTGATCTGTATCTGAATTTGAAAATGTTCGTGTTGGGTATGGTTGGCTTGCAGGTTCAGTAATAAGCCTTGCGGCATATGTTTTTCATCGCAGGTGACCACAGCCGCATTTTGATCGAGCAACTTTCTCAATAGCGTATGGCTGATCACTACCCGGTAATGATCGAGTATGACCATGCCGATGTCTTCAATAGGCGCTTTCGTTTCCGGCTTTTTATCGTCCGGATAGGAAACGACCAGTTGTTCATCTTCGGTGCTGAGGTAAGCTTCATTGCCGAAATAGAGGGTACGTTTGATCATACTTCTTCCAAAGTAATTTCCGATCCCAATTCCCAGGCGGTTTTATTTTTGTGGCATCCGACGAACTGCTCTTTTGTCCCGAAACGATCGATCAAGGCGGATAAATCTATATATTCATTTTTTCCGTACACAACATCCGGATAGGAAAAATGGGACCGATCGTCTATTGTATCGGTAACGCCGCGATGTACAGGATTGGTATGGATGTATAATATGGCCTCCGTCAGATATTCACCGGAATCGATCTCTTTTCTTTTAAAGTTCTTTTGGAATAGCGATCCGGTTCGCTGATATAATTTATGAAACGCCTGGGTGTAAGAGCTGAATAGGTTGGCGAACTGTCTGGATACCAACTTTTCCAAAGTTTGGAACTTTGGAAAAGTTTTCCTCCTTCTCCTTCGTTTTAATTCTTCTTCCGACCGTATTTCCACCAACAAATGAAAATGGTTCGGCATCAAACAGTACGCCCACGTTTCCGCAATGGGCGATATGTACTTTTTATACTTCTCCAGAAAGAAATGATAGTTCTGCTTTTCATCGAACAGATTTTCCCTGCCGTTTGCGCGGTTGTATATATGGTAGAAAGTGTCGGGTTGAAGGGGCGTCATGTTTATTCTCCCACTTTTACGATCTGACCGAGATGGTTGATGCGGACTTTAACTATATTTTCCAAAGGTGCTAAACTCTTGATGTTTTTAAAGGCAATGGTTTTAAGTTCCTTCTTTTTTTCCACTGTTGTTTCCAGATGATGTCTGAATACATAATCTCTTACCGCATTGTTGCCGTACATGACTTTGGAAAACGTCTGCACCCGAAATAAATTCGGGCTGATCAGATGATAGTTATTTTCGTCCGTTAAATCGATCTCATTGGGATTAAAACCCGTTTCTTCATTTGGGAAAACAAACATCTCGTTTTGCTTCATCGTAAACAAAAACTGCCAGCCGAGATCGGCATTATGATCTTTGTCAATTACCGGAAGGCCTTGGTTTTTACGAATAACCGCCTCGTAGAAAGAGACTACATTTTCCTGCAAATTGCCTTTCTCATCTCTGTACACCGCTACGTGGTGATTGTTGCCGGTGCTTATATAATCTACCGGAATTCGATTGCCAGAATCATCTAAAACTTCATTTCCAAAACGATCTTTTTTCGTATGTAAAGGGATGGCATTGCTTACTCCGGTAATCGTCACCCGCTTGATCGGTATTCCCTTTTCCTTATTGAGCCATATCGGATTTTCTTCCAGATTAGCAAATGCTTTTTTGGCGTCACCGCCGAATTCATCCAGTCTTTTCTGCAAGACCCTTTTTGCTCCTATATCGACAACCTTGTCCACCTTCAAATCGGGAGAGACCTCTTTTCGAATGGTATATTCCGCTTCGGGAGATACCGATTTTACTTTTTCAGGGACTACGTCGGATTGATACTCGTCAATATAAACCGGATTTTTTGCGGGAGCGTTTTTACCCGTAAATGCCTTTTTCGGATCGTTATCAAACTTCGCCAGCCGTTTTAAGAGCGCTTCACGATAATGCTTTCGGGCTACCTGCTGTATCTTATCTCTATCGAACTTGCTCCCTACTTTCTCCATTTTGGTAGCGTATCGATATCGCATTCCATAGACGGTTTCTTTGTGCAATTGCCCGCGTGGTGTAAACTCTGTCTTGGTATTTGCGCCTCCTTTTTTCTTCGTTTTATTTTTATTTTTCGTTACTATTTTATTTTTTGCTTTGAAAGAAACCAATGTGTTTTCCAAATGTCTTCGGGCCTCGGCTCTAAAGTCATCCAATGGAATCGGCGGTTTTATCAGTCGCTTTTTATCCCCGTTTTTGTCAATTGTGGTGTAGGTTTCGTTTTGTTCGATGCCGTAAATACTCCTCGATTTATCGTTCCTTGCATTTAAGTTATTCAGGTATTGAATATGACTACGCTTAGTAAAAGCCACGATTATGGCATCCATCACATGGTGGCGGTGATCGTTGCGTTTTGTCCAGTCTTTTATTTTGGGGATTTGATTTTCGTGCTTATTTTTTTCGTAATAAGTTAATCCCAGTTTTTTATATTTCTCCCAATTCAGTTCCTGCAATACATTGATCAGTTGCCAGTCCTTTCGCAACCTATCGGTGACTCCGCCTGTAGTTGGAAGAACAGTTCTTACCACAGACGCCAGCATTTCCCGTGATTTTTTAGCAATATACTGGGTGTTGCGAAGGTCGCGCTCTATGAATCCGTCCGGTATCTCGCTTTCCTTCATTTGCAGTTTATTGTACTTTGCCTTGCTGATCCCCTTTTGCCCATTCTGTTTCTTTTGCCCTATTTCGTACAATTTCTTGATCCGGGCAAGATAATTATCATATTCCTCGCTTTCCTCGCCATATTTTTCCGCCACCGCATCGATTCCGGTTTTATCGCCTTTAAAGAGATTGAAATCCCGGGTGGAAAGCGTTTTGTTGGAGAATGAATCATCAAACAGTTTGGCTTTGGGGATAATGTGTTCTACGTCAAATTCTTTCGAAAAGAGCTTTTCCCGACAAACGTAGGTGTCGGTATAAAGGGTGCGATAGCCATTGCCTTCCAGTTCTTCATACAGTTTATATTTTATAATATCGTTTCGCGTAATACGCACTCCGGTATTGAACGGATACAGAGAGTCTATTTCTTTTCGTATTTCGTCGTGTTTCTTATTGGCATTATTTATGGCTGTTGTCATCTCCTTTCGTTCTTCGGCGCTCTTTTTCAACTCCCTCGCCAGTTCGATCCGAACTTCATCCGGCTTACCGTACGTGTCCATGATCGCATTAACGACATTGACCATCTGGTTTAGAATCTTCTCCACAACGGGGTTCCGCAAGCTGTTTTTGGGCAATAACTCCAATTTGTCTTCCAGTATTTTATTTTCCCGTTCCTCTTTGGTTTCGGAATGAGAATGATCGTATCCTGCCTGTGCTGCTGCTTCGGAGTATCCATGTCCTGCTTTTAGGTATGGAATGATCTTTCGCATCGCCTTGGTGCTTAAACTTCCATAATCGTCTTTCAAAACGATGTGTGCCAGGGGTTTGGCATATTCTTTTGCAAAGCCGAATTTACTTTCTAATTTTTCATACAGTTTTTCATTACCGGTTTTTGAATCGTCGCCTTCGTAGGAATAGAGCAGATGCCACAACTGGTATGCGGGTTGTTGTTCAAAAGCCTTGCCGTCCAATTCCGCATTGAAATCAAGAATTTCCGTATTTATGCCTAGCATGGTAAGGACCTTTCTTACAGCTTCTTTAATTTGCTGAGCAGGCATTTTGAAATTCAATTCATGGCCGGACAGTTCCAGGATTTTTGCGTAGGCTTTGTATAAGGACTCATTGGTTTTATTACCGTCGATCCCCTTTTTGAAATTGATCTCCCATCCTTCTTTTTTATTTAGTCCTGCCTCTTTCAGGATCGTTGCTTCGGATATATTGCCTTTTACATTCAGTTCTTCAAACAGAAGGTTTCGCAATTCCAGATCTTCATCAAAGAAAGATATTGCATATTTTTCTTTGGTTTCAGTGTTTCTGAATTCCAGGTCGTTCAGTTTTTGCCAAATCTTGAATTCCTGAAAAAGCGGCGAAGACTTCGGGCACACTTTCGGGCCGATGATCTTTTTTTTCTTCTTGCCATCAACTACAATTTCCACTTCTTTCCCCTCCAATTCGCAAATGCCGATCAATCCCTTTTGAGATTTTAGCCTGCGCTGATAGAAAATGATCGTATCTCTTATTTCCGCTTTCAATTCAGGAGTGAGTTCTTTATGATATTGCGCCTGTGTTTTCCATATTTTTTCAAACTCGTCCAAATAATCCTGCCGATAAAAGACCTGGTTTTTCAATCGGATATGCGGATCCTTCTCTAATCGGCCATAGAGATATTGCCCAACTGTCTGTTTGTTGAAATAAAGTTCTTTACTCCGGTCACTGATCGCTCCGAGATAACCGCTGGAACTACTGATCTGTCCGTTAATCTCCTGAAGTACAATAGCCAGATGTTCCGGATCAAGCTGTTGTTCTAATCCGTCATTTCGCCAGCGGTAATTTTCAAGTTTTTGTTCTTCCTTCTTACCGGTTCGTTTTATTCCTTGAATTCCAAAGGGTTCTTTGCAGATAGCCCAGGTTTGTTTTATATTTTTCCCTTCGAGTTCTTCTTTCAGCTTGTCGGTCAGAATAGTCGGGTAAAATGTTCTTTGAGCATTCCATATCTTATCGAATTCCGACTGAAGGTCTGAACGGTAAAAGTCAGGAATGAGCTTTTTACCGTCTTTTAATCTTTCCAAAACCAGTTGCCCGGGCGTTCGGTTTTGCTCAAACAATTGTACCGCAACTTCCATTCCGTCAATAGCTTGTCCGTCTTCTTCGTCTTTGGCTTTTCGGTTGCTTTTGTAACCGCGTTTTTTGTTAATCGCCAGCAATACACGGGCAAAGTCTTCAAGATCGATCCTTTCTGAAGCGGCTTTAGTGCGCAATCCCAAAAGCGAATGGGTAGTATCTTTTCCACTTTCCGCTAAGACGGTTTCATCCGAGATAATTCCGTGTTCTTTTAATAGTTCGATGAGCGTACCCCTTCTCAACTGGTAGCGTTGGCGGTTTCTTCTCATTCCCCGTTTTATTCTTCTATCTGCATTGATAGAAGTTGATTTCCCTTTTTGAAAGTCATCTTCTTCGTCTGCCGTTAAAGGGATGATCCGTACGCCTGTCTTGATTATAGATGATCTTTCACTTGGTTTTTCGGGGTCGGCTTCGTCGACCAATGCCCAACCAATAGAAGTTGTCCCTAAATCCAATCCTAAAATCCTTTTCATTCTAAATCTTTTTTGTTTGTATTTATTTCACAAGTTGGAACTATTCACAGCCAAAGCTTCGGCTTCAAAACCACCTTCGTCCGATATTTTGACTTGCAAAGATAATGTTTTGATCTCTCATCCGGCTACTCAGCCTCTGTCTCGTCGACCGATGCCCGGCCGGTAGAGTTCGTCCCGATGTCCGGTCCTAAAATTTTCTTCACGTTTTTTGATTTTGTTTTTTCTTTATAGTTCTTTCTTTATATTTGCCTCACAAGATGAAGCTATTCACAATAAGGATTATTCCGTTGTGAAAACATTTGGGTTCTAAGCCTCTTGCCCATAATCAGGAGGCTTTTTCTTTTCAGCCGGGGAAGTTAATCGGACTTCTATGATTCAAGGAGACGTTGTTGCACGAGAACATAACTCATACAATACCCCTCCCTCGCAATGCAGAGCATCTCTCATCCGACCGCGAAGCTCTGCGGCATTCCAAGGGCGGTCATCCGGTTGAGAATCGAACACTTCAGCAATATCTCCGTTACCTCGTTCTCGAGGACTCCGCTATGTACCTCTCCTGCAAATATCGGCTTGTACCGTGAGACTGTTGTCTTTGCGGGACTCCGTCGATGATAACCGCTCTGAGGCTTCCACCCGGCTCTGCCCTTCTTGCGGATCGCTCGCAGGTGCGGATCGCCCTCTAACGGTGGCTTCGAGGAGTTCCCGTGCTGCTTGATGTGCGCTCCTCGACACGGGGAAATTGCCCCCGGGCATTGTGCGCATCAACCGTTTCGTACAGATGTTTTTGCAGGCTCGGCCCCACCACTTCCACAAATGGTGTATGACATCGGCAGAACAACCGACCCGAGTGCCGGCCCGAATCAGTTGCTGCAGCAAGAGGAGCGCTTTGTATACAGAAGTCGGCGTGGATCGAGTCGGAAGTATGAACGAGAGAGTAAACGAGAGTGGTTGAACCCGTCGGGGGATGGAACGGCTCCCGGGTATGAGTGGACATACTATCTTCCTGGCGGAAGCAAAGAGCAGTTATCGGTCTGGCAAGGAATGCAGACATCGCAGTCGGGCTTCTGTGGGAGTACGGGTGGAACTCAGGTCTATCTGTATCCAACGGAGTACTCGACGTAATAGAGGCCGTTCAGCGAATATAACAACCCGTCCGGATGGGAGACAGGAAAAGACAAAAAAGTCTGTTCGATCGTGATTGATTCATAGGTTTCTCGTAACATTCAGCCTCCGAAAGGCTCTACACTTGTATGGTGAACTTGCCTCGGATAAATTAGGGATCACTTGCTGTTTCACAGATTGGTGTTGGTGACAGAATGGATATTATTGACTTGATTCCTCTTATCATCATTGGTTTGCTCTATCTCTTCGGGTCTTCTGCAAAGAAAAAGGCTGAAGAAGCAAGGAGTAAAGCACAAAATCAAAGGCCGGCAACTGAATTAGAGCCAAAACAGGGGCTGCAGGATCGACTTGAAGATGCGTTGCGCGAGATGCAGGCTCGTGTTGAGGGGCAGAGGAGTGAAGGAGAAGCCCCTGCGGCTGAACGTGGTAAGGCAAGTCCTTCTACGGATAGTGATCAGGTTGCAAACGAAATTGGTCGGTTAACTGCCGGCACTCTCTATGATCGTGAGGTGTATGGATCCAAAGTAGAATCGGAACCGATAGGCAAAGCCGGAGAAGAGACCTTTGGCTTTCATTCGTTGATGGAAGAGGTACCTAACGAAGCGTATCATGGACATGGGTTCGGTGGCTTCAAGCAGGTGCATGGTATACATTACGGCGAGACAGATGAGCCGGCCTATGCTGATGCGGTCAACCGTGGAGAGTTTGATCAAGCTCATAGTCTTCCGATCCATACTGCTGGTACACGAAGGTCAGCCTCAAGACAAACGCCGGTCAATCTGCTCTTCTCTACAATGGATGATGTACAACGAGGGGTGATTATGGCAGAAATACTTGGCAAGCCGAAAGGGCTGAGATCGGTCAAAGAGAATGGCAACAACGTATAGAAACAGATCGGATCGCGTGCGTATTGAGTCGGATGGGGCCACTATCTTGACGTTTGACTTCCGAACCTTTCTGGTCACCGTTGCAGTGGTCGCAATTGGCTTGATTTCTCTCTATAGCGCAACGTATGATCTGGGTGCTTCCTCTCTGTTCAAGTCCCAGCTTATCTATGCGTTGGTTGGATTTGTTGTGATGCTCAGCGTTGCCTTCCTGCCAGAACGGTGGATTCGTGTTGCCTGCTATCCTTCTTATCTCCTTGCAATTCTTCTGCTCTTCGCTTTAATGGTGATCGGTACTGAGATCAACGGTGCAAGGAGCTGGATTGTGTTGGGATCTGTTTCGCTACAGCCATTGGAGTTCGCAAAGATTGCTGCACTGATGGCGGCCGCTTTTTTTATCTCCAGAGAAGGACGCGAGTTGACTAATTGGCGTGATCTCGGTATCACTGCAGCGATCGTCGGCTTACCAATGCTACTGATTCTCAGAGAAGACCTCGGTTCGGCAACAGTCTTTGGCACATTGCTGATTGGGGTTCTGCTCTGGGCAGGAGCCGATCTGTTCCTTCTCTTTGCACTCGTGGCCTCGGTTATGGTTGCTACCCTCGCTCTCTGGGGTACAACGGCAATGTACATCGCCCTTGGTCTCGTCCTTGCCGGAATGGTCGCCTTTCGTCGCTCTGTGGTTATGACTGCTGTCGGTTGTGCTCTTTCAGTTGTCGTTGGATTTACCACGCCAATTCTTTTCCAGAAACTCCCCGAGTATCAACGTGCACGAATTGAGGTCCTCTTCGATCGGTCGCACCTCGATCCACAGGGCTATGGCTACAATTTGATTCAGTCAATGTTGGCTATCGGTTCAGGGGGAGTGGCCGGCAAGGGTTTTCTTCAAGGGACGCAAACCCAGTTGAGCTATGTACCGGAGCAGTACACGGACTTTATCTTCTGCGTGACTGCGGAGGAGTTCGGCTTTCTCGGGGCAACTCTTGTGATTCTCTTGCTAACCTTTCTTGTCTGGTTTGCGATCGATACTGCCTTCCGATTGCGTGATCGTTTTGAGTCGATCGTCTGTTTCGGTATTGGGGTTATCTTCTTCTATCACATGTTGGTGAACATCGGTATGACAATGGGGCTTGCTCCCGTTGTTGGTATACCCCTTCCCTTCATGTCGAAAGGTGGGTCGTCACTTCTCGTCAACATGACAATGGTTGGCCTGCTCCTGAATTTTTATCGATTCAGAACGGATATACGAAGGACCGGATAAGATATTCAAGACTAATAAGGAAAAAAGGTCGAATGGGGTTAGTTAAATCCTGAAGCTTGCTCCTTTTTTAGCGTTTTGTTCTGAACTGTGAAGCCCTCGCCGAAGGTAATTTTTGATTGTTATTTGACTTGGTTAATCAACATAACGTCGGCACTCCTTACGCCCGCTTATTGTGCTGCAGTAGCCGTTTACGGGGTGGCGCTCCTACGTCCGGAGGGTTGGGCGAAGAGATGGACTCGTCCACTACTCCTTGTTGTTCTGACGATTCACGCCCTTTTGATCTATGCTGAGACTGTATTCTTCGGTCATTGTCTGGTCTACTCGCCATTTGAGTTGATGACAATGATTGCGTTCACCGTCATGCTTACCTATCTGATTGTCGAGTTGGTTACCGGTGAGAAGGGGACAGGCGCTTTTTTTCTTGGCCTGGCCCTCTTTTTCCAGATTCTCTCAGGAATGTTCAGTCCGGATGTCTCTGTATCAGCCGATTCTCCTCTGCTGGAGTATGCTGTTGGACTACACATCTCCACAGCGATTTTTGGATATACTGGGTTTACGATGAGCGCGGTCTGGGGCGTCCTCTACCTGATGCAGCATCACGAAATCAAGGCGAATCGTTTCGGTCTTCTCTATAATCGGCTGCCGAGCCTTGGGTTGCTTGAACGCATGAGCGCGGTTGCCGCAGTCGCTGGATTGATCTTCCTGAGTGCGGCAATCGTTATAGCTCTTCTCTGGTTGCCACAGGTTATCCCTGGCTTTACCTACTACGACCCGAAAGTGATCGCTACCGTTATCGTCTGGATTCTTTACGCGACTGCAATCGTAATGAAGTACGGAATGCACGTTGATCAGCGCCGGTTTATAATCTTTTCGCTCGCAGGCTTTGCCGGACTGTTTCTTTCAATGACCATCGTCAATCTTCTGTTGAGTGGATTTCACAGCTTCCGTTAATCCTTTTGAGTCAGATTTTTGCCATAGGGACTTCACATAAACATGCACCGGTAAAGGTCCGGGAGCGGGTTGCGTTTGCTGAAGAGGAATTACCGGAAGCCCTGGCGGAGCTACAGGAAAGTTTTGCCAAGGAAGCAGCTATTCTTTCAACATGCAATCGGACAGAACTCTATGTTGTACCGAAAAGGAGCGAGGTAACGCCCGACAAACTGATGGGCTGGTTGTCCGACAACAGAGATGTTGAGTTGGGGCCAAATCAATTCTTCTCCCTCTCGGCACATTCGGCCGCCCGTCATCTTATGGAGGTTGCTGCCGGTATCGACTCACAGGTGATTGGTGATATACAGATTATCGGGCAAGTGAAAGAGGCATACCAGCGAGCAAAAGAGAATAGTTCGCTCGGCCCGATGCTAACGCGCCTCTTTGAGACAGCGCTACGGTCTGGCAAGCGAGTAAAGACCGAAACAAATCTCTTCACCGGTGCGGTCTCGGTAAGCTATGTGGCGGTTGAGCTTGCACGAAAAATCTTCTATCCGCTCGAAAGCCAGCATGCTCTTGTTGTCGGGGCTGGAAACACCGGAGAGCTGACAGCGGTCAGTCTGTATGGGCGTGGAGTTCGGGGGGTCAGTGTGACGAATCGAACGGCATTGCGTGCTGAGGAGTTGATAGGGCGTCTTCGATTCGGGAAACTTCTTCAATGGGAGTCGATGATCGAGCAGTTACATCGCTATGACATCGTAATCGTTGCGACCGGCTCTCGCGATTACGTGTTGAGCTACGAGGCTGTTGAGAAGGCTGCTGCTGCACGGTCAGGTCATCAGATGTTGATCGTCGATCTTTCCGTCCCGCGAAATGTTGACCCTCGTGTCTCGGAGATACCAAATGTTTTTTGCAAGGACCTGAACGATCTGAACAGCGTGATTGAGACAAACGTTGAGAAGCGACGAGAGGAGATCCCGAAAGCCGAGGCAATTATCACCAAAGAACTGGAGGAGTTCGCAGCATGGCATCGGGTGGCTCCGGTGCGACCGGTAATTGCTGATCTGCAACAACATGCAGAGTCGATTGCCCATGAGATGCTTGAGGCAAATCGAGGACGCTTCTCGGAAGATGATTTCAAGAACATAGAAAAGCTCGTGGGGAGCGTGGTAAAGAAAATCATAGGGCTACCCATGTCTCACCTGCTGAATGCACGCGAGGACCCAGAAACAGCAATACGACGTGCTGAACATGTACGTGACTTGTTCGGATTGAGAAAGGAGGAGTAGAGTTTGTCGAGTCGAGAGTCGAGGGTCGGGAGTCGGGAGAGGAGTAGACAAGGAGAGCAGGAGACAAGGGGACAAGGAGTCGAGGGTCGAAAGCCGAAAGCAGTTTCCATGAATGGTTCAACTTCTAACATCGTACATCGTTAATCGATCTTCTGAAATCAAGGAGTCGAAGGTCGAGGGTCGGGAGTTAGAAGGTTGGATGGCTTTTAGTTCTTTGGGCAAAACAATAACACAAAAGAGTAATTGCAATAGAGTTGCCTCCGGCAGCAGCTTTACTACTGACTACTTGCCTTCTCGTCTTGTCATAGGAACCCGAGGAAGCGATCTCGCGCTCTGGCAGTCGAATACTGTCGGGGCTATGCTGCGCCAGTCCCATCCTGGTCTGGATATATCAATAGAGATTATCGAGACAAAGGGGGATAAGGTGCTCGACGTTGCGTTGGAGAAGATCGGAGACAAGGGACTCTTTACGAAAGAGCTTGAGAATGCATTGTTGAAAGGACGGATAGATATTGCGGTACATTCTCTGAAAGACATGCAAACCGTACTTCCGGAAGGGTTAACGCTTGGCGCTATTACCCAACGGGCTGCTCCGGAAGATGCGCTTGTTGCCTCTTTCGGCATGACAATTGCCGATCTTCCGGAGGGAGGGATTCTTGCCACCGGATCGCTTCGTCGTCGTGCGCAGCTTCTCGCCTTGCGTCCGGATTTGAGGATCGTTGATCTTCGGGGTAATGTGCCGACGCGACTACAAAGGTATCGGGATAGTAATTGGGATGGAATCATTCTGGCACGGGCGGGGCTTGAGCGCCTTGGTCTTGCCCATACCATTGCTCAGGTGATCCCGACAGATATCATGATCCCGGCAGTTGGTCAGGGAGCGCTCGGGGTAGAAATCCGTGAGGGAGATGAAAAGGTGGCATCAATTCTTTCTCCGATTGATCAACCGTTGACACGAATGGCTGTCGGAGCTGAACGTGCCTTCCTTCGTCGTCTTGAAGGAGGATGCCAGGCGCCGATTGCAGCACATGCGAAGGTTAGCCGGGATAACATCAGTTTGACAGGGTTGATCGCTTCGCTTGACGGGAAGGAGATTGTTCACGATACTGTATTCGGTACATCGGGGAGTGAGATTGGAGTGAGATTGGCTGAAGAATTGTTGGAGAAAGGGGGCCGACATATTCTTGAGAGCATCGCAACGGGCCGATGAGGTGTAAAGAGAATGGATAATCCCGTAGAGAAATCTATAACGAATGTAGATCGAACTGTTGTTTCCGGTCAACAGGAAGTATCCGATGCTCCTGATCCTGTAAAGCGAAGTGATAGTGATAAGGAACGATCCTACACTCTTGGCGATTTCTTTACAATCAAGCGTGGTGTGGAGACAGGGGGCAACGACTTCTTTATTCTGACACCGATGGAGGTGTTTGGATATGATCTGCCTGAAGAGTTCCTCAGACCAATCCTCCCAGGCCCTTCAGCTTTGGCGGAACAGGAAATTGTTGCCGATTCAAGAGGAGATCCGATTCTCGACAATAAGCGCTTCCTTCTGAACTCTCCATTGCAGGAATGGGAGATCAAACAAGATTATCCTTCCCTCTGGCGATATCTTGAAATGGGAATGGAGCGTTGCGTGCACGAACGCTATAGCTGCCGCCATCGCAATCCCTGGTACTCACAGGAACGACGTCCACCTGCACCCTATCTCTGTGCATACATGGGGAAATCAAACAAAGGTGACGATGCACCCTTCCGGTTTATCCTGAACCATTCGAAAGCCATAGCACAGAATGTTTACCTGATGATGTATCCACGACCGGCTCTTGCTCGCCGTCTTCGGGATGATTATTCGCTTCGCGTCACGCTGTGGGGAACATTGAACGATATGGGAAACGATGAGGTGCTGCATCGCAGCCGCATCTATGGTGATGCGAGCGGAAAACTCGAGCCGATGGAGCTTGCCAGCGTTCCGGCCGATCGTATCGTTGCGTTGATGCCCGACCTTGTGCCGGACTCTGTTGCCCAAATGAATCTTTTTGGTCAGCAGCCGGATCAGGAAATATGAGCAGAAGACTGACTGTCGTTCTTACGCGAACTCAGGAGGATAATCAAGAGATCGCTCCCTTCTTTGAAGAGAGCGGAATACAGGTCATCTCCTTGCCAATGATTGCTATTCGTGAACTTCAATTCAATGCAGAGCAGTTCTCAGAAAGACGGACTTCAACACCATTAGTGTTGCTAACAAGCAGAAGGGGGACCGAGCAGTGGCTTCGGTTGCGCTGTGAGGACGAACTGGTGAAGAATATTGAGGTCAGAGGATACATGATCGTTGGGAAACGGAGCGAGGAAATGATTCGGAGTGCAGAGCATGATGTTCGAGTGTTGGTTGTTGCCGGGTCGGGGATTGAGTTAGTGGAGAAGATTGGAGGAGGGAAGGGGAACGAGGAGAAAGAAGAACGTGGAGAGGGGAGGGCAAGTTCAGAGGAGGTTTTGTATCCATGCAGTACGGTTCGGCGTGACGAGCTTCTGATGGGGTTGAATGCGATTGGATATCGGGTGGTTGAGCTTCCTCTTTATGAGCCGATATTGCCGGAAGAGAGTAGAGAGCAATTCTCCGGGGTTCTGGAGGAATTCGGTGGGCAGTTCGTTATTGCGTTTTTCTCACCTTCGGCTGTTGAGAATTTTTTCAGTCTTTGGGAAGGTGATCCTGCAACGTTGGAGTGTGCTGCCATTGGTCGGACAACGGCTGCCGCATTGGAGGATCGAGGGATTACTAATCTCATTGTACCTGAACATCCCGAAACACCCTCACTGATTCAAACTCTCAAAACCTCTTTCTAAGTACAGTTAACTAATAACTCTCGACTATGCACATCCACTTCATCGGAATTTGCGGTACAGCAATGGGAAACGTTGCGTTGATGATGCGCGCTATCGGACATACCGTCACTGGTAGCGATGAGAACACCTATCCACCGATGAGTGAATTGCTTGCTGACGCGGGTGTAGAGATTATCAGAGGATTTGGATCTGAGAACCTGGAGCCTGTTCCGGATCTGGTTGTGATTGGGAATAAGCTTTCGCGCGGAAATATTGAAGTCGAGGCAGTGCTTGATCGGAAGCTTCGCTATACATCGTTGCCGGAATTGCTGAAGGAAGAGGTTATTCGTGGGCGGACTTCTATCGTTTTGGCCGGCACACATGGGAAGACAACAACATCCGCAATGACTTCGTGGGTGCTGGACTCAGCCGGTCTCAAACCAATCTTTATGATCGGAGGCGCGCCTGGAAACTTTGAAGCGGGATGGCATTTTCATGCCGATAGCCACTACGTTGTATTGGAAGGTGATGAGTACGACACAGCCTTCTTCGACAAGAGATCGAAGTTCGTTCACTATCTGCCGACTATTCTCCTGATTAATAACATCGAGTTCGATCATGCCGACATCTTCGCCTCGCTTGATGAGATACTTCTTTCTTTCCGTCGTCTTGTCAACATTGTGCCGCGAAACGGCCTGATCGTGGCAAACGGGGATGATCCGAACGCTATGAACGCTATCGGGCATTCTTTCACACCTGTATGTACCATCGGGTTTGGTAAGAAGTGCACCCTGCGGGCGAGTAATATCTCCTTCGGTACAAGCAAGACAAGCTTCGATGTAGTTCGCAGTGGCCAGGTAGAAGCACAAATAACCTTGTCTTTGCTCGGAGAGTTTAACGTGCGGAATGCTCTCGGCGTGATAGCTATTGCTCGTCATCTTGGAATTAGCTACGAAGAGATTGGCTTTGCTTTCCGCTCTTTTCGCAATACACGACGGAGGCTGGAAAGGATTGGGGAGTGGAACGGCGTAGTTCTCTACGACGACTTTGCCCATCATCCTACGGCGATTGCCGGAACACTCCATGCTCTTCGCGTTCGCTATCCTGATGCACGACTTCGCGCAATCTTTGAACCACGCAGCAACACCACACGTCGCAACGTCTTCCAGCGGGAACTTGCCGACTGTTTTCGCGATGCCGATGAGGTAACCCTTGCACAAATTGACCGTCTTGACGAACTATCGCCTGAGGAACGACTCGACACCGAGCGCCTTGTTGCGGACATTGCAGATCATGGAACTGAGGCTCATTTTCTTCGGGATGTTCCCACAATTGCAGAATATGTGATCTCTACATCAAGACCGGATGACGTCGTTGTTGTCATGAGCAATGGTCGGTTTGGAGGGATAATAGAGAAGCTGAGAGGGGGCCTGGCGCTTCCGGCTAAGCTCTGAACGAAGTGGAGTGTGAATCCTCAGCCCTCACGATAATAACCGACCGGGAACACAACACTGTCGGCTATCAGGATCGCCTCTACAGACTCTCCAGAGAATGTCCGTATCGAAATTTTCCAAGATTTGTTTTCAATGAGCTCGGACATACAGGTCTTTTCAATAACTTGGAACGAGCAACAAATGCAGTACGTTAGTCGATCATTCTTATGATAGTCTATCCGAAGAGAATCAACACAATAGTATGGGATCGTTAGGCATGATTCGCAAGGAACTGGGCTATCTAATTGTACACGAGGCACATCATCGTGGTCTGGCCATGGTTTCAGTGCGCATTTTCGGTCGTAAGCTTCCTCAGGAGATTCTATACGGCCAATGGGATCGGGAAAAGAAGAGAAGTCTGCGCTAAAATTCCGGCAAGACCGCTGAATTTTGGGTGAGGTTCTTCCACGAAGTGATGAGCCTTTTTGGTTCGAGCCTCTCGGGCAAGCACTCCACACAACATTTCGAGGTCGGTACGCAAGGTTAGCAAAGGGCCCGATCTTAATTTCAGGAACTACGATAGGCAACGATTCGAGCGAACAAGCCTTCTCTATATCATGAAATTTGTTGCTGATGTTCATCTTCATTCCCATTACTCTCGCGCTACAAGCAAGAACCTCAACCTTGAGCACCTGACTACGTGGGCGCAAATCAAGGGGGTAGAGGTAGTCGGAACCGGAGACATTGCACATCCCGGCTGGCTTCAGGAGATGAAGGAGAAGCTGGAGCCGGCTGAAGAAGGCCTGTTCCGTCTGAAAGAGGAATTCTTACAATCGGTTCAGGAAGAAGTTCCGAAGGCTTGTCATGGAAGGGTTCGATTCATGCTTGCCGGTGAGATCAGCAACATCTACAAGAAAAACAACAAAGTTCGCAAGATCCATAACGTCTGTTTTGCACCGTCGTTCGAGGCGCTCGAGAAGTTGCAGACGGAGCTGGAGAAGATCGGGAACATCAGGTCGGATGGACGACCAATTCTTGGGTTGCCATCGCGAGACTTGCTCGAGTTGATCTTGGAGGTCGATCCCGAATGCCACCTTATCCCTGCCCATATCTGGACGCCATGGTTTGCGCTCTTTGGGTCGAAGTCAGGATACGATTCGATCGAGGAGTGCTTCGAAGATTTGACACCCCATATCTTTGCGTTGGAGACCGGACTATCTTCCGATCCTCCAATGAACTGGAGGCTTTCAGCCCTTGATAACTACACGTTAGTCTCGAACTCCGATGCCCATTCGCCGCAGAAACTCGCTCGTGAAGCCAATCTTTTTGATACGGAACTATCCTACCCTGCCTTTTTTGATGCGCTAAAGACCGGTGATCCCGAATCCTTCCTGGGGACAATAGAGTTCTTCCCGGAAGAAGGGAAGTATCACTACGATGGACACCGCAAGTGTGAGATAAGCTGGGAGCCGAAGACTACAAAAGAACATGGTGGTGTCTGCCCTGTTTGTGGTAAGCAGGTGACGGTTGGAGTGTTGCATCGGGTTGACTTACTTGCCGATCGGGAGGAAGGAGTTCGGCCTGAAAACGCCCAATCTTTTACGAGTCTGATCCCACTCCCCGAAATTCTCGCCCAAGTGTATGGTGTCGGGGTCAACTCCAAACGTGTTCAGAAGAGCTTTGAGGGGCTGTTGGCTGCTCTCGGCCCCGAGTTGTCGATTTTGCAGGAGATTCCACCTGAGGAGATCGAACAAGTTGGCGGCCCACTGTTAGCCGAGGGAATTAGGAGAATGCGGTCCGGACAGATTACGATAGAGGGTGGATACGATGGCGAATACGGGACTATAAAACTTTTCGAGAAAAGTGAACGGGATAGCCTCTCCGGACAATCCACACTTTTCGCGCTTGAGCTGGAGAAGGGATCGACCAAAGAAACTCAAGAAGATGAAGGGGAGTCGATCCCTGCCGGTCATCCTCCGGAAAGGGTTCGAGTCGATATTGCGATCTCTCCGTTGAATGAGGAAGAGAGGGAAGCCGACCGATTAGATACCAACACTACCAGTATGGAAGATAGTGTGCAGAGGCAGTCGAACCAGGATTCCCCTCCTCAGGGGTTGAATTCACAGCAGCAGGAAGCAGTCTCCTGTACTGATCGTTCGGTTGTGATCGTTGCCGGACCGGGAACGGGGAAGACACGTACACTCACACATCGCATCGCGCACGTTGTGAAGAAAGAAGACGTTGCTCCGGAGAACATCCTGGCGATCACGTTTACAAACAAGGGGGCCGAAGAAATGCAACGTCGTCTTGAAACACTGCTGAAGACCGAGGTTGCCGCCGGAGTTACCATCAAAACGTTTCACTCATTTGGTGCGATGGTGTTGCGGGCAGAAGCAGACAGAGCTATGCTGGATAATAACTTTGCTGTTTGTAGTGAAAGTGATCGGCGGCTGCTCTTCAAAATGGTTAACCCCGATGTTCCGGAAAAAGAGGTCGATGGCCATCTCGATCATATCTCGTGGGCAAAAAATCATCTCCTGACCACCGATTCTCCCGGGCTTGTAAACGTCTACCGTAACGAATTCATCGAGATATACAAGCAATACGAAAAGGGATTGCGGGAGAGAGGAATTCTCGATTTTGATGATCTGATTGTACGAACCGTAGATCTGCTTGAGAGGCATTCTGAGATTCGGGTAAAATACCAGGACCGCTTTCGGTGGATTTCAGTAGATGAATACCAGGATGTGAATATGGGCCAGTATCGACTCCTGAAAGTACTGGTCGGATCAAAAACAAATCTCTGCGCGATCGGTGATCCCGATCAGGCCATTTATGGATTCAGAGGGGCAAATCGTGAGTATTTCCTCCGCTTTCGGGGCGATTTTCCCGATGCCTTTATGCTGCATCTTCATCAGAACTATCGATCAACCCAGCCGATCCTTGAGGCTTCAAGTCAGGTAATTGCTGAAGGGAAAGGGCCAAAAGGAGAGGAGTTATGCTCAGAGATTGTCGGCAAGGCTAAGCTCCAGATGTATCGAGCGTCGACTTATAAGGCTGAGGCAGAATATGTAGTCCATACAGTCGAACGAATGGTTGGGGGGACATCCTATTTTTCACTCGATTCCGGAAGGGTGACAACCGAAGAAGAAAAAGATAGTCGCCCCTTTTCAGACTTTGCGATTCTCTATCGACTTGGAGCGTTGAGCAAGCCTTTGGAGGAGGCCTTCGAACGTTCCGGTATTCCGTACCAGACGGTCGGTGGAAAGGCGTTGCGTGAGTACAAGGAGATTCAGCAAATCCTGACATATCTCCGGTTGATACATGACGTCGACTCACGTTTTCACCAAGAGGTATTGGAAGCTTCTGATATGGGTAGGAGTGCTTCGCCAGGAGATATCGAGCGATTCTTGCATGAGTTGCGAGAAAAAGCCGGGATAGATAGGGTATCGAGCCTTACTGAACATGTATCCCGATTTATCAATCCCGAGGATACCGGCGATGGCGCTGGGAAGCGAACGGAGCGAGTAGAACGCTTGCTTCGAAAGGCAAATGGATATGAAAACCGGCTGGGCGAGTTTCTGGAAGCAATGGCCTTGCAGAAGGAGGGCGACGAATATGATCCCCGGGCAGATCGAGTAACGTTGATGACATTACATGCCTCGAAAGGGCTCGAGTTTCCCGTCGTCTTCATCGTTGGTTGCGAGGAAAAACTTGTTCCATATCAAAAGGGAGAGGAGGAACCGGATATCGAGGAAGAGCGGCGTCTTATGTACGTCGGTATGACCCGCGCACAGGAACGGCTGATTCTCACTCACGCCGACAAGCGGTTCCTTTATGGTCGGACCATGCAAAACTCTCCGTCCCGGTTTCTGAACAACATTGAGGATGCATTAAAGGAGCTGGAAAAGGCGGAGCCTACTAAAAAGCAAACCGTAAATGAGCCAAGCCCTCAGTTAGAACTTTTTTAGACGATAAGCAACGGCAACAGGATGAGCGTAATCGATAGACTTTCAAGCTCTTTAGGTAGAAGGGACGAAGTTCCAAACAAGGAACTTGCGGCTGAACTATCGGAGACAAGGGACAAGGCGGCGATTGCTGAACTCGTGAGGAATCTTCAGAATAAAGAGAAAAAGGTACAGAGCGACTGCATAAAAGTGCTCTATGAGATCGGAGAGCAAGCGCCGGATTTGATCTCGGATTACTGTCAAGACTTTGGCGCTCTTCTGGGACAAAAGAACAATCGTTTGGTTTGGGGAGGGATGACGGCGCTCAATACGATTGTCTTTGAAAATCCTGAGGGTGTCTACGATCTGCTCCCGGCTATGATGGAGGCTATCGAGAGTGGATCGGTGATTGCGAGGGATAACGGGATCGAAGTGCTGGCGAAGCTCTCAAGCGTCAACGAGATTCATGGTGGAATCACGTTCGCAATCTTGATCGATCAGCTTGAGGAATGCCCGATTAAACAACTGCCACAATATGCTGAAAAAGCCCTTGTAGCTGTCCGACCACAGAACGGCATTGAATTCAGAGAAGTATTGAAAAGGAGATATGGTGACCTTGAAAAGGATTCCCGGAGAAAGAGGATCGATAGAGTTCTGAAGCATGTGGAGTCACTGATCAATTAAGGTTCATCCAGGAATACTCAGCTCTTGCACAAGTTTCATTGAACGAGAGTGTTATCTAAAGATAGAGCTATGCCCTCGGGCTCCTGCACAGGACGCACAGGGCTACCGACAGGTCGCCACTCCCTGGCGGAGGTACTCGATACAAAGAGAACCCGGCCATTTACGGACGAAGAGAAAACTGGCAACTGGGAAGATAGCCCAGCCGTTTACGGCTGGGACGATGTGATTCTCTTGGCCTCGACTCAGGCCGTTCTACGGCCTTCTCTTCCCCGGATCAATCCCGCGTTTTGGAGAGGATCGATGCCTTATGAGTCGCGTAGCGACGTTCGATCTAAGAATATCGATCAACGATGTTCGATGTATGATGTAGTTGTTTTGGCTATATGCTTAATCAACGGCTGAATCAGACAGGGAAGTCACACCCTCTTCACGTTTGTTCAATGACGATCTTCCTGTTAGCTTTGCTTCAATACAGCTTGCTGCTCATGGCAATTCTGTAATGAAGCACTTCAACACGCAATAAAAAAGGAGCGATCTTTGATGAGCGCAGATAACCATGTGTTCTGGAACCTTGAGGCTGATATCAAAGAGGATAAACTCGAAGACCTCAAATCGTTGATGGCTACGATGGTAGAGGCGACTCGGGCTGATGAGCCTGGCACGCTGAACTATGAGTGGTTTGTCAGCGAAGATGGAATGAAATGCCACATCCATGAACGCTATGCAGACTCGGGGGCAGTTCTGACCCACCTCGGAAACTTCGGCACAAAGTATGCCAAAGACTTTATGGATGCCCTTGATATCAAACGCTTCACCGTTTATGGTAATCCGGATGAGACGGCCAGAGGAGCGCTCACCAAAGTTGGTGCGCAGTTCATGTCGCCGCTCGATGGCTTTGTACGATAAGAGCGTTCATGTAGACCACATTGCTATGTCACGCATTGACTTCCGCAGGTCCGGGTTCTGGAGGGACTTGCAGATAAGGCAATCTACTTTGCCGAACGCCCGGGGCGAAACGCCGGGAGGTACAGCATACAAGAGTTTGCAGAGATGTGGGAGAGTGCTCCGTTGCAGGAATCAATATCAGCCGATCCACCAGATGCCCTGCTAACAGTCGATACGGAGAACGATCAGGAGGTAGTCGGTGTTATTGAACTTCTCTGAAGTCCAACTCTCCGATAGTTCCGGGTATTTCACGGTATCAATCTTGGAAGGGAGTATATCATCCTCGTTCAAGGCGGCAAGACTCGTCATTGATGGTGAGAGGGTATATCCAACAACCGTCAAGCCTCGGATAACAGATCGAACCGTGTGATAGTGAGTGGTATGAAGCTATGCAGGTCGACGGAGAATGTTCAGACAGAACATTCCTGATATGCGTTAAAAGGGTTGAATGGAAGAAGATAAAAAGGCAGAAGAGAAGATATGGACTCCTTCCGAAGCATGGGATTGGTGTGAGAGGAGGGCGCGGGAACATTATGAAAACTTTCCAGTAGCCTCCCGCCTTCTTCCCAGGGAGATGAGAAAGCATGTAGCGGCAATCTATGCCTTTGCTCGAGGAGCGGACGATATTGCCGATGAAGGGGAGATGCCGGTAGAAGAACGGCTGACCGCTCTCGATCTTTGGAGCCAACGGCTCGAAGAAGCCACGCGGGGCCAGGCTGAAGGCCCGATCTTCAGAGCCCTATCTGCAACCCTTCACGAAACAGATATTCCTGTTTCCTTGCTTGAAGATCTCCTGGCTGCATTCCGCCAGGATGCGCACAATCTCGGTTACGAACGGGAAGAAGATCTTCTTCGTTACTGCTGTTTTTCCGCCAACCCGGTCGGGCGTCTGGTGCTCCACCTCTTTGGCTATGCCACGCCCGAACGTTTTGCGTTCTCTGATCGAATCTGCACAGGCCTGCAACTTGCGAACTTCTGGCAGGGTCTATCAGTCGACATCCCCCGTGAACGAATAACCATCCCACGCCAGACAATGCAACGTTTCGGGTATTCACAAGAAGAACTGGAGCAAGGGGCCTTCAACGATCGGTTCCGGCAGATGATGATCTACCTGACCGACCTTGCCGAAGAGTATCTTCGTGCCGGAGCAATGCTGCCGAGATCTATTCCTTCACTACGCCTCCGACTTGAATTGAAAGCGACTATTCTCGGAGGACTGAAAGTTGTTGAGAAGATCAGGAGGCTCGACTATCGGGTCTTGGAGAAGATGCCGGTATTCGGGAGAATGGATGTGTTGGGGATCGGGGTGCGTGCGTTAATTGAAAGGCAGATATGATGTTCGGAACATGATGATTGCAAAGGCTCGAACAGCAGTTTCTTCGTTGGAATAGAGAGCTTACGCTCTATATTAGATAATCTCGGTTCAAGATAAGGTAAGGTGGTGGTTTCGGATCAATTTCAGCAGGTACCGGTACATGTTTTCCTGGCGCATAGTGAATCGGAACTCATACAGTGACCCTTAAATTATCTTAAACCAATGGCCTCGACTCAGGCCGTTCCACGGCCTTCTCTTCCCCGGATCAATCCCGCGGTTCGAGCACGATTGATGCCATTCGAGTCGCGTAGCGACGTGCCATTCATAGCCATAGGGAAGCATGGGGTTAAAGATTACCCCATTACTCAAAGCACCATCGGTGCAAGCCCGATTCAGGGAAACGGTTCGCTCCTCTGGAGCTTGTTCAAGCCAAGCCTCTTGCTTTCCCTGCGCTCCCGCACAGGGCTACCGACAGGCCGCCACTCTGTGGCGAAGGTACTCGATACAAAAGCATGGGGGTAGTCGCATAGCGACGCTCGGTTGATAGCCCAGCCGTTTACGGACGAAGAGAAAACTGGCAACTGGGATGATAGCCCGGCCGTTTACGGCTGGGAGGATGTGATTCTCTAAAGATCGATGCAACGAAGCTCGTGAGAAGTACAATATCGCTTGCATCACTCCGTCTGGAGGGCTACTTTTAATACAACCGATGCCACGAAAAATTATCATACTGGCAACGCTTCTTGGTCTGCTAATCGGTACAATCGGTATGCCGGTCAATGTCCACTCCTGTGCAATGAAGGGAGAGATAAAGGCCGCAAAGACCTGTGGAATATGTGAGATGAAACCTGCTCAGGAAAGGGAAGATTCCAGGTCGAATGGTTGCTGTGATGACAGAATCGAACTCCAGCATACTGATGAAGCATCGTTGGCGAACGTAGCGATCAAGATCTCTGCACCGGTTATCATCGCAGTTCTGAGTTGGCCTCTCCTTCAAGTTGAGCAGGTTGCTGAGGCTCATACCACAACGATTTCACAGGCCCATCCCCCCCCTCTCGAAAAGCGAAACCAGTCTATCTATCTCTTCAATTCTTCTTTCCTGATCTGAGTCGTTCGGCTCGCCTTGCAGAATTCTGTGCGATCTGGTTGGATTCCTTAGGCCTGTGATCGTGGCAGGATAACTCACTATTCGTTCAAGTTTTGATGTACCAATAGCCACAGCCTTTGTAGCTGTGCAGCGTGCACATAAAGCACCAGGCCTGATGGTGTTTAGGACATTTACTGTTGTGCAAGGGCATGTGTAAAAACTACATGCATACTGACGATCATGAATATCAAACAGACATATCGATCCCGCGTGCGCCTGGGTCAAAGGATATACCTTCTGATCCTTCTTACTCTTTGGCCCGCAATGGGGCAACTCATGGCTCAGCCGCTCGATTCGCTCTATGTAATCGGGCTTCGAAACCATCCGGGCGTTGAGGCAATGGAGTTGGCGATTGAACAGACCAAAGCGCGTGCCAGTGCTGCCGGCGCATGGTCTGTACCCGGCGCCGGAGTTGAGTTCCGGATGCTCCCGCCTCTCAACCCGAATCCCTTTTCAACCGGTGAGACGATGTTGGTGGTCGAACAGGAGATTCCGCTCTTCGGACAGAACAAAAAGAAGGCCGAGGCCGAACAGAGCATGGCCAGGGTCGAGGAGGCGAAAATAGAGCTACACTATCGACGCTTTTATACGTGGATTGCCGACGAGTACTACTCCATTTGGCAGATCGAAGAAGAACGGAAGCTGAACCGCTTAAGTCGTGAGTTGGCTGAGAAGCTTTATGAAGATGTTGAGATTCGGTACAAGGTCGATAACGCTCGTCCATCAGAACTCTACTCAATTGCTGTAGAGATCGAACGGCTTAATGCGGAGTTCAATACCCTTGCAAGTCAATACGGGGAAAGTTCCAGGAGGTTGAACGCTCTCCTTGGTCGACCGTTAGATGATAGTGTGATCATCGTTGATAAGCCGGAGTCTACACCACTTCCACCGTTCGAAGAACTGGTTGCACTGCTGAAGAACCATCCCCAACTCAGGCGACTGGAGGCGATTGCTCAGGCTCAGCAGAAGAAGGCTGATGCTGTGGAAAGCGGCCTCAATCCTACTCTTACCCTCCGTAGCGGCCTCTCCTGGATGCCGGATGGACATCCGGTTCGTATGGAGAATCTTGGGTTAACGCTCGGTGAAATCAATCGAGAAGGTATGCTCAATCGGGACAACTTCGGATTGATGGCCGGTGCTATGATCTCGATACCGATTGTTCCCTGGGCGCGTTCCGGCATTGAAGGGAAAGCAAGCGAAGCACGCCTTATGGCCAGGGGCGCTCTTGCAGAAAGAAACTCGGTACTACGCGACCTGATAGCAGCTCTTGGTAAACCATATGGCACGATCGAGCGAGCAACAATCATGATCGACTTCTATCGCGAAAAACAAATTCCATTGCTCGAAGAACAGATCGAACTCCTTCGCTCCGACTACATCAACGATCGTGCATTATTCTCCGATCTGATTGATGTCTACCGGATGCTAGTGATGACCGGAAAAGATATGGTAATGAAGGAGGGAGAGAGGGCAAGGGCTCAGGCGAAGATACGGGAGATGACAATGGAGAGTTCACAATGAAAATTCAAAACGAGATGAGCAGTATTCGTCGGCGTAGTATTCTTTTTTCGGTTGGGGCCGTAATCCTCCTGGCTGTTGGTATTGTAGCCGGGCATTTCCTCTTACCGAAGATTATTGATGGTGATGAGCATGATCACTCTGGTGAGACTGGTTACTACTGTCCCATGCACCCGCATGTTCAGCAGAATGAGCCGGGGGTCTGTCCGATCTGTCAGATGGACCTTGTCCCGAAGAGAAATCCGGATGAGATGGCCGGCCATGAAGTGGGGGAAGAGAGAGTTCATGTTACGCCACGCCAACGGGTTATAGCCGATGTTGTTACCGCCGAGATCGACTACCGTCAGCTTACAGTCGATATCAGGGCGCCCGCAAACGTCGAAGTAAACGAAGCAACCCAGAAGAGTGTGACGGCATGGTATCCGGGCCGGATCGAGAAGCTTTACGTTGACAAGACCGGCCAGTATGTGAAACGGGGTGCTCCACTGGCAGAGATATATAGTCCTGAGTTGATTATAGCTCAGCGTGAATATCTGATTGCTCTTGATACACGGGATCGACAACTGCTTCCGATGATCGATCGACTGGGAGAGATAGAAAGCAAGGAGAATCGGGGAGATCAACTGGTGGAAGCATCGAGAGAGCGACTGAAATTGCTTGGTATGACAGATGCACAGATCGAGTCGCTCGAAGAAAAAGGGAAGATTACCCGAACGACAACTGTTTTTTCAAGCGCATCCGGGATTGTCATGCGGCGTGGTGTTGTTGAGGGTGCGTACGTGAACGAAGGAACGATGCTCATTGAAGTTGTCGATCTCTCCTCTGTTTGGGCCATTGCCAATGTCTATGAAAGCCAGGCCAATCAAATCCGACCTGGTATGAGAATGGCCGTTACCGGGCCATCACTCAATGGTGAGAGAATCGAAGGTCGAATCGATTATGTCTACCCAATGATCGACCCCGATTCCCGGACCGTTCAGGTCAGAGGCGTATTCATCAACCCGGGACTCCGCCTGAAGCCCGGTATGTACCTGACAGCATCAATAATAAAGCCACCAACCGATGCTCTTGCCGTTCCTGTTGGTGCGGTGATCCGTACCGGCAGACGGGACTTGGTCTACGTAGATGTCGGCAACCAGATGTTTGAAGCACGCGAGGTAGAACTTGGGATGAAAGGAGATGGCTACTACCAGATTACTGGTGGTGACTTGCATCGTGGAGACAAGGTAGTTGCTGAGGGAGGGTATCTGTTGGATTCGGAGAGAGAGTTGAAGAAAGGTATGGGGAATGGAGATCGGCATTAGATAGCAGATGGTAGTTATGAGTTAACAGGTAACAGTATAGAGTTATAAAACTAAGAGTATGAGAAATGTTTGTGGAGTGGTATAGATCATTTTCTAAAGTATCATCGTGTTGTTCAGGGAGTAAATCAATGGCGCACTCAAATTTTCAAGACCTGGGAATCTATCAACCGTCAGAAATCCTTGCAGATCGTATCTGGGAAATAGTTCCGGGTTGGTCTTCATTTCATCCGTACGGCAGACAGTGTAGGATCGAACATTGCAGAGGGAGCCGGCCGAGGAAGTTACAAGGACAATCGCCCCTTCGCTCTTATCTCGCGAGGCTCACTGTACGAAGTTCAACACTGGCTCGGTCGTGTTTATCGCCGCAAACTGTTGACCTCGAAGGAGGTGGTCGGGTTAAGAGAGATTATGGAAAATCTGCTCCCCCGACTTAATAGCTATTTGAATTCAATAACACGACAAATAAAGTCATAGGCAAAGGCTGAGAAACAAAAGAATTACTGTCAACTACTATCTGCTAACTATTGCTGAATGATTGAACGCATCATAGACTGGTCCAGTAACAACCGACTTCTTGTCGGTCTCTTTTTCTTGCTCCTTGCCGGAGCAGGGGGCTGGGCTGTGGTCACAACTCCGGTTGATGCAATTCCCGATCTCTCGGATAACCAGGTGATTGTCTTTACCGAGTGGATGGGCCGTTCGCCGCAGGTGGTTGAGGATCAGGTCACATATCCTTTGACAACAGCGTTGTATGGCCTTCCGGACGTAAAGGGCGTTCGTGCTCAGACGATGTTCGGGATGAGTTTCATCTTTGTGATCTTCGAGGATGGGATTGATCTATACTTCGCGCGTGAACAGGTTGCCGAACGACTTGCCACTTCGAAGGCCGATCTTCCTCCCGGTGTCACGCCTACAATCGGACCGGATGGTACCGGCGTTGGCCATATCTATTGGTACACGATAGAGGGGAATGGATATGATCTGGCAACCCTCCGGTCAGTCCAGGATTGGTTTGTCCGCTACAAGCTGACTTCTGTCGATGGTGTTGCCGAGGTTGCTTCGATCGGAGGATTTGTCAAGCAGTTTCAGGTTGACGTCGATCCTGAACGCCTTCGGTCTTTCGGATTGACCTTTGCCGATGTTCTCCGGGCGATTCGTCGTGCAAACAACGAAGTAGGTGGAAAGCTTATCGAGAGCAGCGATGCAGAGTTCTTTGTTCGTGGGCAGGGTTACTTCAGGGATCGTGAAGATATTGAGCAAACGCTTGTTGCGGCCAAACAGAACGGGATTCCGGTCACAATCGACATGGTTGCCGATGTCCGGCTCGGTGGCGATATCCGTCGCGGATCGCTGGAAAAAAATGGCGAGGGCGAAGTAGTCGGCGGAATCGTTGTGATGCGGCAAGGGGAGAACCCACGTGAGGTGATCGAGCGTGTAAAGTTGAAGATTGCGGAAATCGAGCCCGGCCTTCCCGAAGGAGTAAACATCATTCCAAGCTACGACCGCTCTCCTTTCATTGACAAAGCCGTTGCCACGCTCCGGAACGCACTTATCGAGGAAGGATTGATTCTCACGCTGATCGTTCTTCTCTTTATTCTTCATGTCCGTAGTGCTCTCAGGATTCTGATCGAAATTCCTATCTCGGTTCTTCTCGCTTTCCTCTTGATGCGAGCCTTTGACATCACATCGAACATCATGTCGCTTGGCGGTATCGCTCTTGCCATTGGCGTTGTTGTTGATAGTTCCATTGTTCTTGTGGAGAATGCGTATCGGAACATTGCTGAAGCGCAGGAAAGGAAGAAAAGAAAGGGGGGACAAGGGGGGATAAGGGGGGAGCTTTCAAAAAGGGAATATTTTGATCTCGCGGTTCTTTCTGCAAAGCAGGTGGGGCGTGCGATCTTTTTCAGCGAAGCGATCATGGTCATCTCCTTTTTGCCAGTCTTTCTTCTGGAGGGACAGGAGGGCAAGCTCTTTCATCCACTTGCCTGGACAAAGACCTTTGTGATTGCTTCTTCAGCAATTGTTGCTATCACGCTTGTGCCGGTTTTGATGACCTTTTTGATGAAAGGGAAGTTCCGTACCGAGCGACAAAATCCGATAATGCGCTTCTTCCATGCGCTCTACAAACCGGTCTTGAACTGGTGTTTAAGGTGGCGAAAAACAGCAATTGCCCTGAACCTGATTGCTCTGGCTGCAACGGTTCCACTCCTTATCTCACGTGGAACCGAGTTTATGCCTCCACTCGATGAAGGTTCGCTTCTCTTTATGCCAGTACTGTTGCCGAATGCTTCGATCAGCGAGGTGAATCGAGTGATGCGAATTCAGGATCGGATCATCGCTGCCTATCCCGAGGTCGATCATGTTCTTGGCAAGGCAGGACGTGCCGAGACGGCAACCGATAATGCGCCTCTTTCAATGATCGAGACGATAGTTCTTCTGAAGCAGCCAAGCGAGTGGCGTCCCGGCATCACAAAGAAAAAGATCATAGAAGACCTTGACGGGCAACTGCAGATACCGGGCGTTCGCAATGGCTGGACGCAGCCGATTATCAACCGAATCAACATGCTTGCAACCGGTGTGCGAACAGACCTTGGCCTCAAGATATTCGGACCGGACCTCGATTCGTTGGAACACTACGCAATTATGGCCGAGGGAATTCTGAAAGACATTCCGGGCGCAGCCGACGTTGTGGCCGATCGGGTACAGGGAGGTGTTTTCCTCGACATAGATCTCGATGAGTCAGTTGCAGCACGGCATGGAGTTCAACTGGAAGACGTGCAGACATTGATTGAAACGGCAATTGGAGGCGAAAATCTCGGTTTGATGCTCGATGGTCGGGCGCGGTATCCGGTCCGTGTCCGGTATCAACGGGAACTGAGGGATAATATCGAAGCGATAAAGGAGATACTGGTACCGGTTGTTGCAGGGATGAGTGGAAAGGGAGGAGCGATGAAGGAAGGAATATTCAGTTCTGTCAGGGGATACGTGAGGTTGGGGGATATTGCCGGGATTTCATTGAGTCCGGGACCGGCAATGATCCCCTCAGAGAATGGTGATCTGAAGTCGACTGTTTTCCTGAACGTAAGAGGACGGGATATGGGGAGTTTTGTGAGCGAAGCACGGAAACGCCTGCAACAGGATTTGGTCCTTCCGCCTGGCTACACGTTTACCTGGAGTGGACAATATGAAAACCAGCAGCGGGCTGAGAGTCGGTTGCTTCTTCTGATTCCGGTCGTCTTCCTTCTCATCTTTTTCATGCTCTATCTGACGCTGAAAGACTGGAAGGAGGCCTCGGTTGTTATGCTCTCAGTTCCGTTTGCATTGATCGGCGGTGTTTGGCTGATCTCGATGCTCGGATACAATCTGTCGGTTGCCGTCTGGGTTGGCTTCATTGCTCTCTACGGAGTTGCTGTGCAGACCGGTGTTGTGATGGTCGTCTATTTGCATCAGGCGCTCGATCGGAGGTTAGTGGAGAGTTCGAGGATGCAAGGAGATCACGGGGATGGTATTCCTCGAAACGAGGTTCACGATGCTACCGTTGAGGGTGCGCTCGGGCGTCTTCGTCCGAAGTTGATGACCGTTGCTACATCGATGATGGCACTGGTGCCGATCATGTTTGCCACCGGTGTCGGTAGCGATGTGATGAAGCCACTTGTCGCTCCGATGATTGGCGGACTGATGACCTCGGCAGTTCATGTTCTCATCGTGACGCCGGTTCTCTTCATTATCATCAAAGAACGGGCACTGAAGAAGGGAACATTGCAGAAGAGCCGAATGGCGGAGTGGATGGCATAGAGTAATTCATTCGCCGTGACCTGACGAAAAATGGAAAAATTTGAAGCGATGCATTCGATGCCGGGTCGGTCTACCGCTATCCGAATGCAAAGTACTGAAAGCTACAGTCTACTTAGTCGTCTCTTAAAAAAGGCATACATTGTCGGTAATTGCTTGAAATTGTTGACAATCACCTAAAAAAGTGGATACATAGGCCTCTAAAAATTGCAAGAATAGTGCGATATTCCATGAAAACCTTGCAACACGATAGCAAAAAAGAACGCCGAGAATCATCTTTCGACAAGCTCGGGATGTCACCCTGAGCCTGTCGAAGAGTGACGCATTACTGCGCAGGGAGCTTTGCACAAATAGAACCGTATAGAGCTTGAATGGTAATGTTTAAGGTGACGACTACTTATAAAGAAACCATTAAATTGAAGGAATGAGTTGTGCCGGATGTATCGCAAGCGTGACAAACCGGTTGAAGCAGGGAGGAGTGGAGGATCCGGAGGTGGAGATTGGAAGTGTCGCTCTTGAGTATGACGGGCACAAGTCTCATACCGACAAGTTATCGAAGCAATCGGGGACGCGGGGTTCCGAGGTGGCCCGCGAACGAAGAAACCATAACACTATTCAACCAGGATAACTATCGAATGAAGATGACAATGAAACGAACACTCGCATTGTTCGCACTTGGCGGGACGCTTCTCTTCAGCGCTTGTGCCAAAGAAGAGGCCAACGAGAATACAAACGATCTTGCCGAGGGAACGGAACAGACAACACCTGAAGAGCAGGCTACTGAATCAGCACGACCGGAAGTGGTCGGGGGGATTCAGGTGATTACTGTAAAGGTTACCGATATGAAGTATGAGCCGGCGAACATTGCTTTAACAGCCGGAATGCCCGCAAAAATTGTGTTCGACCAGCATGGTACCACAGCATGCGCCTGGGATGTCATGTCCGAAGATCTCGGTATCGAGTTGACCGGTATTCCGGAGGGCGAAAAGACTCCTGTCGAGTTTACTCCGGAAAAAGCGGGAACCTACAAGTTTTCATGTGGTATGGATATGTTGCGTGGAACAATTATCGTGGAGGATGATGGAACCACCGGCGAAGGAACTCAACTGTAAATTTTGCCTCTGAATTGGGTCGCCGAGGTTATTCCTGGTGGCCTGGTCATTTATTTCCGATGCCAGGTAAGATTTGGCCCTCTTATCACTACCTCTGCTCCGAAATATTTTCGTAGTTTTCGGTGCCTTTTTATTGTCAAAGGCAAAAGATCGAATTTCTGAATCATCGACTTGTCCATTTGTTCATTATAATATCATTAAGGGGCAGAGCATGAAGCTTTATTCCAATCTATTTATAGTCTTTTGTTGTTGTTCTCTTCTTACGACGTATCTGAATGCGCAGGAAATAGATTCGTTGACTGTCAAGGTAAGGGATGCAGCAAACAACGCTCCGATAGTAGAGGCAACGGTACGTCTCTACGACGAAACAGAAACACTTATTGGCGAGGAGGTAACAGATGGGAATGGCAATGCCGGTTTCAATCTCGCAACATTAAGTGTCGATCTGAAAGCCCGTTACACAACACGTCTCGGACAGCCATATCCAAACCCTTTTGCTTCTCATACATCGATTCCCGTATCTCTCAGTTCTCCGGCTAATCTTACCGGAGCCGTATACGATCTTCTTGGACGGGAGATTGCTACGGCTGGTCGTCTGCTCGCTACCGGTTCTCATTGGTTTGATGTCGATCTGGGAGGACTCCCTTCCGGCATGTATCTCTTCCGCTTGAGCAGTCGGGGAAGGGAGATCGGCTCGACCATCCTGAATTATGCCGGACCGAGATCGGGCCGAGCGGCTGAAGTGCGGGTAATCTCCGGAGCGAATTCTATCGCAGCCGACAAACCTTCGGCCCCTGGCACGTTCCGTCTTGAAATCTCCCACCAGAATTACCGTTGGGTTCTCTATGATAGCCTCGAGATCAACGGAAAGACAACACAGTATGTCTCGATGACAGAGGTCAAGTTTATTCCGGAGTTCGGTACGGACGAAACACGTAAATTTACTCTGATTGCTGATGCACGAAGCGGACTCGATGTTCCTCGTGATCTGGAGTTCCACCCGCTTCGCTCAGACGAGCTGTGGGTTGTTAACAGAGCGTTCGATGGTACCGTGACCTATTGGCATCCGGGCACCGATTCAATGGCTTTTCTGCCTGTGCAAGATAGATTTGCAAACCACTTTATGGAAGAAGTGAGCGCAATTGCCTTTAGTGAAGGAGAACTCTTTGCGACTGCTCAGGAGAGCATCAATACTTATAATGGTCAGTCAAGGGGAAACAACTTTATGGGGCCGGCTCTCTGGACTGCCGATACCGCCATCTACGGCAAGCATGATTTGCCGGACTGGGGTGATTTAGGATCGCATCTCGATATGCTTCATGAAAGTCCGAACGGCATGGGCATAGCTCACGATAAGGAGAATGCCTACTGGTACTTCGATGGATTCTACGGCAACATCGTCTACTACGATTTCCAGCAGGATCATGGCCCGGGATGGGACGACCACTCCGATGGTATTGTCCGTCGCTATATGAATGCTAAGGTGAAACGCCTCCCGGGGGTTCCTGGACACATGGTTCTGGACAAAACCACCGATCGGCTCTATATCTGCGACCCGGGAAATAGCCGTGTTACGCGCCTGGACACAGAGACAGGAAAGTGGATCGATTGGGGCAACGTCGATCGCAGCCAGCGGGAACCATTGATGGAATACTCCCGTTATGGGAATGCGACATACGAGGTCGTGGCAGACAAAAATCTTGTTTGGCCGAGTGGTATAGCCCTACACGAAAAACGTTTGTTTGTCACTGATAATAAGACGGGAGAGATCATTGCGTTCGATCCGCTGAACGGGAAAGAACTGAATCGCATCTCTACGGCTGCCGAGAGCATCATGGGCATCGAGATCGGCCCTGGTGGACGAATCTGGTACGTCGATGCAGCTAAAAATCAGCTTATGCGGATCGATGTAGAGGAGCCAGATTAAATCACCTCGCCCCAGCCGTAAACCGCCGGGCTATGATA
>JAGWAZ010000016.1:0-461 GCA_021296135.1 Chlorobiota bacterium | reverse complement strand
AAAATCAGCTTATGCGGATCGATGTAGAGGAGCCAGATTAAATCACCTCGCCCCAGCCGTAAACCGCCGGGCTATGATAAATCCTAAAACTGAAATCTGAAATCGAAGAGTCAAGAGTCTGTTCCATCAGTGTTTATCAGTGTTTTGTTTTAGCATCAGTCTTTATCAGTGTATCTTCCCAGCCGTAAACCGCCGGGCTAGCTTCTATCCCATCCTTCGACAAGTTCAGGATGACGTCCTCCCTGTCCCCTTGTCTCCCCCTCTCCCTGTCCCCTTGTCTCCCTGTCCCCTTGTCTCTTTACGTCGGGGTTGAAGGCTCGATCCAATCACATCTTCCCAGCCGTAAACGGCCGGGCTATGATACATCGTAAATCTGAAATCGAACATCGTTAATCGAGGCTCTGAAATCGAAGAGTCGAGAGTCTGTTTCATCAGTGTCTTGTTCAATCTTGCATCTTTTC
>JAGWAZ010000015.1 GCA_021296135.1 Chlorobiota bacterium | reverse complement strand
GCTTATCCTTGCCATCTTTCGTTTTTCCCTCCAAAGGCTCAGTCTCCCAAAGAGCTAATCCGCAGGCAAAAAGAAGGATCGGCAAGAAGCGTAGTAGTGCATGTAGACTCATGATTTCCACGTCTCTATGTTATGATTATGAACGATTTGTATTTCGATTAATTCGGTATATATAATTATTATATACATCGATGTATGCAATGAACATCCAGGAATGACAACTCGCTCCCCCAAGAATAGAGGAACGAGCGCCCGGCATATTCTTCATTAAAAGCGAAGGCGCATTCCCAGTGTAAAGGTTCGAGGTAGATCATAGTTGCCACGCAACGATTGGACCGTTGCAACATAACGCTGATATCCAGCATACTTCTCGGCCTGGGTTACTACGCCATCGAGATTGATGTCAGCGTATGGATTGTAGTGTCGTGTTCCAAACTGATCAAATTGACTTGTGCCGACCGTCTCAGGACGATTTGGGTCTTCTTTGTCGAAGTATGAAACAACAGGGAACTCACCAAGAAGTCTGTCAAGAGAAGTTCCGTTTCGATCCGGAGTACCTGTTCTTGTATAGAACGATACCGGCCCCGTCGTGTTAAACAAATTCGATACTATGAGGAAAATCTCAAGATTTGTCCGACCAACTGACTCCCCAAAAATGTCGCTTAAGTATATCGTGCGACTGATTCGAGCCTCTGAGTTAAACTGTGCGGGGAATCGATTAGCATTGAACTCACCGACCTGCTCGCCACCATCACTGTCGATACCCAGGGTAAAAGGCCGCCCCGCCCCATACAACCCTGTAAAAGAGATATCTGTATTCTCCAGCAGATGCATTCCACCAAGAGCCGGACCTTGATCGTTTAACCAGACAAAACCGACCGTCGCATTGAAGGTATGTGTCTGATCATAGTCAAGTGGAAACTCAGTCAGTGGGTTATCGCGTCTCTCACCGGTGTACGGATCAGCCGATCCGATAAGCGTCCGATAGTTCGATATAGGGGAGGAAGCCGTGCCGGCTGCACGCTGTAGTGTATAGTTCAATCGACCTCGAATATGATCGTTTGGACCGGCTCGCCTCATCTCGAGCGTAAGCTCAAGACCTCTGACATTGCCATACTCTTGAACTGTCTGTAGTATATATGGTGAAGGCACAGCCGGAACATAGGTCACCCCACTCTGATTAAAGATGTCGCGATTGAACGCCGAGACATCGACAAAGAAGTTATCATTAAGCCGTGCCTCATAGCCGAGATCATAGATGACAACCTTCTCAGGATCGATATCGGGATTACCGAACAACCGATTTCCACGCCTTGCATCTCCATAGGCATTGTCGTAGAGGAGCCTCATCTCCGGCATCTTGAACATCATTGCAAAATTGACGCGGAAGTTCGCGTTGTCGGTAATCGGATAACTAATACCAATGCGTGGACTAACTTGAAACTTCATAGTGGCATCGCCAACCGTATCGAGCGAAGCAAGAAGCTCTCCGGGCGTCTGGCGCGTCAATGGCGCTGCCTGAGTGTTAGGATTGAAGAAATCAAAACGAAGGCCTGTATTGAAAACGATCGTCTTGTAGTTGAAACGTGTCTGCGCCCAGATCGCGCCTTTGAACGGATGAAAGGGCTGCGCAAGAAAATCTCTCAGACGGCCTGTAGGGTCTATCGAGGCAAAATATGTGGCGTCAAAACCATAGACATCAAAGAATGGACTAACATCCCATGGGAGGTTGTTCTCATGACGACGCAGCGAATAGTATGCAAAGTCGAAGCCGGCCCGCAATTTCGTGCGAACGTTATCCTCATCCTTTAGGGCATCTCCGAGCTGGAAGTTTGTTTCATATGTTCCCTCGGTCGTAATCGTTGTTGATTCACGGAGTTCCAACGACCGGGAATTACCATGCGTTGGAAAAAAGCCGCTGCCACTCGCAATCATTCCATATGGATTACGACTTGCACCCGGGGACTCCCCGCCTTCATAGAGACCTGTTAATGGATTTATTCCGGAAGTAGGAAGCTCGTATATGTCAATTAGACCATTATCGTTTGGTACAAGACTCGGATTTGATGGATCGAAGACCGCAAGATTATACTGATCTACAATGTCCGGAATGTCATAAAGATCGAAGATGCCATAATCTTTACTTTCGTCTTTCTTGCCAATTTCAAATCTGTTGACAACCCATGCTCCTTCAAGCTCAAAATAGCTGGAACCACCACTCAGCCCTTTCCATACTTTACCCAAAATCCTGTTGATCACGGTATTGTAGTCTGTCGCCTGGATGTCCCGTTCCATAAGAGCGAAGTTTGTGTCATAGACAACCTGGCCATCATCCTCAACACGAGAGAACACGGGGTGGTCACGACGATAAAGATGTCTCCAACGATTACTCTCTCCTGTAGTCAGACCGACCTCACCACCAAGCTCGACGTACGTTAGGGCTCCGATGTCATAGCGAAGCTTCGCATTAACGTTCCGAACTTTGATATCACGCTCTATTGCACCGAGATCGGTCGGCTCCAGAGAGTACCCCCAAACCTCTTGTGCTTTTGTAACTCGAGCTGCTGCGAACTCGTCCGACATATCCATCACTGCATACCCTCCATTTCGTGTCCGCGGATTGTAGCGTCCCGAGAGATAGAACCGCAAGGCGTTGTTTCCTGTATTGTTCTTTATTCCCGGGACATAACCTCCGAATCCAAACTCGAAGACCCGGTTACCACTTGACTGCAACTTATACCCAGGCAATACCGTATCCTTGTCAGTGCCGGCAAGTTTGACAGTAATCGGGCTACTTGAGCCGTATAAAAACGGCAAACCAGTCCGATAGGACAGGATCCCATCGAATCGATTGTTGCGTCCGTTTTTTGTGACAATGTTAATTGTTCCTGAAAGGACATCGCCGTGCTCAGCCTCGAAGCCGGAAGCGATGATCTGAACACGCTCTACAGCAACCTGCGCCACGTCGGGAAAAAGATTAATCCCTAAAGGACCGGCTCCACCAGTAACGGGATCGGTGATTTCGATACCATCACGCCGGATTGAAGTTTCGTTTCCACGACCACCCCTTATGTTAAACCCTCCACCTGAGGTATTAACGGTTGCCTCTCGGGCAATCTCGCCAAACGTTGACTGAGTATTTCCTCTGAGAAGTTCGTCACCCGTTAGCTCCCGCACCGCACCTGTAGTTTCAGGATCAACCCTTTCCCTTTTCTTGACATAATCAACAACCTCACTCTCTATTCCAGTCGACCCGAACTGAAAATTTTCACGTGTTGTCCTGTTTGCTGAGATACTCACCTGACGAGTGAGTGTGTCCGAAGTTCCAATTGAGGTTATCTCGACCACATAGTTACCCGCACGTATACCGGCAATAAGGAACTTGCCGTTGACATCAGTACTCGCTCCACGGCTTGTACCGATCACCAGAACTGTAGCCCCAGGAATCCCTTCGCCATTTTCGTCTGTCACAGTCCCTTCTAGTGTTCCTGATGTCTGGGCTTGCAGTGCAAGTGGTACTGCAAGAAATATACCCGCAAGACATAGTAGCAAGCGTTTCATGCAACTACTCCTTGTTTATCGTGATGCGTAATGAATGTATGGTTTGTATGAACCGTAGTCTGAATCTGGTTTGGTTTTCGGGACTCGATGACTGCATTCGACTCCCCTCTCTTACTTTTTCGGCAGGTAATAAAATCACGTCCATCTGGAGAGCATTACATTGTACTGCCGAATATAATCTCTTTATCGAAACCTGCAAAACAGGATGTTAAGACTTCTTGATAGATTCTTGTGCGAAATCATGCTAATCTACACGGAACCATACGGAATTGTTACTCGTCAATTAATAGTATTTGACTCCGCAATAAGGAGACAAGATTGTGTGCCACCAATTGCATTCTCGCGAGAAATATAACCTTCATTGTTACAAAGGTTACGCTATTGTTTCAGAAGTTGGAAGTGACTTGTGATTGAGTTGCAAGGCTTGTACACGGCGCACATTTTCGACGGAGGAAACCCTTTGCAAAGTCGATGGGTCAGCAGGTGTGTCGACTCTGATGAGGGTCATTGCTCCATTCCCTTGCTCAGCCCTTCCAAGAGAAAGATCCGCGATATTGATTTGCGCCTCACCAAGAATCGTAGATATTCCGGCAAGAGTTCCTGGTCTGTCATCATGATCGACCAACAACATTGGGCCTTCAGGGCGAATATCAAGCCAGTGATCGTTGAGCATCACAAGGCGTGGCTCTCCACTTCCAAACAGCGTCACACCTGCTCGGACAATGTTGTCGTTGTCTCCATGCTGAACCGTAGCTTGTAGAAGGAAGTGATAGCTCTTGTGAGGGCCTTCCCCTGAAAACCTGCTTTCGATTCCCCTGTTCTTTGCCATCATCCCTGCGTTGACAGTGTTGACAACCGGCGCTTTACCTTCAAGAAGGCCTACAAACAGCGAGGCCTCCAGGCCTTCAATCATGTGTGAAGTATTCTCTCCAAAAACCTCCCCCCAAATCGTCAAGTTCTCGGATCCCAGAAGCTCCCGAACTACACGACCAAGACTTATAGCGGCCTTCGCAAAAGGAGTAAACTCGTGCTGGAGTGCGTCTCCAAGACCGCCGGCATTAACAAGCCCCACAACCTCTCCTCCATTGAGCAGCGAAGCAATCTGCCGGGCAACGGCGAGGGCAACACGCTTTTGTGCCTCCGACGTTGAAGCTGCGATATGAGGTGTGGCTACAACGTGTGCATGATTTATCAGCTCGTTCGGGAACAAAACCGGCTCATTGATAAAGACATCGAAGGCAGCCCCCTTAATCTGTCCTCGATCCAGTGCAGCGAGAAGAGCTTTTTCATCGACGATTCCTCCACGAGCACAATTGACAATAAAAGCGCCTTCTTTCAGCCGTGAAAGTTCGTCCTCTCCGATCATGTCTCTTGTTTCATCGTTCAGAGGTAAATGCAAAGAAAGGATATCAGATCGGGAAACAAGCGATTCAAAATCGACAGGTTCAATGCCCATGGCCTTAATGGCTTCCAGGGAAAGCATTGGATCGTATCCAATCAACGTAACATCAAACCCTTGAAGTCGCTTGACCACTTCGCGTCCTATTCGGCCCAACCCAAGAACACCGACCGTTTTCCCGAGCAACTCTGTTCCGACAAAGGCTTTCCGGTTCCATTCCTCGTTCTGCAACGACCTATTGGCAGCAGGAATTTTTCTGCAAAGGGATAACAACATCGCCACAGTGTGCTCGGCAACGGAAATCGTGTTGCCTCCCGGGGTGTTCATCACAAGAATTCCTTTCTCGGTAGCAGCTTCAACATCAATGTTGTCAACCCCAGCACCGGCACGACCTATGACTTTCATACGGCTCATTTTTTCAATGAGGGGCCGCCTGACCTTGACAGCGCTTCGTACGACCATTGCATCGAAATCGCCCACAAGTTCTGCTAACTCATCCTCGCTCTTGCCAAGGGCACGTACAACCTCTAAACCCTGACCTGCAAGGATCTCATCACATCCCTGATCTACGTTATCAGTTATCAATACTTTGTACTGCATTATATTAATAATTACTGTGTGGAAAGAAGAGTGGAAAACGTTTGCTGTGCAGTTGCTACCCCAACTCCTGCTTCGAAGGCGATATCAAGATCGCTCAATGTTCGTTCGGCATAGTGAAGGAAAGTCAGCATATCTCCTTCATCGTAGTAACCCAGATGTGATACTCGGAAGATTTTTCCTTTCAGATGCTCCTGCCCACCCGCCATGGTTATACCATATCTCTCCTTCATGACTTTCTGGAACTTCTCCTGACCCTTCGGAAGATAAGCCGAGGTTACAGCGTTTGAAGGAGGAGAAGCAAAAAGCTTGAATCCAAGAGCGGTCAATCCGGAACGAAGGCCAGCAGCCAGACGAGCATGTCGCTTCCAGACGTCTTCCCGTCCTTCTCGACGAATCATCGCAAGCGATTCCTTCAACCCCATAATGAGCGTCACCGCAGGAGTCCATGCAGTATCCCCCTTTTCGAATGCTTTTCGAGCCTGGCCGAGATCGAAGTAGAATGATGGGAGATCCGATTTCTCCGTCGACTTCCAGGCACGATCGCTCAATGCAATGAAAGCGAGACCGGGTGGGATCATCAAGCCCTTCTGCGAACCGGTAACAACGATATCAAGCTCCCAATCGTCAAATCGCATTTCGTGAGCACCAACGGCGGTAATCCCATCAACAATAATCAACCCATCGAAGTCTGAACGAATCTCTTGTGCCATTGCCTCTACATCGGTAAAGACGCCTGTAGAGGTTTCACTGTGAGTCAGAAAGATTGCCTGAGTATCTGGTGCCTTGTCAAGCTCAGCACGGATCTGCTCAATCGAAACAGCGCTGCCCCACTCAACATCAATCTGATGATTAATCAAATCATATACCTCACTGATTTTGCCCCAACGTTTTCCAAACTTTCCACCATTAACCGTAATGATGTGATCACCCCTGGAAAGAGTGTTCACAATTGCAGCCTCCATAGCACCACTTCCACTTGAGGTTAAGGTTAGAACTGGTTGTTCGGTACAGAAAAGGTACTTTAGATTCTCATTAACCTCAACAAATGCATCCTTGAATTCATCGGTTCGATGATGAACCATCGGCTGAGCCATTGTCACCATAATATGTTCAGGTACTGGTGTTGGCCCGGGCGTAAAAAGTCGTGTTTTCATTGCAAAACATTATTATGTGGATATCAATTAATCTTCGGGATTCTACCATTCTAATGCCATTGCCTATAACCTCGCACGACCTACTATTGCCTTTAGAACATTAGATCGAGATTCATAATCTGTAATGGAAAATGATACGGCCTCCAGGAAACTTGTATAATGACCGAACTGACTATCTACCTGGCTCAATCGGGAGGTGATTTCCCCTTTCTTCACTTTATCTGATTTTGTCAGGACAATAATGAAAGGGCGTTGAAGGAAATCGAGCCACTCGATCAGATCGCGATCACGGCGGGTAGGGTCGTGACGTATATCAATCAATGAGACTACCAGACGCAATTGCTCCCGATGCGTAAGATAGTCTTCGATAGTTTTTCTCCAAGCCTCTCTTTCGGTCTTTGATACCTTGGCATAACCATATCCAGGAAGATCAACGAAGTGGAATTTTTCGTTGATGCGATAGAAATTGATCTGGCGAGTCTTGCCTGGAGTAGAGCTAATGCGAGCGAGCTTCTTTCTTCCCACAAGAGCATTCAACAGGGTAGACTTGCCAACGTTTGACCTCCCGACAAAGGCAACTTCGGGTAGTTGTGTTTCGGGGAAACCCTTTCTGGTGGTTGCGCTCGTAATGAACTCAGCCTGCAACGCGGCTATCATATAGCTCTATATCTCTACAAATAATGAAAACGAGCCGAAAGCGATCCTGCAGACGCCTTCGGCTCGTTTATATACATAATGCTGATATCTGATCGGATTTGATTAATGCCCTCAGGAATCAGGAATTATTTCCCTCCCTGCTTCTCTTCTTCGTCTCCCTGTGCCTGCTCCTCTTCAGAACCATCGGTTGATTCTGATTCGTCTGAGGCCTCATCGGTCTGCTCAGAGGCTGACTCTTCAACGGCATCAGCTTCTTCCGCTACGCTTTCTTCAGCTTCGGAGGCTGGAGCTCCTTCACTATCTTCGGTCGCCTCAACCTCAGGGGTCCCCTCAAGCTTCTCGGTTGCCTCTTCGACTTCTTCAACTTCGGCGACTTCTGCCATCTGCTTCTGTTTCTCCTGGCTGCGACGAACCCGTTCTGCCCGTGACATCAAGTTCTTCGAGCGGCTGCGAACAGCACTCTCATCACGATCAAGGTTGTAATCAACAAGTTCAAGAACTGCCATCTCAGCACCATCACCATTGCGCCGCCCAATACGAACAACGCGGGTATACCCTCCAGGTCGATCTGCAACCTTTTCAGCAATATCCGAGAAAAGCTCACGCAGGACTTTCTTATCCTTAATGTTACGACCTATCATCCGCCGTGCGTGATGATTTACCGTGCCCCCATTCTGTTGGGAGTTCCACGCCCGACGAGCCTTGGAGATTAGCCCTTCAACAAAGCGGCTGGCCTCTTTAGCCTTTGCCTCGGTGGTGACAATTCTTTTATGGCGAAGAAGCTCAGTGGAGAGTGAACGCAGCAATGCACGTCGGTGACTTGCGGTTCTGCTGAGCTTTCTGCCTACAACTCTGTGTCTCATTCCCCTTTTCTATTCTGTGGCGGTATATCCGCCTGATCGAACTCTGTAGGTTAGCCCTCTATTGATTCTACACTGCCAGGGCATAACCTGAGCATTCACTTACGATTCCTTCTCGTCTTTCAAATACTTATCAACGTCCATTCCAAATGTCAAACCAAACCCATGGATTACCTCGGTTAGCTCTGTCAAGGACTTCCGACCGAAATTGCGGAACTTTAGCATATCGCTTTCCTGTTGTGACACAAGATCGGAGATCCTATGGATGTTTGCAGCCTTCAGACAATTGTGTGAGCGAACCGAAAGTTCAAGCTCATCAACTGTCATGTTAAGGATACGTCGTATACGATTGAGCTCTGCCTCTCGAGACTCTTCCTCCTCTTGGATCTGTGCCTCCTTAGCATCGAAGTTCAGGAAGAGTTGAATATGATCCCGCATGATCTTCGCTGCAGTAACAAGAGACTCCTCAGACGTTATCGAACCATCGGTTGTTATCTCCAGCGTCAGCTTTTCATAGTCAGTTTTCTGACCGACACGAGTCGGCTCGACCTGATAACGAACGTTAAGAATCGGCGTGAAAATTGAGTCGATCGGAATCATCCCAACTGGTGTATCGGTGAGAACCTGATCCTCTGCCAAAACATATCCCTTGCTATAACCAATGCGTAGCTCAACCTGAAGGGTTACCCCTTCAGACAGAGTGGCAATGTGATGATCCGGATTGAGAACCTCGAAATCATTGGTTGACTTCTGAATGTCATTACCGGTGAAGATGCCCGGACCGGAAACACTAAAGGTTATCGAATCCGACTCTTTGTCAATCTGTTTAAGACGAATCTCCTTGAGATTTAACACGATCTCCGCCATATCCTCGGTAACTCCCGGGATTGTCTGGAACTCGTGTAGAACACCTTCGATTTTGACAGCGCTGATAGCTGACCCCGGAATTGAGGCCAGCAATACGCGCCGGAAGGAATTGCCGATTGTCGTCCCGTACCCTTCTTCCAAGGGTTGCAAGACAAAGCGACCGTAGCTGTCGGTGCGAGTCGATTCTTCGAGGTGAACCCGTTCGGGCATCTGCATGATTGAGATGGTTGTCAAACTCATCTGCTTTGATTCTGCTGTCATCGTCATGAATACTGTTTTGAAAAAGAAATTTAGCGCTTTTATGTTACGCCGCTATCTCACTACGTTAGAACCTTTGTTAAATTTTAACTGCTCCCTGCAACACCGAGCTACACCTTAAAATCAGGTCGTCCGGTTTAACTCCTAATCTCAGGACTACTTTGAATACAACTCAACTATAAGCTGCTCGTTTGCGTTCAATGGCACTTCTTCTCGTTCCGGTATTGAAAGTAAGGTTCCTTTCAGATTTGCCTTGTCAAGCTGAAGCCATGACGGCACTTGTTGTTCTGTAACCCGACGCAATGATTCATGAATCACGTCGATCTTTTTGCTTTTAGTACGTACCTGAATAATATCCCCCGGCCTCAGATAGTAGCTTGGAATATTCACAGGACGACCATTCACCAAGAAGTGCCGGTGCAACACAAGCTGCCGAGCAGCTGAACGAGAGGAAGCAAGACCGAGACGATAGACAGTGTTGTCAAGTCTGCTCTCAAGCAGCTTGATCAAGTTCTCACCCGTAACACCACGTTGACGGTTTGCTTTCTCAAACGTCCGGCGGAACTGCTTTTCAAGCAGGTGATATGACCGTTTGATTTTTTGCTTCTCACGCAACTGAATTCCATATTCGGTTGCCTTTGATCGACGAGAATCAAGTCCGTGCTGCCCCGGAGGATATGCGCGACGTTCCATTGGGCATTTCTCGGTATAACACTTACTTCCTTTCAGAAAAAGCTTCTGTCGTTCTCGTCGACAGAGTTTACATACTGCTCCGGTGTATCGGGCCATAAATCAACTAATGCTATGAGAGCTTTTGTTCCGGTGAATAATCGTTGTTTCTAAAAAGTATTTCCGTTCTTTCTCAAAATGAGAGAAAGAACGATCAAACACGTCTCCGCTTTGGCGGCCGACAGCCATTGTGGGGTAACAGTGTTACATCATTGATCGTCAGGATCTCAAGACCTGCTGTTTGCAGAGCACGTACCGCTGCCTCACGTCCTGAACCAGGCCCCTTTACAAAAACATCCACACGACGCAAGCCCATATCGTAGGCTTCCCGTCCTGCGTTCTCGGCACACACCTGAGCTGCATAAGGAGTGTTTTTGCGCGAACCACGGAATCCATTCCGACCGGCAGAACTCCAACTCAATGTGTTACCATAGATATCGGTCACAGTAACCATGACATTATTAAACGTTGCTTTGATAAAGGCTTTGCCGTTGGAATCAGCAACGATTTTCTTCTTCCGTTTCTGTGTCTTCGCCATACTATCTGACTATATGGACTCCCAGCATGGGGAGAGTTATTTCTCTTACTTCGTTGCCTTCTTCTTGCCTGCAACCGTCTTCTTCTTCCCCTTTCTCGTCCGTGCATTCGTCCGTGTTCGCTGACCATTCACAGGCAAGCCGCGACGATGACGTAAACCGCGATAACTGACAATGTCCTGCAACCGTTTGATGTTCAACTGCACTTCACTGCGAGCTGCCCCCTCAACCTTGTACTCGTTCTGTATGATCGAGCGAATCCGGCTAACCTCTTCATCACCCAACTCGCCGATCTTCTTTGAATGCTCAACGTTTGCCTTATCGAGAATCTCTTTCGCACAAGTCTGCCCAATACCATAGATATAGGTCAGCCCGACATACGAATGTTTGTTTTTTGGAAGATCAATTCCTGCAATGCGTGCCATAATCTGCTACTATAATAAATGGTTGCGCTCTCGACTTATCCCTGACGTTGCTTGTGTTTAGGGTTCTTTTTGCAAATGACCCTGACAACACCTTTACGCCGAACGATTTTGCAACCGTCGCATATTTTCTTCACTGATGCTTGTACTTTCATATCTCTGCTCCTCGAATACGCCCTAACCCTCTCAGAGGCTCATGTACTTACTTATACCGATAAACTATGCGACCCTTTGAAAGGTCATAGGGAGATAACTCAACCGTTACCTTGTCTCCCTGAAGAATTCTGATGTAATACATCCGCATCTTTCCCGAAATATGTGCCAGTATCTCATGATCGTTTTCGAGTTTTACTCGAAACGATGCGTTTGGCAGCACCTCGGTAACGACACCATCAACTTTAATTGTGGACTGTTGTGCCATACTAATACAGCCGCTCTCTATTCCTTCAAATAGTTTTCTGACCCTTATGTCACCAATTCAGTTACTGGTTCGGGAATATGGTTCGTCAATATCTCAGCCTCTCCCTCCCTGACAACAACCATATGCTCGAAGTGAGCAGAAGGCAATCCGTCATGCGTCCGTACTGTCCAGCCATCATCTTCAGTATCCACTTTGTAGGTACCAGCATTGACCATAGGTTCAATGCAGATCACCATCGCCCCCACTAACTTTTGATTCTGGAACCTGTGTCTCACAAAGGGATTTGGCACAAAGTTTGGCACAGCTGGATCTTCGTGCAATGAACGCCCGATCCCATGCCCTACCAATTCCCGAACGACGCCGTACCCCTTACGTTCAACTTCTTTCTGAATAGCTCCCGCAATGTCGTACACCCAATTGCCGGGTACTGCTTGCTCAATTCCGAGATAGAGTGCTTTCACAGTGGTCTCAAGCAACCGCTGTTTCGACTCATCAATTTCGCCAACCCCATAGGTAAACGCACAGTCTCCATGATATCCGTCTTTTACCACTCCAACATCTACCGCAACGATATCTCCTTCTTTCAGGAGAGTGTCGCCAGGAATACCGTGCACAACAATGTCATTGATCGAAATGCAAAGGGTTGCCGGATAGGGATTATCTTCATCATCCCCCATCACATACCCTTTGAACGCCGAAGTGGCACCTTGATCGCGGATATACTCCTCGGCCCAGTTGTCAAGCTCCGAGGTTACAACTCCCGGAACAATCCGCTCTCGTAGCATCTTATGAACACCCGAAACAACTTCGGCGGCAACCCTTAAAGCTTCAATCTCATCAGGTCGCTTTACCGGATTAACACGTTGAGAACTACGAGCAGTCATTAATCTTCAAGATAACATCAATGTTTCACAACCAGATCAATCCTATTCGTTCTTCCCTCCTACCTCATCCCAGCTCTTATCCCATCACAGCTTTTCGTCCTCTCAGTTTTCCACTCTTCATAAAGCCATCGTAATGACGCATTACGAGATAGGACTCAATCTGTCTCAGCGTGTCAAGGGCTACACCAATAACAATCAAGAGACTTGTTCCACCGAAGAACTGTGCAAACGTTGCCGACACTCCCCACTGAGAAGCAAAGGCCGGAAGAATTGCCACAATGGCCAGAAAAATTGATCCCGGCACAGTTACTCGCGTCAGAATTCCATCAAGGTATTCCTCTGTTGGCTTGCCCGGACGAACGTTCGGAATAAAGCCTCCCTGTTTTCTCAGATTGTCTGCAACATCGCGTGGACTGAAGACAATCGCGGTATAGAAAAACGTGAAGAAGACAACCATCAACGCAAGTGCCAGAGAATAGAGCCACGTACCATAATTAAAATTCACGCTTAACCAACGACCAATAGCGCTATCGGCAGCGACCTGACTGACACCCTGTGGCACAAACATCAATGCCTGCGCAAAGATAATTGGCATCACGTTGGCAATCACCATACTGATTGGAATATGCGATGATTGTCCTCCAACAGTCCGCTTACCCACCTGCCGCTTTGCATAGCGAACAGGAATCTTACGGACAGCCTGCGTAAACATCACAACCGCAGCGATAACGCCGAGCAGGGCTGCAAGAATCAACATTTCAACAACGAGATTCCGCGTTCCGGAAGAAATCGCCTGATACTCCGCAATAATTCCATTCGGCAAGTCAGCAATGATTCCGATAAAGATGATTAACGAGATGCCATTGCCGATTCCCTTTTCCGTTATCTGCTCACCTATCCACATCAGGAAAACAGTTCCTGCAGTCATAATGACCGCTGCGGTCAGGATAAAGGGGAAACCATAGATCTCCGGAGGCACAGGTGGGGCTCCACCAACTCCTCCTCCCTGAATTGTCAAAGCTATTGCCATTCCCTGACCGAAGGAGAGGGCAACTGTCAAGTAACGCGTCCAGCTATTGATTGTCCGCCGTCCTTCCTCACCTTCCCTTTGCATTTTGGTTACCGATGGGACTACGGCGCCAAGCAACTGAATGATAATCGAGGCAGAGATATAGGGCATAATTCCGAGAGAGAAAATTGCTGCTCTCGAGTATGCCCCTCCGACAAACGTATTGAACAAACCACCAATGCCTCCACTTCCAATACTTCCGAGGTTGGTAAAATCAACTCCCGGAAGCGGAATAAACGAACCGGCACGTACAACCAACAGCATCAACGCTGTAAAGATGATACGCTCCCGCAATTCCGTGATATTCCAGGCGTTCCTGAGGCTCTCGAAAAATTTATTCATGGATCGTCACCGTTCCGCCTGCATCTTCAATACTTTTATGTGCTGAAGCGGAAAACTTGTGGGCGGTTACATCCAGCTTTGCCGACAATTCCCCAATACCGAGGATCTTGACCGGCTTGTTCTTTTTGGATACTGCACCGGCCTGGTATAATGTCTCAGGCGTTATCGAATCTACCTGGAGCTTCCCTTTATCAACAAGCTCCTGCAAGCGACCGATGTTAACCACCTGGTACTCCACGCGAAAGGGGTTATGAAACCCGTACTTCGGGACACGACGGATGTAGGCCATCTGACCACCCTCAAAGTTCTTCAACTGATTGAAGCCTGATCGGGACTCGTGCCCTTTATGACCGCGCGTAGCAGTACCGCCGCGACCGGATCCAGGTCCACGTCCAATACGCTTCTTTGCTTTCGTCGCTCCTCTTGGAGAGCTAAGAGATCCAAGATGATTCGCCATAGTTACGTTGTTCCTGATCGAAATGCTATGTGCTACAGAAGAGACCTGTAGCGCATCAGTTTACTTCTTCAACTTTCACAAGGTGTTCAACAACACGAATCATTCCCCTGATCTGGGGTGTGTCGTCAAACGTTTTTGTACGATTGATCTTGCTAAGGCCGAGAGCTTCGATTGTTCGTTTTTGTTTCACTGAACGATCTATTGTGCTCCGTACCTGCGTTATCTTGATGCGTGCCATAGTCAATTAAAAAATTTTGGGCCAAAATTAGAAAAGTACAAGGAGCACTATTACTATCAAGTAATGACTCACCCTTTTGCATTTTTCATTTTCTTCTATCCTTTCAATACTTTCTCAACAGAAATTCCTCGTCTCATCGCCGTCATATTAGCATCCTCAAGACTCAACAGAGCGTGAAGCGTTGCCTTGACGGTATTGTGAGGGTTGGACGATCCTTTGCTTTTGGTTAGTACGTCCTGAACCCCTGCCAGCTCCAGAACGGCACGCACACCACCACCTGCAATCACACCTGTACCTGGCGTTGCCGGTTTCAAAAGGACCTTGCCAGCACCATACTTTCCGAAGACCTCATGTGGGATAGTCCCCCCGAGTAAACGGATCTTGACCACACTTTTGCGCGCTGCATCGGTTGCTTTGGCAATAGCGCCAGCAACCTCTTGCGCCTTGCCATGACCAACACCAACATGACCATTTCCATCGCCAACAACCACCAACGCACTAAAACCGAACCTGCGTCCGCCCTTGACAACTTTAGCTGTTCGGTTCAGGTAGACAAGTTTGTCCTTCAGCTCCAACTCCCCGATCTTTGGCTTGTTATGATTCTCTGCCACGAGTCTCTCCAAAAAATCCTGTTCGATAAACGTTTGTGTCCTATTAGAACTTTAATCCCTCTTCACGAGCACCTTCAGCAATTGCCTTGATGCGACCATGATACAGAAAGCCATTACGGTCAAAGATGGCCTTTTCAATATTCTTCTCTTTGAGCCGACGTGCCATCGCCTTACCGACAGCCATACTCAGCACCATATTTTTGCTTCCTTCAATACTGTCGGTCAGCGACTGGACCAATTCATCATGTAGTGAAGAAGCTGCCGCTATCGTACGACCGGTTGCATCATCAATAGCCTGCGCATAGACATGCTTGAGGCTGCGATTTACTGACATTCGCGGACGCTCAGCTGTGCCTTTGACAGCATTTCGGATTGACTGCTTCCGGCGAAGGCGACGTTGGTATTTCTTTTGTTGACTATTCATTGTTCTGCACTGAAAAAAATCGTCCCAAACTTTTGTTAATCGTTAGGCAGCAGTCTTGCCAGCCTTGCGACGGATATATTCCCCTTCATACTTTACACCTTTACCTTTATATGGCTCGGGCGGACGCAGTTTGCGAATCTTCGCGGCGACCTCGCCTACAAGCTGCTTGTCACTTCCGGCAATCTCAATCGTAGTCGGTTCCGGCACATTGATCGTAATTTCCTCCGGCGGGAAGAAAAAGATCGGATGTGAGAAGCCAAGATTGAGTTGCAGACATGCACCCTTCATCTCGGCACGAAAACCAACGCCAACGATTTCGAGCTTCTTTGTAAATCCTTCAGAAACTCCCTGAACCATGTTTGCAATCAGTGAGCGTGTCAGGCCGTGAGCCGAACGATTCTGTGCAAGATCATTTGGGCGTGTTACGGTTATTGCATTCTCGCCAATATCAATGCTCATTACCGAGCTCACCGGCATGCTCAATTCCCCTTTAGGCCCTTTGACCGAAATGACGTCACCATCGCGACCGACAGTCACTCCTTGCGGGATTTCAATTGGCAGTTTTCCTATTCTCGACACAGTTTCTGTTCCAGTAGGTTTGTGTTCAATATCTCAACTCAATCGATAAGAACCTGGCGCTTTACCATACATAGCAAAGGACTTCACCACCAACGTTGCGACGGCGCGCCTCTTTATCGGTCATCAAACCGTGTGAAGTGCTAATCACTGCAATACCGAGTCCGTTTCTCACTCTTGGAAGCTCGGTAACTCCAGCATAGCGTCGAAGACCTGGACGACTTACTCGACGTAGCCCCAGCATAGCAGGAGAGCCATCAACGTAACGGAGTTTCATACGAATCAAGCCCTGCGGGCCTTCGTTGACACGCTCGTATGCCTCGATGAACCCCTGGTCCTTCAGGATGTCCGCCAAGCCTTCTTTCATTTTCGATGCAGGGACATCGACCAAGCGATGTCCTGCCTGTGATGCGTTTCGTATCCGTGTCAGAAAATCTGAAATGGGATCAGTCATAGTCGTATTCAATTAACCAAGTCGTCCTTCACAATCTCTGTATGTGAATTACCAGCTTGCCTTCCTGATTCCGGGAATTTTTCCCTCAAGTGCAAGCCTCCTGAGTTCAATACGGCAGAGTCCGAACTTACGGTAATATGCTCTCGGGCGTCCGGTTAACATACAACGGCTCCGAAGTCGCACAGGGGCACTGTTTCGCGGTAGTCTCTGCAAGCCCTCGTAGTCTCCTTCCTCTTTCAACTGCTGCCGTTTTTCGGCGTATTTTTCAACCAGTTTTCGACGCTTAACTTCGCGCGCCATCAGACATTTACGTGCCATGAACTATTCTTTGGCTTCTGGTTATCTCTCTATCATACTTTATAATCTGCTTAGCTGATCAGGCTCTTACGCTGCAATAGCTTCAGGCTCCCTCTTACGGAACGGGAAACCCATTTCCTTGAGAAGAGCATATGCCTCTTCGTCGGTGTTAGCAGACGTCACAAACGAAATATCAAACCCGTTAATCTTGCTGACCTTATCGACATCGATCTCGGGAAAAACGATCTGCTCCCGTATTCCAGTGGTATAATTTCCACGACCATCAAACGACTTGTCAGAGAAGCCACGGAAGTCACGAATTCGTGGTGATGCAATGGAAACAAAACGGTCAAAGAATTCAAACATCCTTGTACCGCGCAACGTTACCCGAACCCCAATCGGCATTCCTTCACGTAATTTGAAGTTCGATATCGAATGCCGCGCGTTAATAATCGTTGGCCTCTGACCAGTAATCAGCTTGATCTCGTCAACAGCATCCTGCAGCAGCTTCTTGTCGTTGATAGCATCACCAACACCACGATTGACAGCTATCTTCAACAGACAAGGCGCCTGCATAATATTCGAGTACCCGAATTGCTTCATAAGATTCGGAACTACCTCGTCACGATACTTCGTAAGAAGTCTCGGCGTTGTATTCTCGGTGCTGTTTGATTTCTTGTTCGCCATAATTCTCTTGGTAATCCAACCGGTTCAAGATCGGTTGTCATCAAGTTTCTCAGAATTGTTCCGGAATATCCTTGCCGGAAATCTTCGCAAAGCGAATGCGTCGCCGATTTCCGTCTGCATCGATTTGATATCGAACTCCAATACGAGTCGGCTCACCTGATTCAGGATCAAGAATCATCACATTGGAAACGTCAATTGGCAACGTTTTGTCATGGATGCCACCATCCGGAAGATTAGGATTGACCCCACGCCGCCAGGCACGCTGCCGAACGTTCACTCCTTCGACAAGAACCTTTCCTGAGGACGGCAATACTTCCAGAACTCGACCGGTTTTGCCTTTGTCAGCCCCGGTGACTACCATCACCTCATCACCTTTCTTGATGCGAATTCTTCCCATTACAACACCTCCGGAGCAAGCGATACGATTTTCATATAGTTTCTGTCGCGAAGCTCACGAGCAACCGGGCCGAAGATACGCGTCCCGCGAGGCTCTCCTTGAGCATTAAGCAGAACTGCGGCGTTCTCATCAAACCGGATATAACTCCCGTCACGACGACGTGTCTCTTTGCGCGTGCGAACGATGACGGCTCTGGATACATCCCCTTTTTTAACACCTCCCCCTGGCAGGGCTGCCTTGACCGAGACGACAATCACGTCTCCTATCCCAGCATATCGACGTTTGCTACCCCCAAGTACGCGTATACAACGGACCCGACGCGCACCGGAATTATCGGCAACAACCAGATCGGTTTCTTCCTGAATCATGACTTCCTCTATACAATCTTCCGTCGGGATTATTCCTCTTGAAGGAGAAGAGATTCCCCGGATGTTACTTACTTGGCTCGTTCAACTATCTGGTCAAGCCTCCAACGCTTGTGAGCGCTAAAAGGTCGTGTCTCGATTATGCGTACCGTATCTCCTGTACGACACTCATTCTTCTCGTCGTGCGCCATGAACTTCTTCGATGTGAAGAAGTACTTTTTGTAGATTGAATGACGTACATGACGAGTCACCTTGACAAGGATACTTTTATCCATTTTGTCGGAGACAACCACACCCGTCCTGATCTTCCTATGCGGTTTGTACTCGGCATCATCCGAGGCTTCGGTGACTCCCTGTCCGACACCTTGGCTCTCTACTGCTTCCTCTTCCGACGAGCTATCAACCTCGGCAACCTCAACCGACTCCTCAGGAGTCTGCTCTGCTTCGGCTGCTTGAGTCTGATTTTCCAGTTCTTCTTGTGTCATAAATCAAGTCTTCCTCAGAGTTCGTTCGACAGAGATTCTAACTTTAGACGACCTCCCCGGATCGACTTCTTTCGTTCAAAATCGTTTTCATACGAGCGATATCACGCTTGAGTATAGGGATAGCTGACGGGTTCTCAAGAGTTCCAACCGCAAGGTTGAACTGCATATCAACCAATGAACTCTCGTTATCCTTCATCTGTTGTTCAAGCTCCGCATCGGTTAGGTGGCGGAGATCAGCCGGTTTCGAAGGCTTCATTTCTTCAGTACCTGTTTATCAATCAAATGTTCAATAGCGCTGGGCCATCACTGAGGCTTGTAATCAGGGCGCGTCACAACTTTTGTCTGTACTGGCAGCTTATGGCCGGCAAGACGAAGGGCTTCGAATGCCACATCATGCGGAACGCCACTTACCTCGAAGAGAATACGCCCTGGTTTTACAACTGCTACCCAAAACTCAGGCGATCCCTTGCCTGATCCCATTCGAGTCTCAAGAGGCTTTTTGGTAATCGGCTTGTCCGGGAAAATTCTGATCCAGACTTTACCGTCACGACGCATCCGGCGTGTAATCGCAATACGTGCAGACTCAATTTGACGACTGGTAATCCATCCAGGTTCCATTGTTTTGATCGCATGAGTTCCATGCTCAATGCGTGAGCCACGATACGCCTTTCCTCTGCGTCTGCCACGCTGACTCTTGCGGTATTTAACTCGTTTCGGTAACAGCATTCTCTTTTATGCCTTGATTCTGTGTGAACCATACTCGCTCTATTTCGGGCGAGCCGATCGCCCCTACACGGAATCGTTTTCTCTTCTTCCCTTAGACTTTAGAGGTATGTTCCTCTCCAATTAGCTCACCCTTACATATCCAGACCTTCACACCGATGGCTCCCTGCTTTGTGCCAGCAGTTACCTGTGCATAGTCGACATCAGCCCGTAGCGTGTGCAGCGGAACACGTCCCTCTTTATACTGCTCAACACGCGACATATCTGCACCACCAAGGCGGCCGGAACAACGAACACGAATCCCTTCAGCTCCCATCCGCATCGTTGAACTGACTGCCTGCTTCATTGCACGACGGAACGAAACGCGTCCTTCAAGCTGCTGAGCAATGTTCTCCGCAACCAGATAGGCATCAAGTTCAGGACGCTTGACTTCGTGAATGAGAATCTTTACATCCTTTACATCCTTGCTGATAATCTGGCGAATTTCCTCTTCAAGCTGAGCAATCTCCTTTCCAGACCGACCAATGACAACACCTGGACGAGACGTGTGGATTGTCAGACGCATCTGCTTAGCCGTTCTGTCAATAACAAGTCGGCTAACGCCCGCCCGCTGTAGTCGACTGCGAATGTAGTGGCGGACGACGAGATCTTCGTGAAGTTTGCCCGAGAAGTTGTTCTCATCGTACCAGTTGGCATCCCACGAACGGATGATACCAAGTCTCAAGCCTATCGGATTTGTCTTTTGTCCCAAGAGATTCCTCGCTCGTTCAATCTTGTTCTTAACGTGCAGTGACAACGATTGTCAGCTTGCATAGCCGCTTGCGAATACGATATGCGCGCCCTTGTGGAGCTGGCAACATTCTTTTCATCACCGAGCCTTGATCGACAAAGATGGTCTTGACGTAGACGTTCCCCGTATCAGAATCAACCTGTCCGGGGTTATCACTCTGCTCATCAAGGTAGATCAGATTGCTGACTGCCGAGAAGAGCGTCTGCGAGATGTGGCGTGCGGCCTTATTTGGCGTGTAGTGCAATATCGCTAATGCCTCGTTGACGTTCTTGTACCGCACCAGGTCGGCTACAAGCCGCATCTTGCGTGGTGAGGATCTGATATTCTTACGAATAGCCCGTGCTTCCAACATGATTTTATTCGATTATCGGCAGTGTGCATAATCGCACACCCAGTTCTACTCAGGATATCTTGATTGCCAGAACCTATCTCTTCTTCTTCTCTGCAGAATGACCACGATAGGTACGGGTCGATGCAAACTCACCGAACTTGTGACCAACCATATTCTCTGTGACATAGATGGGCAGAAATTTGTTCCCGTTATGGACAGCAAACGTAAATCCAACAAATTCAGGAGAGATTGTCGATGCTCGCGCCCAGGTTTTAATCACCTTCTTTTCGTTGCGACTCTTCATCTCCTCAACCTTCTTCAAAAGGTTGACGTCAACATATGGTCCCTTTTTTAACGAACGTGCCATAAGTTTTTCAATCTCTTTGCGATCGTCGAGTGACAGCTATCTGGCAAATCTATCTTGACTAAAATTCTACTTCTGCTTCCGGCGACGAACGATATACTTGCTGCTCGTCTTGTTCTTGTCTCTGGTCTTCTGCCCCTTGGCATATTTTCCCCAGGGAGAACGTGGATGTTGACGACCACCCCCTGACTTTGAACGTCCTTCACCACCTCCATTCGGATGGTCAACCGGGTTCATAGCCATACCACGCGTTTGCGGCCGGATGCCAAGCCAACGAGCTCGACCAGCTTTTCCATGTGAGATGTTCAGATGATCTGAATTGCTCAACGTACCGATCGTAGCGTAACAGATGCTATGAACCATACGCATCTCACCGGACGGAAGCCGAAGCGTTGTAAAGCCCCCTTCACGCGCGACGACCTGCGCTCCTGCACCAGCTGAACGACCTAACTGCCCCCCTTTGCCTGGGCGCAATTCAATGTTGTGCACAAAGGTTCCAAGAGGAATGATTGCAAGAGGCCCGGCATTGCCATCCTTAAACTCAATCTCCTCCCCGGCACGAATCGTATCGCCAACCTTCAACCTCTCGGGAGCAAGGATATAGCGTAACTCTCCGTCAGCATACTCAACCAGGCAGATGCGCGTTGAACGGTTCGGATCATACTCAATCGTCTTCACCGTCGCATCAATCTCGCGCTTGTCTCGCTTGAAGTCGATAACCCGGTAACGGCGCTTGTGACCGCCTCCACGATGGCGTGAGGTGATCCGCCCAATGGTGTTCCGACCACCACTCTTCTTCAGAGGAGCTAACAACGACTTCTCAGGCTTGCTTGTCGTTAATTCCTCAAAGGTTGAAGTCGAGTAGTAACGACGCGCACTCGTGATCGGTTTGCTATTACGTATACCCATTAGCTCTATTCTGTTTGCAAGATTTTTTTCTGAACCTATCTCAAAGCCTCTACGGAAAAGTCTGCTTTCCTTAACTCTCTTGACTTGTGTCTTCAAGCCCACCCAGCAGATCAATTGTCTGCCCATCAGCAAGCGTTATAATTGCCTTCTTACGACCGATTGTTTTGCCTGTAACATATCGGCGACCAGTCCACCGCTCACGATGCTTTGGTTTGAGGTTCATAGTGTGAACGTTCATGACCTTGACGTTGTACTGTTCCTCAACTGCCCTGCGAATCTCTATTTTGTTGGCCGAAGGCATCACCTCAAATACATACTTGCCTTTTTGCTCAAAGGAGGCGCTCTTTTCAGAGAGAATCGGCCGCTTCAGGATATTTCTCATGCTTTCTCCTCCTCGTCATTGGTTTCTGCATCATCATCGTTCCCTTCAGCCTCAACATCCTCTTCAACTTTCTCTTCCTCGGCTTCGGTTGTTTCATCGGAAGCCGTCTCATCATCTACCACTACCTCATCAACGACTTCTTCAGTCTCAGCATCAGCCTTTACTGGTTCAGAGGAAAAGTTCTTCTCATCAGCAAGCATTCCGTTGAGGACCTCAACGGCATCCTCCTCAATGAGAAGAACTTGATTGTTGAGAAGATCGTACGTAGAAACGTTGCGAGCTTCGAGGATAAAGCAGTTGGGGATGTTGCGTCCAGAGCGGAGGACCGAATCGTTTTTAGAGGCAGTAAGAAGAAGGATTTTTTTTCCGGAGATGTCGATTGCTTTGAGCATGGAGGCAAAGTGGCTTGTCTTAGCCTCTTCAAAAGAAAGGTTCTCTACAACGAGAACTTCGTTCGATTGTGCTTTTAACGACAATGCCGAGCGACGTGCAAGAAGGCGCATCTTCTTCGGGATCGCCTGGTGATAACTGTGAGGGCGTGGACCAAAAATCGTTCCACCACCAACCCATAACGGCGAACGCGTGGTACCAGCACGTGCAACACCACGCCCCTTCTGGCGCCACGGTTTCCTGCCACCACCCCTTACTTCTGCACGTTCCTTTGTCTTGTGCGTCCCCTGACGACGATTGGCAAGGTGCATCTTTACTGCCTGATGCATAACCGCGACGTTCGGCTCAATACCGAAAACACTTGGGTTCAACGTTACTGAACCTTTCTTGCTACCGCTTTTTTCGTGGATATCGACCTTCATGGCTCTATCGGAATCTGTGGTATCGAAACACAGAGGTTTTCGATACCCATCGAATTCAATTCTTGTTAATCTCTACTATGCTGTTGATCGCTCCGGGGACAGAACCCTTTACAACAATCAGATTTTCGTCTTGGATCACGGCCAGAACCTGAATACTTCGGACTGTTGATTGTTTTCCGCCGGTGCGCCCCCCCATGCGTGTCCCCTTGAACACACGAGAAGAGGTACTTGACTGACCGATTGAACCCGGAGCACGTTCGCGGTTGTGCTGACCGTGTGTTCTACCACCAACGCCCCGGAAACCATAACGCTTTACAACGCCCTGGAATCCTTTTCCTTTCGAGGTACCGGTCACGTTCACGACATCGCCAGCCTCGAAAATGTCACCGACATTAATGACATCTCCGGGAGTATACTCGGGATCATCAAACGTGCGGAACTCGCTGACAACAGCTGGAGCCGAAGCCTTTGCCTTCTCAAGGTGGCCACGCATCGGCTGATTCAGGTTAACATCTTTTCTATGCCCAAAGCCAAGTTGCAAGGCATCATATCCATCGGTCTCGTTATTCTTGACCTGAAGGACAGTACACGGCCCTGCCTCAATAAGTGTGCAGGGGAGGTATACTCCATCGTCGGAGAAGAGTCCCGACATTCCAAGTTTTCTACCCAATAGCGATGGCATAATATCTGCTACCTGATGTTCGTAAACGATCAAGAATGAACAATGCGAGCCGGATTAGACCTTGATCTCAACGTCAACGCCGGCCGGAAGTTCCAACCGCATGAGTGAATCGACTGTCTTAGAAGTCGAATTCAGAATATCAATCAGACGCTTGTGAATACGCTGCTCGAATTGCTCGCGTGATTTCTTATCAATGTGTGGCGAACGATTGACCGTATAGACTGTGCGCTGCGTCGGAAGCGGGATCGGCCCCGAGACGATCGCGCCGGTCTGGCGAACAGTACGAATGATCTTCTCTGTTGACTTATCGATCAGATTATGATCGTATGACTTTAGCTTTATACGAATTACCTGGGCTACCAAGATCCTTTGTCGCTTCTGGTTATCGTTGAATTAGGACGCAAAGACAAAACCGCGTGCGATACTGCGGAAGTCCGCTCGCGTCACTTTTACTTATTTATTCTGTAGTTCGCTTTGATTTGGGCCGACGACGTGCGTCCGATGGCTTTAAGACCTGTCAACCTTTGAGTTGATATCTCTTTCAACGCAAGAGAACAAGTCGGGCTTTTTGCCTCGGTTCTGCCGCTTTCTCCGCAAGTAGGACGGAGAGTTCGTAGAACTTCACTTGCCTCCTTACAGCCCTGTCAAATCAAATAGCCTATAAATATAGCGGAGTGGCATTCGATATGCAAGCCCCGATGTGCCGTTTTTCGGACAAAAAGACATGTCGAATTGTGAATGTGCAGTTATGTCGAAGAGCAAATGACGGGTGGCGAACAGTGCAAACTCCGGCCTGCGACCGGTGAATGAACAAGGAGCATTTCGACGCTGGCGCGACTACGCTATGCCCTAGTTCCGAATCCTCGACTCGATCCTCTGATGTTGACAGCCGAAAACAAAAGCCCTCGCGGGAGTTCCCGCGAGGGCTTTTAATTAAAGTTTTCTTCAGAGAAGGAAACTACTCAACGATTTTTGTAACGATGCCAGCGCCAACGGTGCGACCACCCTCGCGGACAGCGAAGCGGAGACCTTCCTCCATAGCGATCGGCGAGATCAACTCGACGTCAATATTATCGACGTTGTCACCAGGCATCACCATCTCTGTTCCGGCCGGCAGGTTCATCACGCCTGTCACGTCAGTTGTGCGGAAGTAGAACTGCGGGCGATAGCCATTGAAGAATGGCGTGTGGCGCCCACCTTCATCCTTTGAAAGGACGTAAATCTGCGCATTGAACTTGGTATGTGGAGTTACCGAACCGGGCTTACAAAGAACCATTCCGCGCTCCAACTCATTTTTGTCAACACCGCGCAGCAGCATGCCAGCGTTGTCGCCAGCCTGCGCTGAATCGAGCATCTTGCGGAACATCTCGATACCGGTAACAACCGTCTTGCGGTTCGCGCCGAGACCGACCATCTCAACCTCCTCGTTCAGGTTGATAACACCGCGCTCGACACGACCAGTACCTACCGTACCGCGACCAGGAATCGAGAAGACGTCCTCGATAGGCATCAGGAACGGCTTTTCTATGTCACGCTCCGGTGTCGGGATATAGGTATCAACAGCATCCATCAGATCCCAAATGCACTGGTAACGCGGATCATCCAGCGAAGCGTCGCTCATCGCGGCCTCAAGCGCCTGCAATGCCGATCCCTGGATAACAGGGACGTCGTCGCCCGGGAACTCATACTTCGAGAGAAGCTCACGGACCTCAAGTTCAACAAGCTCCAGAAGCTCTGGATCAGCGATATCAACTTTGTTCATGAAGACAACAATACGGGGTACGCCAACCTGACGTGCAAGAAGGATATGTTCTTTTGTCTGTGGCATTGGACCATCGGTGCCGGCAACAACAAGAATTGCGCCGTCCATTTGAGCAGCACCGGTGATCATGTTCTTAACATAGTCAGCGTGGCCCGGACAGTCTACGTGAGCGTAGTGACGTGCGTCTGTCTGGTATTCAACGTGAGCTGTCGCGATGGTTATACCACGAGCCTTCTCTTCGGGCGCATTGTCGATCGAGTCAAACGAACGTTGCTCGCCACCAATTTTTTTGGAGAGGGCCGTCGCAATAGCAGCCGTAAGGGTTGTTTTGCCATGGTCAACGTGTCCGATCGTACCGACGTTCACGTGTGGTTTGCTTCGATCAAATTTCTCTTTTGCCATTCCTGATGTCTCCTGTACAGGTTATTAGTGAAACGGTGTTTTTGTAATGTTATCTATTTCATCATTCGTTAGGTCAGGCTGCAACGGCCTTTCCACTCTTCTCGATAATCTCATCCATGATCGACTTCGGCACCTCATCATAATGGTCGAAGGTCATGGTGAAGATTGCACGTCCTTGCGTCATCGAACGAAGGCGCGTGGCGTAGCCAAACATTTCCGACAGCGGAACCATCGACGTAATGACCTGTGCGTCTGAACGAGTAGTCATTCCTCCTACCTTTCCACGACGGCTTGAAAGATCGCCCATGACATCACCCATGTATTCTTCAGGAGTTATAACCTCTACAGACATAATTGGCTCAAGGAGTGCAGGGTTCGATTTCTGCATTGCTTCCTTGAAACACATCGAGGCAGCGATCTTGAATGCCATTTCGGATGAATCTACATCGTGATACGACCCATAATGAAGCCGTGCTTTCACGTCCACAACCGGATACCCGGCTACCACACCATTCTGCATCGCCTCGACAACACCCTGTTCGATTGCCTTGAAATACTCCTTTGGAATCACACCACCAACTATCTCGCTGACAAACTCAAAGCCTTTACCTGCCTCATTTGGCGTGAACTCGATAATAACGTGACCATACTGTCCCTTACCACCGGTCTGCCGAACAAACTTCGTATCCTGATCGATTGCATTGCGGAATGTCTCACGATAAGCAACCTGTGGCTTACCGATATTGGCATCAACGTTGAATTCCCGTTTGATGCGATCGACAATAATATCAAGATGTAGTTCACCCATTCCGGCAATGATTGTCTGACCGGTCTCATGATCGACCTTCACCCGGAACGTAGGATCTTCCTCGGAAAGCTTAATAAGAGCACCACCAAGACGATCCTGGTCAGCTTTGGTCTTTGGTTCAATCGATAGCTGAATAACAGGCTCTGGAAACTCCATCTTCTCAAGCACGATCGGCTTCACGTCACTTGATAACGTATCACCTGTCCGTGTCTCCTTCAAACCGACAAGAGCAATGATATCTCCTGTATATGCTTCATCAACATCCTCACGGTGATTGGCGTGCATCCTAAGAATACGTCCAATACGTTCCTTCTTGCCACTGACGGTGTTTAAAGCATACGACCCAGCTTTCAATGTGCCCGAATAAATACGAGCAAATGTCAATTTGCCAACAAACTTATCTGCAATGATCTTAAAGGCCAGAGCCGAGAACTCTTCGGAGTCGGAGACTTCACGCTCCATACGCTGACCTATCTCATAGTCACGCCCTGGTGTTGTTCCAACATCTGAGGGTGAAGGCATAAACTCAACGACAGCATCTAACAACTGCTGAACGCCCTTGTTCTTGAACGCGCTTCCGAGCAGAACCGGAATAATACGCACTTCAAGCGTAGCCTGTCGCAAGACTGCTTTGATTTCATCTGCGGAAATATCCTCTCCCTCAAGATACTTCTCCAGAAGGGTATCATCGACCTCAGCGACAGCTTCGAGCATCTTGGTACGATACTCGCGTGCCTGTTCTTCCATATCGTGCGGGATGTCGATAACATCCCACTTGGCGCCGAGAGAAGAGTCATCAAAGATGTATGCTGTATCCTCAATCAGGTCGATAATTCCTTTGAACATCTCTCCCTGACCAACTGGAAGATGTACCGGGACAGCATTTGCACCGAGACGGTCTTTCATCATCTCGATAACGTTCAGGAAGTCAGCACCAACCCGGTCCATCTTGTTTACAAACGCAATGCGAGGGACCTTGTACTTATCGGCCTGGCGCCAGACTGTCTCTGACTGAGGCTCTACGCCGCCAACTGAGCAGAAGAGAGCAACGGCACCATCGAGAACACGCAAAGAACGCTCAACTTCTACAGTAAAGTCAACGTGACCCGGAGTATCGATAATGTTAACACGATGCTCCTGAAACTGCCCGTTGCTTCCTTTCCAGAAACAGGCGGTTGCTGCAGAAGTAATCGTGATTCCACGCTCCTGTTCCTGCTCCATGTAATCCATGGTAGCAGCACCCTCATGGACTTCACCCATTCGATGAAGAATGCCCGTGTAGTATAGAACACGTTCGGTTGTCGTTGTCTTGCCAGCATCAATGTGTGCCATGATGCCGATATTTCGAACCCTCTCAAGAGGATATTTGCGAGACATTGTTATTACTTGATCTGATTATGCGAAACTACTGTTTTCCTTTCCTGTTCAGAGTCGAGCTTCAAGACTCGATCATATGTATACTCTTCTCAACCTATCTATTCATGAGCGCAGCATGACGCTCGGGCGAACCCTTACCAGCGGAAATGCGAGAAAGCCTTGTTTGCTTCTGCCATTCGATGCATCTCTTCGCGCTTCTTGACAGCCGAGCCTTCACCATTCGCGGCGGCAATCAACTCACCAGCAAGTTTTGCGACCATACCCTTCTCCCTTCGCTCACGTGCATACCGGATGATCCATCGAATGCCAAGAGCAGTGCGACGATCGGGACGGACTTCTGTCGGGATCTGGTATGTTGCCCCACCAACGCGACGTGAGCGAACCTCTACAGCAGGAGAGACATTTGTCAACGCCTTACGGAAGACTTCGACTGGCTCTTCCCCTGTCCGCTTTCCAATAACGTCAAGTGCACCATAGAAGATAGTTCGTGCTATGCTCTTCTTGCCTTGCCGCATCAGATTGTTAATGAAACGCTCGACCGTAATGTCATTGAACTTCGGATCAGGATTGATGCGCCGCTTTTCAGCCCGTTTCTTTCTCATATCTGTTCGCTGATGATTCTGAAAAATCGGGCGCGACGTCTGTCGATTCAGCACGCCGCGCCAGTTAATAAATTGTGATGGTATCGTTAAGGGTATCTTTTACATCCATCCGCCTCTTCAAGCGGGACGGACTATCAGCCGTTATTTTTTCGGCTTCTTCGTACCATATTTCGATCTGGACTGTATACGATCTTCTACCCCCTGAGTATCAAGTGTACCACGAACGATGTGGTAACGAACACCCGGAAGATCTTTGACACGTCCTCCACGAATCAGCACAATCGAGTGCTCCTGAAGATTATGTCCCTCGCCAGGGATATATGCAGTCACCTCGATTCCATTCGTCAGTCGCACACGGGCAACTTTGCGAAGTGCCGAGTTCGGTTTCTTCGGCGTTGTCGTATAGACACGAGTGCAGACACCACGACGCTGCGGACAGCGTTCGAGAGCCGGTGAGTCACTCTTCGCTCTTTTCAGTTTGCGTCCCTTGCGGACAAGTTGATTAATTGTAGGCACGTTTTGAAGCCAATGACGTTCTCATAAATGACAAATAGCTGATTCACCCTGGCAGCCCAGAATAAAAAGTCTATAAATATAGGGATTAGCGGGCCTCTTTATCAAGGAAGGGAAGAAATCTTATCATTACCGTTTGTTAGCGTCCATCTGTTCACTCACTGCTAATTGCTGGCTGGTGGTTGTTGCAGCGCAATGCGTTCAACCGTCGGAGCGGCATATGCTTCTGGTGATCTGGTCATATGATACGCCCCGTTCTCCCATCTGAAATACTCGACGTTGACATCCTGGTCGTTGTGCCTTGCAACAACCACGACTACTGTATCAACCTTTATAACCTGATGTTTCCCACGATAATGGTTCCACATCAAAGGGGTCATTGCTACGTAGCCGGCAAAAATCCCGCGCATGTCATTACGCCCCTCAAGATTCCTCCATTTCCACTGTTCGGTCGAATCAAGCCGGTCGATCTGAGCGCGATTGACCTCAACAAATACCTGCCAATTCGATTTGGCCGAACTATCCATCAGATCGTACATCTTGCCAAATTCCTGTGCTTCCACAGCCGATACAAGGCTGTTGTAAGCATCAATCGGAGTACTAAGGGTTGTACTGGCCCCTTCACCCGATTCCCCGTCTGAATTATCCGAACATGAGATGACTATTAGTGAAACGAAAAGAACCAACGTTCCTTGAAAAAGAATTGCTAACAGATGATTGTTTTTTGGCATAATAATTTCCGCGTTATAGATGTTATAGATATTGACTCGAAAGATAGAATGGTAAAATACAGCCCCGAATTCCTGGAACGGCATAGATCGTAGTTTGGACGCATGCTGTTACCTCTTTATATCACTTTCTGAAGGAGCCCGAAATTACTCAGGAGAGTATCTTCCAGCATTCTCTTATCATGCTTGACAGCTCATGCCAACATCAAGAAAAAAAGGAAGACATAAAAAAGCGGTTCTGACTCGCAAAGTGGCTGAGATCAACGGGCATCAAATAGCCTATACTGTGCGACGCCATCCACGTGCAAAATACCTACGGCTCAACGTCAATCCGTTTGACGGTGTTGTGGTTACGATGCCGGCCCGGCTCCCACTCTACGTTAACACAGACAAGTTTGTACGAGAGCATGGTGATTGGGTCTTAGCAAAGCTTCAGGAGTATGGAAGGGATAATGGCTCAGATACATCAAGTAAAACACTTCTGCGAAGTGGCGGGCATATACTGTTTCACGGGAAAGAGCATCGTCTTCTGATTGAACGGCTTGCCGTTTCAGCTCCTCACATTGTCCAGAATCCGGATGCACTCGTAATCTCCATGTATCTGCCACGCGCTCAGGGGTATCACGTCAAGCCTGTCTTGAAAGATTGGCTACGGCAACAAGCGGTAGAACGTATCAAGCAGGTGGCAGACGAAGAGGCAAAGCGTCTTGGGGTACGATGGAAACGGATATCAATCCGTGAGCAGAGGACAAAATGGGGGAGTTGTACTGAAGACGGCAATCTTTCCTTCAACTGGCGTTTGATTCTGTTTCCTCCCCGCGTACTCCGTTATATCGTCATTCATGAGCTTTGCCACCTCCGCCATTTTGACCATTCAATCAGATTCTGGCGGATGGTCGCCGCCTATATGCCCGATTATCGATCAGCCGTTGACTGGCTTCGCACCGAAGGAATGAGCGCAAAGAATCTCGTGGTTGAACTGTAGACACAGGCGGCCCCATGTGCCTACAACGTTGCATGCCACAGACATCATTCGCTTAAAGATACGGGTGTCATCTATCTACCTAACACATCGAGAACTCCGCGATAGGAAATCGTTCGACCATTCAATCGCATAAAATATCTCCCGGCCGGGAGGTAATTGACAGGAAGGTCGATACGATTGATACCGGCCTCCAGTCGAAGTCCCTGCATGGCGATTGCCGATTCTCCCAGGACGTTCACAACCTCGACATCGACAGTTGCTCCTGAACCGACCGTGATTATCAAAGTGGCAACCTCGGTTACCATGTTTGGAAGAATATTTACGGCAAGATCTCCACTTGACTTGTCATCGACTGAACTTGTTCCTTTCGGAGCACGATACCCATCATCAAACGCGACAGCCGTATCGCTTTCGAAGATAACGCTGGTCTTCACCCGACGCCAAGTACCATCTTTCGTGGGACGAGGAGAGCTATACCAGATATTGCAACATCCTTTCTCGAAGAGCTGCTCTGCGATACGTGTAAAGACGGAATCAATTGCAGACGGATCGCGAACGCTGAAGTAAGCGCCTCCGGTCTCACGTGCTAACATCTGAAGAGAATCATCATTATCGAGAAGAAGACCTATTGCAAAGACGGGGACGCCAAGTCTATTGGCATGGGCGATCACATCGCTGATGTTTTCTACGCCCGAGACATTGTCTTCCCCATCACTCAGGACCACAACCGCCTTCTTGTAGGAATCTGGTCGTTTCTCAATATCGGTCAACGCACGGTCTACAGCGTCGTTCATAGCTGTGTAGCCATCAGCGCGAAGTCCATCGATAGCCCGTTGCATAGCAGGTCGGTTATTCGTCCATGGCTGATCGAGTGTTGGCCAGGTTGCGAAGGAATAGATAGCGGCTTCATCTGCATCGGCAAGGCGAGCAACGAATGAACCTCCTGCTTTCTTCACCTCCTCCATACGGGTCGATCCCCCCCATGGCTTATCCATACTGCCACTTCTGTCGAAGACCATCGCGATCGAAAGCGGCCGAAGCCGTTCAGAGCAATCAATAGAATCAATAGTTACCGGAAGTCCATTCTCTCGCAAAGACAGTTTATCGGCCAGATCATCAATCTGCACTGAATCTCTCAGCACACGCATCGAGAGACGAACCACAGGGAATTGAGAAGAATCAATAGCACAAATTTCTATCTCGGTCAGGGGCAGCTCTTCAATCAGTACATAAAGAAAACCACTGTTGTCACCATGTGCATCCCTTTTTACAAAGTTCCGGAAGTTCCAATCGACAATGGAAGCAGTGACCGGACGCCCATCCCCTTGAATAATCATTGAATAGCGATGATTGATTGAATCAAACGGAAGTTTGGGGAATGGTTTGTCGTTCACCCGTAGTCCATGCGAATCAAACATTCGGGAATCTCCCACATAAATGGGATAGCCTTCAGGAAAGAATCGCCACTCCGATTTGGCCCATTCTTCATCGGGGAAAGAATAAATCCAGACGGGATCGACACTGCTGTTTACTGTGTCTTCCCACATTGAGTATGTTCCCGATGCGGTAACACGGTAACGGTGACGTGACGATGTTGCATCGGGAGTGGCAACTGTGTCGGCATTACGGGAATTTAATGTAAAACGATGAGGGAAACGATGCTGGGCAAGAAGATCAGGGGTAGCAAACAGAAGCAGGAGCAAACCAAGCATCAAGAAGCGCAGGTGCCGATAGCATACATTCAAAAACGTGTTCATGTCAACTCCTCCAACGATTCAGATCATCAATTCATATTTACGATTCTCGTCGGCGACTGACATCTCAACCGGCAATACGTTTCATGCGGTTGCGCCCTCAATTACTTTTCGCTCCATATAATTTGGAAGCATTTCGCGCCAGGTTGGCCAGTCATGACTCCACTCTGCACTCCATATCTCTATATTATGGGGTATCTCCTTGTATGCCAGCATATCGCTCATCGCTTGTGTAGCGTTCGGGTCTTCATACGGCCCTGAACCTGTCAGGAAATGAAGATGCTCCTTTGAGCGTAGTTGTCCAAGGATCTCCTCATCAGTCAAGTTTGGCAGGTAATCCATTGGAGAATTGAAGTAGACATCCTCATCCCAATAACCGTTAGTATACTTCTTCAAATCATATATTCCGCTTAAACCAATGACTCCATCGAACAAATCAGGTCTATGGAAGAGAACGTTGGCCGCATGAAACGCTCCCAGCGAGACACCTGCAGTCATTGTGAGCGTTCTCCCTCCCATTGCGTTATTGATGTAAGGAGTCACCTCTTCTTCGATATAACGGTTATACTGTTGGTGACGAACTGCCTTATCTCGCGGCTGCATTTCATGGTTGAGCCAGCTTTCACTGTTGATTGAGTTTATAGAGAAGACCTTGACTTTTCCCTCTTCTATCAGATGTTTGATCGAATCGATCAGATAGAATCGTTCATATTCGAGATAGTCAGCAGCAGCCGAAGGAAACATCAGAAGGGCAAATCCATGATGTCCATATATGACTATTTCCATTTCGCGCCCGAGGCTCGGGCTATACCAAGCATCAAGAATGCGTTCCATGAGCTGAATGCTGATAAAGATTACGTGATCGTGACCCCAATTACCGCAAAGATACGATTACCGCCGGTTCCTGCCGGCAGTGAAGTTCATCGATCACTTTTCCTCCTCTATTGTGCGTGTTCAAATTATTGAAAACAGAAGGGTTGAAAATGACGAAATATAAGGGGTTAAGGGTGACGCGTGTGCAAATTAACACGATGAAACGGGTACTGTTTCCAAGGGAAAGCGGCGAGACGTTACATAATCGCGGTTCATTTTGGAACTCTCGGAACCCCATTTCGGAACTTTCGGTACCCTTAATGTGAACACGTTTCGGAACTCATATTGTGCTCACAGTGAGTGAATAACCTTCGCGACCACTCCCCAAACC
>JAGWAZ010000088.1:4392-19762 GCA_021296135.1 Chlorobiota bacterium | reverse complement strand
TTTTTCACAACCCTGACCAGATAAAAGTCGACACCAACCTCTTGAGTCCGACCTATACCGAGAGATTTGCCGATAGAGGATTCTTTATAGAGTTCTCCAGTCATGTATTCTCTTATCCTCCCAGCTATACCGACACAGCTTCTGTGCTGCGTTGGCAGGATATCGACTCTCAGTATACTGCTATGAGGAATGATTTCGAAGCTTTTGCTACTACTGTAGGAAGCTTCCATTTCTCGAAAAGAGTGCCGGACTCGACATGGTCGCCAGTATTTAAGAATCTCTTTTACCTCTATTTCGATAATTATGAGAACATCAACGAAGTAGTGAATGGAATGTGAATTTGGTGACCGATCTGGTCACCTGACTGCATTGCCGAATGATCAGGCATTGGTTCCTTTAACCGAGTGGAAAGATATTGTATGGGACGCAAGAGGGGGTGATCCATTTTGGCCAGAGTTCTTTCATCAGCGAGGATGGCAGTGGAATCATTACGAGATGAAGTCTCCGATGGCGTGGGAGATAACCCAAGGTGATAGTAGTACATATATTGCAGCTCACGATATTTTTAGCGGTGCGGTTAGTAACCACCCAGATATGACTGGTTTTACGGTGATCGAAAATGTTGGGGATGGTTCCCGGGTAACCGATGAACTGCGAGCTGCCATAGGTCCTTCCGGACATGGTATTACGGTCCTCTCATGTGCAATGGCAAAAGGAGACAACGATCTTCCTGGTTCTCCAGGAGGTGGAATGGTGGGGAGTTGCCCCAATTGTAGAGGATTAAATGCACGTGTATGGATAGTCGACGATGTTGATGTGGACGAAGTTCAAGATGGAGTACAAACTCTTCCTGACATAGTCACGTCAAGTATTGCAGGCTATAGTCGAGCATCATGGCAAAACGCCATAGAGTCCGGTATTGTGGCTTTGGCCGCTGCTGGAAACCATAGAGATGACTGGGGACAGAGATTTCAATGGAGCCAATTCGACGATGTTGTCAATAACGAAGGCGAAGAAGTCAGGGTCTTTTATACCGCCCTTTGTTATCCATCTGCACATGTTTATACCCCTGAATCTGATCCGAATGAAGACTATCAGATAATATCAGTTGGTGCTGTAGGTGATGGCAAACTGCGCAACAACTTGTGTGTATACGGAGACTTTACTACTGAAACCGAGCCTCATCACTATGGTCCTGTACAATTCTATTCAACATTTGCTTATGGTCCTGGCAAAGCAAAGTTTTCTGTAGATAGTGATCCTGCACAACGAAGAACTGATAAGGAAAATGCGTACATGGATGTTGTGGCGCCGAGTGGAGTGCTTGTCGCTCACGATGAAAGGCCTGAGAAGGATTGCGATATAGAACACCCGGGTGGGGCTGATCCAGAAAGCCCTGAACATCAAAGATGGAAGATATGCAACGAAAAGAATAACCAATTTTGGTCTAAATACCATCCATACACTGAAGGCACTTCTCAGGCTACGCCTGGAGTCGCTGGAATGATTGGACTGATGTTGAGCATCAATAAGGGTATGGGGGTGACAGGAGCAGATGTACAGCGTAAAGTCTATGATGTTATTACGTTCACGGCTGATAAAATTGATGATTGGGAAAACTATAACACTGAAGAGCAGGAGGCGTCTTGGATTTACTACGAGGATGGTGAAAAGAAAACGCATATACCCAGCTACCCCGATAAGATGCGTTTTTCCTCCGTCAACCCCACCCTTTCCGGTGATTTAGGTGACGGTGAACCGATCCAGTATGATTACGTCGAGCAGACAAACGACCCTCTGCGCCGCTGGTGGGCGCAACGCGTAGGTTTCGGTCGCGTCAACGCCTACCGTGCTGTTGCCCATGCCATCCCCTTGAAAGGGGCCAGAGTCTGGAACGTTTCGCAAACCCTAAACTTTTTTGGTTTCACCCCGCCAACCAACGAGAACAATCAAAACCTCATGCACTTCGGCGCTTACAACGATAACAACGAGTTGGTTCTTGAAAAAGGTGGGGAAGACCTGCCGGGCGAGGATTACAACAATCAGGGAATCACCTGGATAAACGGAACAAAGACCACCGTTACGGTTCCTTCAAATGCCATCCTTGCGATTGACGGCCTTATCAAGACCGATAACCCGACTGGAGACAATCGGGTTGTTAGCTCTGGCACCGGCAAGATTCTTATCACAGGATATTTGGAAGATGTCGAAGTTATCGGCAACGTTCGCCTTGATGACCTGATCATTCGTGGGAGCTCGTCAGATGCTACCGGTTGTGTGGCAATAGGCGATGCAACCATTACTGCCGAGCTATACGGCAATCTACAGTTGCAGGACTATGGGATATTCAATCTGAACAAAGGGAAGCTCCAGATGAAGCCGGGCAGCACCATTGATATGCAGGGGCAGAATGACCTTGTTATCAAGGAAGGGGGGAGCTTAGAGATGGAGCACGCTTCGAGAATCATCGGCACAGCAGATCGGGTGGTTGTTGTTGAATCGGGCTGTACCTTGAAGGTGAACACGGGAGTCCATGCCGATATACTGGCGCATGTCCTTGTCAAGGATGGTGGAAGCCTGATTATTGAGGATGGTGCGGTTGTCTCGATTAACCGCTTTACTGTCGAGCGAAACGGTGAACTGATCGTGAACAAGGGAGCGCGCGTTGCCTTGAACGACCGCACAGAAAACCTGGTCAACGGTCGGCTTCACGTCCTTGGAGCATGGAACAAGCGAGCAACGATCACCGGCAGAGTCGAGGAGTGCTGCACACAAATCTGCACGACAGTTGTTGATCGTGCCTCAATCCGTGTTGAAGACGATATAAGCGATCTGAGCGACCGGACATCGTGCAACATGAAGTTGAGCTATGCCAACATAAGCAATGTGCCGATCATAACGGTAAATGCACCACTCTATAAAGTCCGGTTCTGTAATTTTTCAGCAAAGCGTTCGCTGTTTGATGAGCGAGGTGTTCGGAAGAACTTGCTCGACATCCGGGTTACTGATCGGGTCCTGAGCAGATCATATACACCGACCTCGCTACCGGAACGAGAGAAGGCTCAAGTACTTTTTTGTGACTTTTTTGATGAGGATGGAGAGATCGAGGGGCAGAGAGGAACATTTAACTATACGTTCACAGGACTCAGCCTCCTCCGAATGAAACGAGCAGTGGTAACAGGAGGTGATTTCGTTCATCTGATGAATGGAGTTACCTCTACCATGTGTGATTCGGTTGCCGTGGGTGCAGCAGACTTCATAACAGGCGATTTCGGTGTTGTTGACTACTACGGTTCTATCCTCAGGATCTGTAGAAATACGTTTGATAAGGTGGAGATCGGGAATCTGTTGAATGAGTCGCACAGCTCATGGATATTTGATAATAGACATAATCAGACCAGTATAGCTTTTGCAGCAATGAACAGTCGAAACTCCCATTACCTTCGCGGGAACACGTTTGTAGATTTTACAGTATTCGGTCTGGCGTTTTTTAATGCCTCGGGTCGTCTTGACGTCGCGGCGCTTGGACCGAAGGCCCCTCTCTACAGTCTTTGGGGCCGAAACCAATTTATGTATAATGGCAATGGAACTATATTTCGGAACCCACCACTACGAAACGCCGATATTGGTATGTTCGGTCTTCGAGCAACGGCAACTCTGCCTTGTGGGTATAACCGGTTTGCAGAAAACACAACGTGGCATTTATATTCTAATATTCTGAAAGTCAACTACCCCGTCGGTTTTAACGAATTTCTCGATCCGACAGGAAATGCGGTTCGTACCTCCAATGTTGCCTGGATAGGGGCTCCGATCAACGTATCAGCAACGCTGCCGGGATGTGGAAGGATCACGGCTGAATATTGGGGTGAACATTGTCCGGAGAACCCACCACCACCGGACGATCGCTACAAAGATATGCCGGACGCTCACTACCTATCCGATGGTGGATGGGTTGACATCCCCTGGAACGATCCCTATCTGAACGATGCGTTCTGGCGTTCACGTGCGGAAATGCTTGATCCGACGATCTCGACCGAGTGGCGTCTGGTCAAGATGCACAACGCACTGGAGGCAGCAATCCTCGGAGACTCTGTGGAATCAACGCTTCTTCTTCTATCGAATGATTACGCAACGCTTGCGGCCGATCCGCAGAGTCCAACCGCTATACAGGCGAGTGCATTTTTGCTGCAGGGAGGAGTCCAGGAGCGACTCGGTGCTGATTCTTCGGCTCTTCTTGCCTACACGGAGGTGACGACCAATTATGCAAATGAACCGGACTCGATCACAGCCTCGTGGCGCTTGCATGCACTGGGAGCACGGCAACTCGATCCGACGCTCGGGCCAGTCTATGATTCGGCCATCTATGCCGGGCGCGTGCAGATTCTCGAAGATGTTCGTCGGATCTTAACGATTCCAGACGAAGCGGCAAAGCCGGTAGTTCAACCGGAAGCAGGTGGAAGCCAAGGGGTGGCCGGTGAACGTGTCGGGGGTATGATGGAGATCGCAGTTCTTGGTCAGAACACCCCGAATCCGGTTAAGCATGAGACGGTGATTCCGTATCGGACAATGCGCGAGATGAAGGTGCGTCTTTCGGTCACAAACAGCATCGGCGAAGAAGTAGCGGTTCTGGTCGATGGAGTTATGAGTGCCGGGGAGCATATCGCAGTCTTCTCAGCCGAAGGACTGCCGGGCGGTCTCTACTTTTATCATCTGGAGATCGGCGGCTCACGCGAGACGCGTGGAATGTCGGTGCAGAAGTGATGAAGTGCGATCTTAGGATTGCAGGAAGGCAGCCGGTGGAACTATCCTGGCTGCCTTTTTCGATCGGGAGGAATCAAGAAATGTCAGTCCATCGCTCTATCATCAGCACAATAGGGGTCTTATGCCTGCTGCCCTGGTATCGTAGCAATACATCGATACCTGAAGGTAACGCAAGGCTTAGCAAGCTAAGGTTTGTTGTGCAAAGGTCTCGTAGCATGTAGATGAACTTCTTCGCTCGTCCTTCTCAACATAATCCTCACTGACATGCATAAACAACACCATCCATTCCGATCTGCCCTTACGCTTTTACCGGGAGTCCTGCTCCGCCAGTATTTATTGTGTTCAACTACCATCGACGGCCTGTAACACTACAGGCCAAGAGTTCGAGGATCTCAATGCTATCGAGAGAAAAATTCCATCTCATGTTTGTCGTAGTTTTGCCCCGAAAAATCCATCCATACCATGCAGGGCTGGACATGATTGGAACAGCCCCTTGCTAATCACCGGTGATTCGTCAATCCTCATCCCAATAAGACTCCATTCTACTCTTTCCCGAAGAAACCGCTCGATCTGATCCTGATTTTCCTCTCTCAACAGGGAACAGGTTGCATAGAAGAGAACGCCTCCCGGCTTTACAAGCAAAGCATATTCTCGAAGGATGTCCTGCTGAAGTTGGACAAGCTCAGTCAGTCTTTCCTTGTCGAGATTTAGCCGCATTCCGGGATTACGCCGGAGAGTCCCCGTTCCACTACATGGAGCATCAATAAAGACGGCATCGAAACTCTTCGCAAGATCGTTACATCGATCCAGATACTGGCTGTGAGACATTATCCTCACATTCTTCGCTCTACTTCGTTCCAGTCGTGGCACCAGACCTTGTAAGCGATCCGGATTTGCATCGTGAGCAACAATTTCTCCCCTCCCTTCCATCAAGGCTGCAAGATGCAATGTCTTACCTCCCCCTCCGGCGCAGGCATCGAAAACTCTCCATTCGGGTCGAGGATCAAGAGCTATGGAAAGCAATTGACTCCCTTCGTCTTGTACCTCGAAGAGACCATCCTTGAACTCAGGAAGTCCGTTAAAGCCGACCCGCTTTTCGAGGATGAGCCCGTCCGGAGCAAATGAGCAAGGCTTCGACGCAATTCCCCTAGCCTCGAAAGCCCGGGCAAGTTCCTCCATAGTTGTCTTTAGGCTGTTTGCCCGTATTGTGGTTGGCCCTTGTGGATTAAGAGAAGCCATCAAGGCCTGGCTTTCATCACCATATTGTGCAGTAAGCCTTTCGGCAAACCAGAGTGGCAGGCTATAAAAAACAGCAGATCGCTCAGGTTCACTGAGGCGATTCATCAAAGTTGACCCATGCTTCAGCACGCCTCTGATTTCTTCGATTTGCTCGGAAGGAAGAGAGCAAGCATTTGATAATGCGTCGATGTCGTCTATTCCGTTTTCCAAAGCGAACCCTACAAGATGGGGGGCTACACTCTCAATTACCGGGGACGGATAACCAGTATCACCACAAAGCAGGAATTGATACCTCAGGAAGCCACGCAACGTTCCGTATACATGATCGGCAATAAAGCGGCGATCATGCGAACCGAGATACCGACGTTTACGGAAGTAACGATTGAGGAACAGATCGGCAGGTCTTTGGGGTTGTTTGATGATCTCCTCCAAAACCTCCTGACAATGTCCAAGAAGAGAGGCGAGACGCATGACTTACGCCTCCTGACTGTTAGCCCGGGGTCTCCCCTTTGCTCGGCGTACTGCCTTAGCCTCTTTCATCGACGGGTTTGCAGTAACTGTCAACTCGTCAAACGAACGTGATTGATAGCGAAGCCACCCTACGAAACCGATCATAGCAGCATTGTCAGTACTATAGGAAGGTGAAGTGGTATAGATCTGTCGGCCCTGCTCATCGGCCTTCAACCAAAATTTCTCCCTCAACCGTGAGTTTGCCGAGACACCACCAACTACAGCAATACGTTCACGTCCGAGTAGCTTTGCAACTCTATACGTCTTGATAAGAAGCGAATCGACAATAGCCTCCTGATATGCAGCACAGATGTCGGGAAGTGCCCTTTCATCCGGACCCGTATCGCCGTATCTATCACGAAGGAAATAGCGAAGAGAGGTTTTTAATCCACTGAAGCTGAAGTCATCTGAAGGATCATGGACCAAAGATCGTGGGAAGGAATGGAAACTCGGATCTCCACGTTGAGCGAGCTTATCGATCAATGGTCCTCCCGGATAACCGAGACCGAGCAGTTTTGCTCCCTTGTCAAAGACTTCACCGGCAGCATCATCACGGGTTGCCCCAAGAAGTTTATACTTACCGATCCCGGCCACATCATACAACATTGTATGGCCACCCGAGACTACCAGACCAAGGTACGGTAACTCGATCCGGTGCTCGATCATCACCGAAAGAAGATGTGCTTCGATATGATTGACTGTGATGATTGGAATCCCGAGAGCAACTGATATCCCTTTTGCTACGTTAAGTCCAACAAGGAGTGATCCAATCAAACCAGGCTCATTGGTTGCGGCAACAGCATCGACAGCCGAGAGGCTAATCCCTCCTTTCTCCAGGGCCTTGTTCAGAATTGGAGAGATTGTCGTCAAATGTGCACGCGAAGCAAGCTCCGGAACAACTCCTCCCCACTCTTCGTGAGAAGCTTGTGAAGAGACAAGAACCGATGCCACCTCCCCACCACGAATCAGGGCAACCGAAGTATCATCACAGGAAGTCTCAATTCCAAGGATGATCCCGTCACTCTTTATCGAGTTCATCTTCAATACCTACGTATAGATGTTTTGTCAAGAACGTATGATCTTCGTTTGCTTGACGGTACATCAAAAGCTCAATACGACTCTTTCATCACTCTACAGAACAACTCGCCCTTGTCAGTCACCCTTCTTAAACTCCCACAACTTTACGGCTATTCCATTCGGCGTTCTGAAGCCACCACGGATAAGCATATCATTACCATGAACAGGGCCAGGCTGTTCTTCAATATCAACACCTCGTTTCTCTATCTTCCGCATGGTTTCCTCGAGATCGCTGATCATGAACTCGAGCTTAATTGCGTCCGGTGGTGTTGGTGATTCACCACCATCAGTTGGAACAAGGGAGAAAAAGAAATTTCTGTCGGGGCCTGTAAACATGGCATAATCCTGATCGAACGCGTTGGGAACGAATCCGAGCACGTCGATGAAGAAACCGACTTCGGAGGCAAAATCATCTACCTTGTACTCAATGCATTGTCTCCAACAGGTCCCGAATGAAAAAAGGAACTCGGGACTTTCCTTCCACATTCTGTCCCAATCTTCTCTTGTCTTTGCCTGGCGTGCAACTTCGAGTCGGGCTTCGCCGAGCTCTTTCACATTCACTTCTGTTTCAACGGTCTCCATAATAGTTCTTCGATAGTTTGCTATTGTGGTGGTGGTGACCAACGATTTCATCATGCAGGTTGCATCTTCTGAAATCGTCGGGAGATCGGAACGCGTTCATGTTTCTGACCATCATCACCTTTTGGTATCGGAGCATACCGGGTATTTGTTCAGTTTCTCTATTCAGTATTGCCGTTTGTCATGTGAAGTGCAAAGGGAGTGCCATCGTTGCCCATGCATTGTGCAACCAGGTCACCACCGGGTACTTTCATCGGGCCGTTGAGTACCTGCCCTCCGTTATCCTTGAGGTTTTCAATGGTTGCATTAATGTCATCGACAGTGACGTAAAAAAGCCACCCCGAGTGAGGCATCTCTTCCGGCTTATTGAACATGCCTCCGATTGACCTTCCGAGACCCTTCGGTCCAAAGAGCCGATAGATGTTGCCGCCCCCCATGTCCATATCTTCATATATCTCCCATCCGAAAAGCTTGCTGTAGAAGTCGAAAGAAGCTTTGTAGTCTGTTGTGGCAAGCTCGTTCCAGCTAAAATCGCCATGGCCGAGATCGGCCGATGGTTCGTACGGTTCTTGCGGCTGGAAAAGACAGAAGTAGATACCTTGTGGATCCTCAACCACGGCAAAAAGCCCGACCTCAGGAATTTCATTTGGACCATGATGGATATTTGCACCAAGAATTTCCGCTTTTGCTGCCGATGCGTTAATATCGTCTGTACCTATGTATCCCATGAAATGATTAGGGATCTGCTTATTGAATTTCGGTTCCACCATCTCTAGAATGCCCCCGACGGACTTTTCTTGTGTTCCGTCCTTGGAAAACATCGAGTACGGTATTGAACCGCCCTCGTATGCGATCGACTTCCACCCGATTACGTTCTCGAAAAACTGCGTCGACTTTTCCTTTTCCCACGTTAGTAGCTCATACCAAACGAAGTGACCTGTTATTGACATTTGTTTCTCCGGTTTTAATGGATATGGTTACGCCATTGACTGTTACTCGCACCACTGAAGTTACGTTATTTCCAACTGCAACGGGACAGAGTTTTCACCTCAATCAGATGTTACGTACTCAATAGATCCCCTTCCCATGGGTAAACACCGGGCTTTTCAACAAAATCGTATCTTTTTATCTTTTTCTACGGATACTGGAACAAATCGATCACCATCGAAAGCCCCTATCTCGATTGCTAATAGTCTTGGGTAAATGGACTGAAGATGATCACGGAAAAATTACTTGAAACTCAGCCGGAATCAGTAGACCTGATTGTGTCCCTTTTGCAAAGGAGCGGGGAAATACCTGAGCATGACACGGAGGCATGGACTATCGAGCAAGCAATGACACTTCGGGCCATCTGCGTAGATGACAAGCTTCTCAAAAAGGAGATCACTTCGGTGTACAGAAAGCCAGATGATCGAGCCCCAAGCGAAACACTCACGTCCTATTCAAACGGGCTAAAGGAGGCTAATCGACGCCATCGGTTACTCTGTCCGCAAGAGAATCTTTGAATCACATACGATAGTTAAAGAGAAATTACCGACATGGAAACAGCACAACAGGTTGAAGTGCTCTTCACAGATTCGCTTCGCCTCCGCTTTCCGGCATTGAAAGATGGGCGTTACAGTGGAGCGAATCTCCTGGAGCTACTAAATGCCATTGAGAGAGAGCACCCGAGGTTCATATCATATATTCTCGACGACCAGCAAGCTGTGCGAAAACATGTTGCGGTTGCGATCGACGGCAACGTGCTGCGCAGATCTGTAGCATCGGACGTTTCCCTTAAAGGGGTATCAACGGTTCATATTTGGCAGGCTCTATCGGGTGGATAACACAATCTGACTTGTAACAAATGAGGTAGCAGATGACTATTCTTCTCGGAACACGAAAAGGATTATTAACGATTGAGGGACAGGATAATCAATGGGCAATCACCGATCACGCGTTCAAGGGCAGTCCTGTCTCCTATGCCTGGTATGATGACCGGACCGAAACTTTGTGGGCTGCTCTGGCTGAAGGGCACTGGGGTGCGAAGCTGCACCGTAAGCGTGGTGGCAATTGGGAAGAGCTGACATCTCCTGCGTTTCCGGAAGGGACCGAGATTCGCCCCGAAAAACCAGCCAGTGTAGATTACATCTGGGCCATCGGGAGCGGTGGAAATGACCGACCGGAAACACTACATATCGGGACTGTGCCTGGTGGGCTCTTCACAAGTACAGACGACGGCCAAACGTTTGAACTCAACGAGGCTTTATGGAACCATGAATCACGAGACAAATGGTTCGGAGGTGGCTTTGACGAGGCAGGGATTCACTCGATAATTGTCGATCCGAGAGATAGCGACCATATCTTCCTTGGAATCAGTTGCGCTGGCATTTTTGAGTCTACGGATGCTGGTGCATCCTGGCACCCTCGGAACAAAGGTCTTGATGCCTCTTTCCTCCAGGATCCAAACGCAGAGGTTGGTCACGATCCACATTTGCTCGCCGGAACACCAGCTGATCCTAAGACATTCTGGCAACAGAATCACGATGGTATCTATGTATCTCGAGATTCTTGTAAAACCTGGAGGCGCGTAGACAAATCGAGCCCGTATGTTGATTTTGGTTTCGCGATTGTCGCTGACAACCGTGATCCTGGTGAAGCATGGGTTGTACCTGCCACCGGTGACGACTGCCGGATGGCTAAAGATGGCGCCCTTTATGTAGCCAGGACAAAAGACTCAGGTCTCAACTGGGCAAAGCAAAACGAGGGGTTGCCACAGAGTGACTGCTATGATCTGGTCTACCGACATGGCTTGGACAAGCACGACGATTATCTTGCCTTTGCCACGACAACAGGAAACCTATACGTATCAGCTGATAAAGGCAATCGGTGGCAGCGTCTTTTTTCTACCTTACCCCCTGCCTATTCGATTCAGGTACTGGAAACTATAGGATAAGGTGCTTACCCGCTTTTAACACTGAGAGATCGCTTTTCGCCACAATCCGATCGAATTCGGAGATGAACTGAAAACGCCTGGCCTTGGTCGGACGTTTTCTTTCGTGGCCTCCTATCACAGTTAGCCATCGATGGTTCGTGACTCTCTTTTACGACCTTCTCAAAAAGGAGATCACTAAGGAGATCACTTCGGTGTACAGAAAGCCGGATGATCGCAATAACTTCGAAAGGAAAAGCATATCTCACACAATTAGAACGGGCTAAAGGAGGCTAATCGACGCCATCGGTTACTCTATCCGCATTGTTGCCGGATAAGTCGGTTATACTCATTCTGCTTCCCCTGTCCCCCGGTCTCCTTGTCCCCTTGTCAGTTGTCTGCCTCGCCGTCAGGGAGGCTGGGTGATCGGTGATATTGGTGATGCTTCCTGCTCATCTTTTAATCTTGTGAATCCCGATCGGTTTCAGTTGCTGGGTGATTGGTTATATTAGTGCTGCTTACCTGGATGTGAAAAGCGATGGTAATTAGAGCAGAGACAGCGGGGAGTAGCAGAATCCAACCGCAACGCTAAGGGCTAGCTGACGTTCCGGGTTTCGCAGACCCGGTTCACGTCCAACGGACAATATTCCCCCCAAATGGTGCGGTAAGGGCAGGCGGGGCTTGAATCCGCTAGAGCCTAGCAGCTCAGGCAATAGCAGTGATGCCAATTGCGCCATTACCGCCCGGTTACACCGGTGGGTTGATAGCCTGCCGGGCTACTTTATTGTAGATAAGGGTCAAGAGGGTAGCAAGGACATTCTGTTGAGGTTGTTAAATGACTAACAGAAGCGACTATATTGACTATATTCGAGATATAATCAATTGGCTGGATTCAGGTGACACAATGGACACAATGAAGGAAAACGAATTGGTTCCCGCTTACGCTTATGTACCCATACAGAAAGCTAATCGTGCTTTTCAAGCCCACCACGCTATAGAAATAGGACTCAAAGTTCGTTTAACTAAAGCCAACCCAAATTTTTCCAAAACAGGAAAGGAGGGACATGATCTGCGTGACTTGTACAAGTGCACCAAAAAGATAAACAACGGTCAATGGGCTGATGACCTTGCAAAGGCCTTCACCGATGCGGTCACTTACTATGAATATGATGTAAATGCACTACCCCATCTTGCAACACTGGAAGCTTATCTAGTGAAAATTGGGTCAGCCGATGCTTTCATGACCATGCGCTATTTTGTATTAGAGGACGAGAAGGCTGACGAGGCGATAGAATTGATGCGTGACGTCCATCTTGTCTTACATAGAGAGATATTAGAGGCACTATTGCGTCTTGTTGCCCGTGATAACTTTCGACCTGTTTCGGAGAGAGCAGAGCAAGCAATAAGAACGGCAATGAGAATGGACGTACTAAAAGTACTACTAGTACATAGTCCTGAAACAGAGAGTGAACAAACATATCTCCTCTTGGATCGATGGCTAAAAACACATCCCAATTATCGTACGGCCCTTAGGGAGGCAGAACAACAAAAATATCAGCTTGCCGGAATTGATGAAGCAGGCTGTGAACTTTTACGGCAGGCATTTGAACGACTTAGTACGACAGATCACCCTACACTCAACAGACCACCATCAGCAGACCCTGCTATAAGTTTCTTCATCCGGTCCTTTGGAGATATACGTCCGGGTTCACTGAAAGTATATCCCGGTGCCTCAGTACGTGTTGAATGGTGTGATGAGGGAAATACTAATGCAGAGATATTCACTCCGGCAGGCGAAGTATTGGGGTACATATCAAAACACGCACAGAGTAGATGGAAAACTCAGACAGAGTGGAACAACGAAGCTAGGTATAGTAAATCTTTTGAAGATGCTCGAGACTGGATCATTACCTGTCACTGTAAGCAAGTAGCTGTAACCTCTGGTGGAGAAAAACGAGAACTGTACATATTCGCTACTGATACTGAGAATCCTTTTGACCCTGTACCAGGATTCACGCCTGAGCCTGACATAGACTGGGAAGGAGTCTATGAAATAAACTTCTGGGATGAAACTCATACGTTGATTCCCGGACAACAAGTAACAATTACATCAGTGTTTGATGAAGAATCACGAATCGGTGACAAATTAGAAGGAGTTGTATCTAGTGTACAACAGCGTAAAGTAGAGATAGTAGGGATGAGTATTATTACGAGAATTGACTAAATGAGTGTTGCGGTTTGTATTACAGATTGTCGGCTCAGTGGTGTCGATGCAGGTGAAGTAGGAGAGAAGTCCGAGACCCCGGTGTATAATAGAAGTAGAAGAGGAAATTCCGTATCCCCGCTCGCCCAGAGAATAGTTAGGATTGAGCAGCCACTCATTATGAGAGGACCAAACACAATGTGTCTCTAGCGGCGGGGAAAGAGGCCATAAGCGGACGAAAATCCTACCAGGTAAAACTGTATATAATTTCCATTCTAAGTTTCAGTCGCTGGGTGATCGGTGATATTGGTGATGCATCCTGCTCATCTTTTAATCTTGTGAATCCCGATCGGTTTCAGTTGGTGGGGAATTGGTTATATTAGTGCTGCCATTTTGGCCGTTGCGCTTACTCGGGATTGGGTCGCCGGGCTTCAGGACCGAAGAGCGCGAACTGAAGGCCAACGCCGACGTGAAGACTTGGCGCTCTGTCAGACGGAGGACTTGGTGTTGACGCTGATTAAGACTGGCTACCTGACCATAGAAGAAGCCGGTGGATTTCTCGCCGAGTGAGCGGCGAAGTATCGCTTCAAATCCAAGGTCACCAGTTTTCGCGATCTGAACAAATCGGATTTCTGAAGTTTGGTTGGGTCGTGAGCCGGAGAGAGGATAGCGTTGTTCACAGCCCAGAAAAGCCCGATATAGAAACGGCCATGAAGTCTATCCGACTAGCCGAAAATTTCAAAACTGAACGGAGATAGTTCTCTTATGAAACCACGTGCCTTTGTTCTGATGCCCTTCGCGGAGGAGTTCGACGATATATATGCTTATCTGATACACAATCCTTTGTCGGAAGCAGGCTACGATGTGAGGAGAGCCGACGATATCCTTCATCAACAAAATATTTTGAAGAATATTATCGAGTCACTAATCAATAGTGAACTTATAATGGCGGATCTATCGACGGCGAACCCGAATGTTTATTATGAGTTGGGATTGGCGCATGCTTATAAAAAGAACGTCATATTACTCGCTCAAGATATTAAGGAGGTACCATTTGACCTTCGATCATACAACATTTTCACGTATAGTACTTACTTCGCACAAATGGACAAAGCTCGACAAGTGATTCAAAAACTCATAGAAAAGGTACAAACTGGCGGCATGAAATTTGGTACTCCTATCACTGATTTTGGAGTTCCAACTTCTCCTTTATACACCGATGATGCACAATCTCCAGTAGCGATATCTGGTGAACAAGATGAACGCGGCTTACTCGATTACCAAGTCGAGATTGTGGACGGTATGGAGACCATAAGGCGGGTGATTACTGAACTCAAAGAAGATCTTCTTGATCCTCTTACATTGCAGCTACAGAGCTCGACTGAACGGCTTCGAGGCCCAGAAAAAGAGTCACCCAAGAAGCAACGGAAGATCATGCGTTCGTTGGCTATTGAGCTTGATAAGCACACTTCGTGGTTACAGAAGAGCAACAATGAATACCGACAAGCTTTGGAAAATGTGGGGCAAAGCTTGGATGCAATCCTAAGCGGTGAGTTCAAGAGTGTAGCTCCGGAAAATAAGGCAAAGCTAGACGAATTTGTACAGGTGCTTGGCGATACAGAAGGAGTGATGCGAGAAATGCACACGAGTTCCTCTGATCTTGTATCGAACATGGACGCTCTTCCGAGAATTGAAAAAGAGTTCGATCGCTCTAATCGTTTGATGTCTATCGAGTTAAAAACCTTTATAAACAACGTTGAACAAACTGAATCAGTAATGGCAAGGGCACGAAACGCAGCTACAAGGCTTCTTGGAGACAATGTCTAAAAAGCACATAGACGTAGATAATGCAAAGTGCTCCATGAGAACATCTTCTATAAAATAAGAATATCAGAGATAAATACTATCCCATGCCAACCCTGCACTGGCTAACACGCGACGCCGACATCCACGCCGCTACCCGCGTCCCCTACCGTCTCCTCGAAGAAGCCCCCGACCTTTCCACCGGCGACCCAGACGCCGGCAACATGCTCATCCAAGGCGACAATCTGGAAGCACTGAGTTTCAGTTGCTGGGTGATCGGTGATATT
>JAGWAZ010000088.1:898-4000 GCA_021296135.1 Chlorobiota bacterium | reverse complement strand
CCCAGACGCCGGCAACATGCTCATCCAAGGCGACAATCTGGAAGCACTGAGTTTCAGTTGCTGGGTGATCGGTGATATTAGTGATGCATCCTGCTCATCTTTTAATCTTGTGAATCCCGATCGGTTTCAGTTGGTGAGGAATTGGTTATATTAATGCTGCTAAAATAATATGTCCCAAGGAGATATTTGTCGTGCTCTTGATCTTGATCCGGCTTATATAAGCAATATTGAAAACGGAAAACAAAATCTTACCATCAACACCATGGAAAAGATTCCCACAGCTCTTAATACACCACTGGACAAGTTACTGAAATAAATATGACAAAAGCAGATTTCAAAAAAAAATATCTCAATAAAATTGTTTGCGGTAATGCGGTGGATGTAATGAAAAGTATGCCCGATAATTCAATAGATTTGGTTGTGACATCACCGCCATATAATCTAAAGAACTCAACCGGAAACGGTATGAAAGATGGCCGTGGCGGTAAATGGGCAAACGCCGCTCTGCAAAAAGGTTATAGTCATCATGAAGATTGTATGCCCCACGATGAATATGTAGCCTGGCAGCGGGATTGTCTGACAGAAATGCTTCGTCTTATACCAGATGATGGAGCCATTTTCTACAACCACAAATGGCGAGTACAAAATAATTTACTTCAAGACCGACAGGATATTGTTCATGGATTTCCGGTGCGACAGATTATAATCTGGAGACGAAAAGGTGGTTTTAATTTTAACCCCGGATATTTTCTTCCTACCTATGAAGTTATCTATCTGATAGCTAAACCAAAATTTAGACTTAGACCAAAAGCAAATGCCTATGGCGATATTTGGGAATTTATGCAAGATATGAACAATCCGCACCCGGCACCATTTCCGATAAACCTAATTGATCAAATCGTTTCCTCTACAAACGCCAAAATAGTCCTTGATCCGTTTATGGGGTCTGGTACTACTGCTATATCAGCCATTAATAATAAACGAGATTATGTCGGCATAGATATTTCACCGGAATATTGTGATATGGCAAAAGACAGGATTAAAGAATATTTAATGCAGGAAAGGCTAGCTCTTAGTATATGACAAATAAATTCAAGACATATACAAAAGAGGAGCTCGTCACAAAACTAAAGGAAATCTCAGCGATGGGTTTTGTTGCCAACCGGCGTAATAGAAACCATGGCGGAATTGGTAACACCTTAGAAGAATTGCTTGGCATTGAAGAAAATAACTTACCCATTCCTAACGCATCCGAATGGGAGCTGAAAACGCAACGCCTCAACACATCTTCGCTAACGACACTTTTTCACATTGAGCCGTCGCCCGGGGCTGTACGATTTGTGCCACAGGTATTATTGCCGTTGTATGGTTGGAAACATACCGAGGCCGGAAAGAAATATCCTAAAAAAGAAATGAGTTTCAGTAATGTGGGCGAACTTCCCCGCTCGGAGGGCAAGGCAATACGCGTTGTCGATCGGAGGGGGATCGATTCTTGAGCCCTTATCAGCCGGCGGCCACGACAGGCGGTGGAGCAGCCGCCTCAAGGTACTGGACGGTTCCCCGGCCACTGGCCGTGCGTGAAGTCCGAATGCCGGACGGCGCCGTAATCTTCCTTCGAAAGCACGGAAATCCGCAGGGACCGAGGCTGGTGTTAAGTCACTGCAACGGTTTCGCCGCGGATACGTACTACCCTTTCTGGTCTCTGCTGGCCGATCGCTTCGACCTGGTTCTTTATGACTTTCGCAATCACGGCTGGAATCCGGTCGACCCTCGCTTGGCGCACAACATCGAAACGTTCGTGCGGGACAACAGGGTGATCGTAAAAGCCATAGCCGAGTACTTCGGAGAAAAGCCCATGATCGGCGTTTTTCATTCGATGTCGGCGGTGACGGCGATCCTTCAGCTTGCGGAATCCGATGAGTTCGCGGCGCTTGTGGTGTTCGATCCTCCCACCTGTCCGCACGGCCGTGAATCGCAGGACGTCAAGAAAATGGCAGGCGCCATGGCCAGCAAAGCCCGGCAGCGTCAGGACCGCTTTCGCAACCCGGACGAGTTCACAGAGCAGCTCTTGCGTGCGCAAGTCTATGAACGCCTTCAGCCTGGCGTTGCGGATCTGATCGCCCGCACCACCCTTAGGCGCACAGCGGATAGAGGAACAGCCTACGAGTTGTGCTGTCCGCGCGAGTATGAGGCAAACATCTACGACCAACTCTATGACTCGGCGGTGGCCTCCGAGATTATAAGCCTGCCCTGTCCCACCAAGGTAATCGGCGCCGATCCCGTTGTGCCCTTGTCGTTTCTGCCCAGCGTGGACTTAAGCAACATGGTGGCCCTGGATTACGATTTCGTACCGGAAACTACGCATTTTCTGCAGCTTGAAGAGCCACAGGAATGCGTAGACCGCACCCTTGACTTCCTTGTGCGCGAGCGGCTTGCGTAGGGTCCGCGCACCCTGCCCGGCAAGGCCGACATGGGATGTTGGCGGGTTACACTATGGGAGCTCCGCGCTGCAACGGAGCGGTCGGCCGGAGCGTAGCAAGCATCCGCTCGCCTGGTACGAATGGCCGACCTGATTCTCAGCGGCTACCGCAAGAAGACCTCCGAATTGAGGGAGCGGGGCCGTTTGGATTTCTGGCGTAACATCATCTGCGATGAGTTCGTGCAGCTCGACTGCCAAAAGGTCACGCCGGGCGACTTCATCGGCGAACTGCACGGCGGCGTCGGCATTTCTGAGCTGCGTTTCTCGGAGGTCATAGCCGATCCGCAATTCGTCGTGCGGTCGCGACGCCAGATCGCCAAGTCCAGGCCGTCAGGCAGGCTGGGTGATCGGTGATATTCGTGATGCATCCTGCTCATCTTTTAATCTTGTGAATCCCGATCGGTTTCAGGTGCCGGGGAATTGGTTATATTAGTGCTGCGACAATTTGCAGTTTGAATAAGCGCACCGTCGGAGAGTTTCAGTCGCTGGGTGATTGGTTATATTAGTGATGCTGTTGGTCATTGGCGGGCTATTCCGAGCTTATGTTTCAGTCGCCGGGTGATCGGTTATATTAGTGATGCCCCCCCGAAAGTGATCTTGTTCTTTCGTCTACCTTTCCGGTG
>JAGWAZ010000088.1:0-484 GCA_021296135.1 Chlorobiota bacterium | reverse complement strand
TGATGCATCCTGCTCATCTTTTAATCTTGTGAATCCCGATCGGTTTCAGTCGCTGGGTGATTGGTTATATTAGTGCTGCTTGATTTATGTTCAAACTCTAAAGCCCCAGGCCGGCAGTTTCAGTCGCTGGGTGATCGGTTATATTAGTGCTGCAATTGTCACGAATTATCATTGACAAGAATCAGCGAGTTTCAGTCGCTGGGTGATCGGTTATATTAGTGCTGCTTCCTGCTCATCTTTTAATCTTGTGAATCCCGATCGGTTTCAGTCGCTGGGTGATCGGTTATATTAGTGATGCTGAGTTTGGCAATCGAGGGAAATGCCCAAATATCTGTTTCAGTCGCTGGGTGATTGGTTATATTAGTGATGCTGAGTTTGGCAATCGAGGGAAATGCCCGAATATCTGTTTCAGTCGCTGGGTGATCGGTGATATTCGTGATGCATCCTGCTCATCTTTTAATCTTGTGAATCCCGATCGGTTTCA
>JAGWAZ010000087.1:9521-17041 GCA_021296135.1 Chlorobiota bacterium | reverse complement strand
AGACCGATTGCGCCGAAGCTCCCGACTGATCGTCGAGGGACTCGGTCGGCTATGGCGGGCAATTTCCCGGATACTCATAGCGAGGTTCAGATATGCAGCAATCGTGTATCTTTCCTCTTTATCGTAAACTTGATTCAAGGACTAACTCTACTCGGCAACCAAGTCGGGTTGCCCTTGCAATTTCTCGTTCACATAGTCGTGCAGATCACGAAGCATTCTTCTCTCTTTTTTATCATGTATGTCTGTCCGTTCAAGCTCGACTGAAATATAGTCTCGCATCGCCCTGACAACATCAAGATAGACTCCCCCCCTCTCAATCTGTGAATCTACGAACCCCTGCACACAGAGTAGTTTATTCTGCTTTATGCAGAGGTCGAGAACGCTACGTCCTTTGGTAATCAGACGGTCGCGCTTTGTAACGTCTTCGCGATCCTCAAAGATCGGCTTCGACTCAATAACCTCCCCTTCAAGGCTGTTTGTACTCATGAATTCCGCTGCGGCTTTGAAGGATGTTCCATATGCTTTTGCGAAGTGAGTCGACCCAGAGAGCCTTCTTCGCGAGTCAAATGGAAGAATATGGAATCCATCGGAAGAATGCAAATCGGGCAAAGATCGTGCCGAATTCAAATCGCTTCAAACTGACTGAAACAAAAGAATCCCTCTGCAAGGAATCACCTGCAGGGGGATTGAAAGTTTCATTTACGAACTCTGTCTTACTGCATTTCACGCGAAATGCGATGCTGGCGTCGCTCGGCCTTCTGTTGTGCCATTCGCTTTAATACCGATGGTTTTGTATAGGAAGTACGACGACGGTACTCTTTCAAAATCCCGGCACGTTCATACTTCTTTTTAAACCGACGCAAGGCCCGGTCGATCGATTCGTTGTCTTGTACGATAACTCCGATCACAGCGTATTCACCCCCTTTGTGCTCACTATGTATTTAATATTAATGTTGATTCTATTCACTTTGATAGACTAATTGCCGATGTTTTCAATCAGACGCTTTTCACCAAGCATGTTAAAAGTGACAACAATCGCCTGGCTTCCATTAGAGGTCAACTCCTTTGAGATTACCGTGCCGACATCATCCCATCCCTTGTGGTAGATAGCATCACCAACCGCATAGTTCCCTTTTGGTGAGTAGTCAATACAGTCCTCAACTGGTACAGTTGTCTCTTTGGTTGGATTTTGTTCATTCTCAATCATCTCAAGATCAAGCATCATTGTGTGATGACACTTGGTACATCTTGCCCATCTCTTATCCTCTTCCATTCCTGAAACTTCGCCCAACAGCTCAAATTTTGTTGGCATCACACAGGTTTCACACTGATTTATCAAGGAGATATACTTTGATCTCTTGCGTTGTCGCGTCATAAGAATTGCTGAACTGTTAATCGTATCAAAAGTTGTCCTCGCAAAAGAGCGAGTCTCTAATTTACGTTGAAATACTCCTTTGAACAAACATCAGGGCATGTTCGAACAAAGCAGGCCTAAAAACAGACGAATTGGGGACTGAAATATGCCCATACATCAATTCAGACACAGGGTGAAACATTGGAGACCGGTTATCGAACAACTGCGACTGTGAATTCCATCAACCCAACCGGCAGGGTCAGATAACCGTTTGGGGTCTCCCCGACACATCGATGACAATCGTAATGGCCGTCGTTGTACTTGGGTGGGCAACTCTCAGTTTCTTTGACTGGCTCTTTGGATATATGGCAGGGCTGGAAGAACGAGGATGGTTTCATTCAATTCTACTCGTTGCCACCTACATAGAAACATTAACCCCGGGTTCTTCGTAACGATGACTTGTCTGCGGATCCGGGATCAGGGGCACAACGTGCACATCGCTCGTGCAGGAGATTGTCCAACCTTGATTCTCAAAAGCGACGGAAAGGCAATCTACCATACACCACGGGGGATAGGCCTAGCACCCGCTGCAACAAAACAGTTCGAACGAACCCTTGCGTAGGAGAAAATTGGTTGTTCCAACGGCGATTTTCTCATCCTCTTCAGCGACGGTCTTGCCGAAGCGCACCGAAGTGATGGAGAGAAACTCGACTTTGAGCGCTTTCAGTTGTTGGTAGAAAAGCAGCGATAACCTCTCAGACGAGAACGATACAGGATATATGAGATGCTATATTTACAGGAATCTCTACTTTTACAGGTGATACGTCGCCAGTCGATGACAGTATTCTTGTCATCCTGTAATGGAAAGGGTAAGCTTAGTATAGAAATTTCTGCAATCGCATCGCGCATTTAGCATAGAAGGCTTATGAACGATTTTTTCATTTCAACACGGGAAGAGACTCCGGCCTGGATCATTGAGTTGGGAGGATATCTCGACGCTCACACCGCACCACAACTCGAACAGACGTTTCAGGAAATGTTGGAGCGGGAGCGATACAACATCGTTGTCGATTTTTGTGAGTTGAGCTATATCTCAAGCGCTGGCTTGGGTGTATTTATGGCATTTATAGAGGATGTTCGGGCACATCAAGGGGATATCAAGCTGGCAGGGATGAAGCCAAAAGTTTTTAGTGTATGCGATTTGCTCGGTTTTCCGATGCTCTACGAGATCTATGATCACCGGGACGAAGCACGAAACAAATTCATCGAAAAATCAGAGGCCGGCCCAGTCGATTCATGAAAAACAGACCCAGCAATACTCTCCGATATAGTTACACAGCTCCTGCGAGAACAGAGGAACTTCGAGTGATTAGAGAGGCAGTTGAACGGGAAGCTCTTTGTTTCGGGTTCGATCCCGAGACAGCCTATCGAGTTGCGCTTGCCGTTGATGAAGCCTGTGCAAACATCGTTGAGCACGCCTTTCGATGTGTCGCCGATGAGAGCTTTTCGGTCGAGATCATGACTGAAGCAAATCGATTTGTTATCAAGCTTTTTGATTCGGGGAAACCATTTCAGCCTGCAAGCTTGCCGGAACTCGATCTCAAGAAACGAGCAGTAGAACATCAGCAAGGAGGGCTTGGTCTGCACATCATCAATCTGGTGATGGATATTGTCGATTATGTCAACACATCTGAGCGTCCCAACTGTCTTCGTCTCGTCAAGTTCCTCAATGGCTCTTCCGGTAAGGAGCTTAAAAGGGACACACTGTGATTTGTGGAATCGAAGGCTTCTTTTCTCTATTGTACCCGTTCAACATTTTTCCTGTTCTCACTTCTAACCGGTAACTTTGTTTCTGCACAATCATTAATCTGGCATTCTTTGCTTTCAATTATTATTTGCCAACCAGTCTATCCTTTCAGAGGGAGGTCAAGTGAAATTTAGAAGTATCGTTAGCATCCTGCCGTTATTCATACTGACTGGAACCGCATTTTCACAGAAGGACAATCCAGTACCAATGCGATTTGGTCTGCTTGGCGGCGTAAACTATAACCGAGCCAGCCTTGATACTCTTGGTATTATAGGCTTTACTGCCCCCCGAGCTCTTCTCCCGACCGGAGTCGATAACGGTTCCAAGTTTGCACCATACGCTGGACTCACGTTTGAGTCTATACCAGGGACAATCGGCTTTCAGATCCGAGGAACCTACGATGACCGAAGCGCCTTCTTTGGTGATAGTAATGACGTAAACGCAACTCTCCGGTATATCTCCATTGAACCGGCGTTGCGAGTCAACATCAGCGGTCCAAACTTTCATCTTCTTGTCGGTCCTTCACTAAACCTCTTGATAGCAAACGATCTGACCTCAGATACTTCGTTTGATGGTACTCCTATAGAATCTGAGGTTGGCCCTATCTCAAACTCCACTTTTGGTCTTTGGGGAGGTCTTGGTTACGATATTCAAATCTCCGAAAACAAAGAGAAGGGCACAGCTTGGTATCTTACTCCTTTTCTCTCGGCTCACTGGATACTGAGTCAGGTCAGTAGCGACACGCAGGACTGGAGTACCCTTACTCCAAGAGCAGGTCTGCAATTGAAGTACGGGTTCGGCAAAAAGGAAGAAGAGACAAAGCCCGATCTGCCACATCAGTCTGAGGGATTAGATCTTGCTATTCGCACACCTTTGGGTGGCGTAAGCGAACAGCGACGTATTGAGGAGTTCTTTCCCTTGTTGAATTACATGTTTTTTGAAGAGGGAGAACCGAATATTCCATCCAAGTATGTAAAGTTAAGCCCGGCCGAAGCACAGAAATTTACGGAGGAATCGATGCTCGATGCATCGGCACCAACAACAGGAGCTGCAGCAAACACCTCTCGCTCGCAACGCCAACTCGATGTCTACTACAACGTCATGAACATCATTGGTGCAAGGATGCGGGAGAACTCTTCATCGACAATCAACGTAGTCGGAGCTTCGAAAAATGTGGCCCAGGCAAAAGAGATGGCCGATAGGGTGAAAGATTATCTGGCCAGTTCGTTTGGCCTCGACCCAAGTCGCATTACAGCAAAAGGTCAGACCCGACCACCGCATGAGTCAGGAACTCGTTCGACTCCTGCCGCAGACAAAGAGCTTGTAGCAGATGAAAACGTCCGTGTAGAGATTCTGACCGAGGATATAGAGCTACTCAGACCGATCAGAATCAACGCGAAGCAGGAGGAACCGATTGAGAACGATCTGGTCTTTGAACTTAACCTGACCTCAGCTACCTCCGTCAAGAGTTGGGATCTAACAATTACCGGAAATGACAACAACTATTCACAAGTCTACGGACCATTTTATGGTCGCGTTGCCCGCATCAACGCCACACCTATACTGGGTAATGCCGATGAGGGAAGCTATGTAGCATCTGTAAACGCTTCCACCCATGATGAAGGCCAACTGACATACAGTAAAGAGTTTGAGCTTCACAAAAAGCGAGTAGCGCCGACAACCGGGACTCGCTACTCAATTCTGTTCGAGTACGATGATTCCAAATCAGTTAAGACATATGAGAACTTCCTTCGTCAGGATGTAGCCCCCCGTATTCCGAACGGAGCTACAGTCTTTATCCATGGACATACCGACGTTATCGGTAAGGACGACTACAACTCCGAGCTTTCGGCAAAACGTGCGGTCGACGCTCAGAAAGTCCTTACTGATGAGTTAAAAAAGATGGGACGAAACGTAACGTTTGACGCATACGGATTCGGTGAGACCCAGTTCCGCGCTCCGTTTGGCAATGAGGATCCCGAGGGAAGATATTACAATCGCACGGTGATGATCGAGATCATTCCCGAATCATAATGTAGCTTCATACGTTTTCTTGAGACGGATCGCTTGACTTGATATCAGGCGATCCGTTTTTTCATGCAACGGCTATGGACAAACGTGGCTACTACATACTTCGGCACGGGGCTACCAACCGAACGTCGCTATGCGACTTGAACAACATTGGAATGACAGGCCCACCATCGGCTCACATCGACTGCGTAGCAGTCCTCGGTTCATAGCCTTGGGCGGAAGCCTTGCCTGCTCGAGCAGGAAGGGAAGCCCGAGGTCGGAACATTACCTCTCCGACCGATGCCAAATTGCATTGGATTCTGAAAGTCATGCGTTCCATATTGCGATTAAGTCGTTCGGAATCACGATGCCATATTTCCTGTTTGATGAATTCAAGACCTAATACTGCGTTGTGAGCCATCTCATCATACCGTGCTACAAGGTCTTCCCTAAATAACTTGTTCATCTTGGCGTACTTCATCTTCGTTGTTACCTCCTGCAGCCAAGATTATGCGTCGGTCCTATCCTCCCCCCAGAGGGGGGCGATCGTGGCCTGAGTCTTTTCTTGGAACGCTCTGTTAGTAAAGGGGACAGATTTTCGCGTCTACTCGCGATCTCCACCACAATCTCACTCTGACAGCAATTTCACAAGGTTCGTGTTGATGTAGTAGTACTCTCGCCCGACCTTCAAGCGCTCAAGCATACCGAGCCCTGCCATTTCGTTCAGGTATTTCGTGGCCGTAATACGGCTGCATTTGAGTTCTCTCTCGACAATATTAATCTTGCAGTAAGGCCACTTGAACAGTAAATCGACAAACCCTTCACGCTCGATGGCTTTCGTTTTACCTCGCGCCTTTGTAATTACGTCACCGATAAGGGTATGGATTGCCTCGATCCTGTATGCAGTGTCGCGTGATGTCTGTGCCACTGCTTCTAACATATAGAGTATCCACTGCTGCCATTTTCCGTTTTCCGTGACTTCACGCAGACAGCGGTAGTAGTCATTCCGACTCTCAATAAAGAAACGGCTGAGGTAGAGTATCGGTTTATCGAGCAGCCTCTGATGTATCAGATAGAGGATGTTGAGTATGCGACCTGTCCGGCCATTGCCGTCCGTGAAGGGGTGTATCGCTTCAAACTGATAGTGCATCACAGCCATTTTAACAAGCGGTTGGAACCGGTCGCCGTTGTCATTGATGAAGCGCTCAAAGTTGGTTAACAAATTGATGAGATTCTCGTGTCCGGTGGGAGGCGTGTAGATGACCTGCTATGTGGTTGGGTTTATAATCACCACCTCAGACCTACGTACACTCGCCTCTACGTCGCGAATACGTGAGCAAATCCGCTCGAAGAGCGGCACGTTCAGAATGGGTCGATCGTGCAAGACGCTGACACCTTCCCACAATGCCTCGCGGTAGCGCAGTACTTCTTTGGTATCGGGGTCAATTCGGGTATTGTTGGAGGTCAAGGCTCGATACAGCTCATCGCTCGTGGTGAAGATATTTTCGATCTCCGAACTTCTACGCGCCTCCTGGAGCGGTAATGTGTGGACCAGAACAGATTCGTTCGGCAGTATCTTCACCAGGGCGTTTACCCGCGCAAGGTCTGCCATCGCCGAGATGCATGCCTTGAGTATGTCGCGCGATTCGATGTCCGCTAAAGGCGGAAGCTTGGGAAGATCGTTCCACGAGGTCGTCGGATCGTATCGAGGTACTTTTTGTGTCATGCTCTACCACCTTGAACACGTGTCCTGAGCGTAGTTGAAGGAATTGAATATGTATAATTTTTGATGATTAATATACATATTCTAGTTGATATGTATAATATCTACACATATTGTCTGTAACAAGTTCATTCAGGAGAAACTAATTGATACTTGGATATAGTCCCTTTTCATCATGTACCGAAAATGTTTTTCTTGAATCTTCATACGATATGCGCGATTTGGATGTTGACGCTACTCTGAGTAGGAAATTGATTGCCTGGCTTACGGAACTGTTCGAATAAAACCCGGCTCTGCTGGTGTGCTATCGTCCTCACCCCACACCCAGCCAATGGCCACCTGAATCTTCCCCTTCATGCGTTCGTAGTCAAGCTCACGTCCCAATGAGCATGGGTCGGCTGGTGTTCACTGTGCGACTGTTTCAAAGCGACCTTTGCGAGGATTCCAAACTATCCTGCTGGTTCGGGCTCGATGCAGAAAATGGGAAAAGTCGTTGTCGGTTTGTGTCGCTTCTACCTTGTCAACAAACATGCGCAAAACATTCAAGAACGACCCTCGCCTATAAGGCGAGGGGTTTCAATCAGAAGGCGATTTGTAATCGACTCTCCTCTTGAAACGGCTCCCCT
>JAGWAZ010000087.1:0-9418 GCA_021296135.1 Chlorobiota bacterium | reverse complement strand
GATCCCCTTGAGCCACTGAACGATCTTGCTGATCGACTGAGTCGGCCGATAGCCGATAAACATCTGCACATCCTCACTGCTGATCTTGACTGTGATGATAGCCAACTCACGCTCCACCGCGATCTGCCGCAAGATATCCCGAGCTCGAATCGCTACCTGTGCAGTCAGCACCCGCTTGTGGTACTTGGGAATCCAGATCGGATAAACCTTCAGATCGCTCTTGGTATGGGCTCCTAATCTGTAAGGTCGCATAGCGACAAATATAAACCTTGCTTCGCCTAAAGGCGAGAGATTTCAACCATCCCCGAAAGAGAGATTAAACAAAGGGTCTGTCCTAGCTAAGGGTTAATGTTTTGCTGATTTGTACCAGCTATTTAAGCTGCTTGAGCAGCGATTGATGGTCTCCTGAGTTGAAACGCCATTCACACTCTTGCAAAAATCAATAAATGTTCTCCGCTGTAATGCCATTAAATTTGCCCAAATTACGCTTTGCTTGCTTCCAGATGTTCTCGATTCTATTGATATGGCTTTCTTCCTCTGCCAAGAGTTTCGAGTGGTTGATTCTCCGATGATGAAACTCACTTATAGCAAGAGCATTCTAGAACCTGAATGTAGTCAGTATAAAGAGCAGTCTATACCTTCGCACCCCGCTTCAATAGGCCAAATAGAGCCACTTTACCTGCGGCACCTCGGCCTTGTTTGCCCTTAGGCTTTCCTCGGAAATAACTCTCATCGGCTTCTACCTCTTCTGAGAGTTCATAGCTCGGTAGTTTACTGGCTATGAGTTTGCGCAAACCCATGAAGAAACTCGCTGCTGTATTGCGGTGAACTCCCAGCAGCTCAGCTGCTGCTCGGGCGGTAGCTCCTACTACGAACATCTTTAATAGTTCTCCTTGCTGATGGCTTGGTAATCGGCTACGTCTTTCATAGATTTTTTTATCCTAGCTGCCTTTCTTAGATAGGAAAGCCCCTTTTTTTATCCTAGCTGCCTTTTCTTAGCTAGGACAGCCCGAAATATAATTTAGGACGGGTGACCCCTCTCCGTTCCACATTCTCACATTCGTACTCCTCCTCGCACCATAGCCTGCCCTCAAACTTCCGTATATTTGACCTTGTCCTCATATCGTTGCTCGTAGTTTTCTGAGCAAACATAGTGCGGCTGCTTCGAATCATGCCGGGTATGGTCACAAGGGAAAAATTCATGAGATAACAAGCTGTTAGAGCTTTAAGCATAGAGGAATCTGATATGAGCTTGGGTGGTGGACTTAATACTATGGATAGGAGAACTTGGTGCTGAGAGCTTGAATAGTAGAGGGAGATCACATAGAACTAAGTTCTAAGCGCTAAGCTCCAAACACAACACATCGAATACAATCAGAATACCGTCATGTATAACCACCTCAGGAATCAGGATCCGGAAGTCTTTTGTGCGCTTGCCGGTGAGCTTTATCGCCAGAACGACAAGATTGAGTTGATCGCCAGCGAGAACTTCGTCAGTCGTGCCGTCCTTGAAGCCCAGGGATCGGTTTTGACAAACAAATATGCAGAGGGCTATCCCGGACGCCGATACTATGGTGGTTGCGAGTGGGTCGATGTTGCAGAGTCGCTGGCTATCGAGAGACTGAAGGAACTCTTCGGCGCAGAGTACGCAAACGTGCAACCACACTCAGGTTCGAGCGCGAACATGGCAGTCTACTTCTCGTTTCTTCAGCATGGGGATAAAGTTCTGGGCATGGACCTCTCTCACGGTGGCCATCTGACTCACGGCTCACCTGTCAATTTTTCCGGGAAGTTCTACGACTTCGTTGCGTATGGAATCGATCCCAAGAGAGGCCGCATCGATTATGATGATGTTCGGAACAAGGCACAGGAGCACAAACCGAAGATGATTACCGTCGGTGCGTCGGCTTACAGTCGAAATATTGACTATGCTATGTTTGGAGAGATTGCCCAGGAGGTTGGCGCTTTCCTGATGGCCGACATCGCACATCCGGCAGGACTGATCGCAAAGGGAAAGCTGGACTCTCCCCTCGAGCATTGCCATGTTGTAACCTCAACAACTCATAAAACCTTGCGAGGCCCTCGCGCCGGGATGATTATGATGGGGAAAGATTTTGAGAACCCGTTCGGAATTGCGGCACCGAAATCAGGACGCGTAAAGATGATGTCGGAGATCATCGATAGTTGGGTGATGCCCGGTATCCAGGGTGGACCGTTGATGCATGCTATCGCAGCGAAGGCAGTCGCTTTTGGCGAGGCGTTGACCGATGAGTTTGATGCCTATACCGAACAGGTGATCGGTAATGCACAAGCCCTTGCCAACAGACTTGTAAATCGCGACTACAACATAATCTCCGGTGGAACAGACAACCACCTGATGTTGATCGATCTCAGAAACAAAGGACTGACCGGAAAGGCTGCCGAGCGTGCTCTGGACAAAGCAGGCATTACCTGCAACAAGAATGCAGTACCGTTCGACGACAAATCACCTCTGATTACTTCCGGTATTCGTCTCGGCTCGGCAGCAATGACAAGTCGGGGAATGAAAGAAGATGAGATGGTCCAGATCGGGGAGTTTATTGACCGTGTGATCAGTGATCATAAGAACACAGACCTTCTGGCTCAGGTGAAGAATGAAGTCCATGAGTTCTGCAGCAGTTTTCCTCTCTACCCCGAGATGCAGGGGAGCATTGGCGAACGTCCGGTGTTGCCTGAAGAGGTTGTTGGTTAGTGTCATGGACTTCTATGGGGTCTGCAATCAAAGGACGTATGGTCTTGTTATGCAGTTCCCCCACCCTGCGACGGAGCCTGTACTGGGCTTGGCGAAGCACTCAACCGACGACTTCATGTTACCAAAGGATATGCCCTTTCTTGCCACAAAAGATGCATTATCCATCATAGCGGAACGAAAAGGGCACAAAGGACGACTAAGAACATCGATGATGTCGTTCAACTTCCAACTGCCGGGACAACCGAACTACCTGAGAACGTCTTTCTCGTTATGGCCACAGAGAGTCAGGAAAGGAACATAGAGCAGGAGCACTTGAACAACCCACCTGGAGTCGAAGGGGGGGAACCGGTAGCAACTATAGCCGGAGGAAGTTCGGAGCAAGAGGAAGAAGTTGGTGACGAGATGGGGTTCTTCGATCACCTTGAGGAACTTCGATGGCGGATTATCAAGGCATTGATCGCGTTAGTGGTGAGTGGTGTTGCCTGTGCTGTTTTTTATCCTCAACTGTGGCAGTTTTTGCTCCGTCCCGCAACTCAATCGACTCCCCCGATTGAGTTTCAGAACCTTGTGATGTTCGGGCAGATCACTCTGACGATCCAGGTCTGTCTTCTTGCCGGGTTGATTATTGCGATCCCATTTATTCTGTGGCAATTCTGGGCCTTTATCAAACCGGGTCTTTACAAACGCGAGCAGAAGTATGTCGGACTGATAGCAGTAGCAACGATATTCTGTTTCCTGGCCGGTGTGTCATTTTCCTACTTCATAATGATTCCAACTGCACTTGAGTTTGCGCAGAGTTTTCAGGTTGCAGATCAGATCAGAAATGATTTCACCATTGAAGCCTACTTCAGTTTTATTCTCGGCTTTATTTTAGCTGCCGGAGCAATTTTTGAAATGCCCGTTCTGAGCTGGTCGCTCTCTCGACTTGGGATTCTTACCCCCCTCTTTATGAAAAAGTACCGCCGCCATGCGATTATCGTGCTCCTTATCGTTGCAGCAATCGTTACCCCTACTCCCGATCCGGTCAATCAGTTGATGATGGCCGGTCCACTCTACATCCTTTATGAGATCAGTATTGTCGTCTCCCGTTTTGCAACACGACAGAGAAGGGAGTCGCTTAAAGAGGCTTTGGGTGAGAATCCGGAACCGGATCAGGCATAGAAGAGATCAGGGCTGCAGATTGATGACCGAAACAGATCAGATAACGTTAGCCGACATAACTCGACCAGTCGATCGTCAACTGAAGGAATTTCGAAAGTTCTTCAGGAATTCGCTCCGTTCAAACAATCTTCTGCTTGATACGGCCATCCGATATATCCTGAAGAAGAAAGGGAAACAGGTACGGCCTATCCTCGTTCTCCTCTCGGCTGCAGCTGCCGGAAGCGTTTCACGTCGATCCTTTATCGGGGCTACAATGGTTGAACTGCTTCACACGGCTACCTTAGTTCATGACGACGTAGTTGATGAAGCTGATGAACGTCGTGGCAGCCCATCTGTCAACTCCATCTGGAACAATAAAACCGCAGTTCTCGTCGGTGACTACATGTTGGCTCAGGGTTTGCGTATCGCCAATGAGAACAACGAATTTGGCTTTCTTGACATTACCTCGCAAACTGTCCAACGGATGAGTCAAGGTGAGTTGATGCAAACGCGAAAGACACAGAGACTGAACATTCAGGAGGAAGAGTACTTTCGCATTATCTCGGATAAAACGGCATCGTTGATCAGTGCCTGTTGCGAGATTGGCGCTCTCTCTGCGGCCGACGATCCCAAAGTACACCGAAGCCTGCGTCGGTATGGCGAGTTGGTCGGCATGGCTTTTCAAATTCGTGACGATATCTTCGATTTTACTTCGCAGGGCGACGATATTGGCAAGCCTATCGGTAACGACCTAAAAGAACAGAAGTTAACTCTTCCGTTGATTCGTGCCCTAAGCCTTTCCTCCCGGAGGGATGCCAAAAGGGTGACACGTATGATTCGGAATGGAGATAGTCACAAACCAGAGATGGCATTTACTGTTCGCCATTTTGTTGTTGAGCACGATGGGATTGCTTATGCTGAAGAGACGGCTGAGCGGTATCGCGATCAGGCTCGAGAAGCACTTTCAATCCTACCTCAGTCGCCCGCCAGAGAGGCGCTTCACGATTTTGCCGAGTATGTTATTACCCGCCAGGAATGATTCGATTCCAAAAGAAAGCAATTCATCCCTTGTATGGCCGTAGGAGATACGGGATGGACTATTCTTCTTCTTGTTCTGCCCCGGTTGAATCGACCATCGGGCCTTCGTTTCTCCAGAGAGTAACTCGGCCAACCCTATTGAAAGGGTCTCTCTGAACCTGCATCCCGGCTGTCACAAAATCGAGATCTCCATCCATATCCATATCGGCCAGATCGGCGCTAATCAGATACGTTACATCGGCTCCTATTCCGTGTGGAGTGAAATTCAACTTCCCATCATTCTCAAACCATAGTGCACTCATTCTGCTCTGATCAAACCAGTAATTGAAGAGTGAAACAGCTAAAATGTCGAGGTCGCCATCACTATCAAGGTCCCCCGGGATAGCACGGTAAGCGCCATAGTAACTGAAGATATCGTGACTCTCATACTCCATATCCCCCTTGTTCTCAAGCCACTGAATTCCATGGTAAGGCAAGATCATCGGCTGCGGCAGATCAATCGCGTCGCCGTTTGTCACCAGAATATCAAGATCGCCGTCAAGGTCCAGATCTGTAAGCTCGATACCAGACAAACCAAAGGATGGTGAGAAGGCCTTATAGAACAAATGTTGTTCGAACTTTCCCTCGCCAGTATTGACAAAGCCGATAATCTCTTCATGCTCCTGAGCAATTACCCCGATAAAGTCAATCCATGCATCACCGTTCAGATTAGTTGGAATCACGTGAATACCACCATTCTTCTTAATGATCCTGTGGTACTCAAACTTCCCCTCCTCGACTTGTTCGAGCCAACCAACCTCACCCTCGTTGTAGTATCCGAAGACAGCAATAACGAAGTCCCAGTCGCCATCGTTATCTATATCAGCAGGTCGTGCATCAGCAACTCGTCCCATCTGATCAAGAATTATCTCCGATGAGAAATTCATCGAACCGTCATTAATCAATAACCCTACCGTGCCGACCAGTTCTTCAGTCGGCATTGACGACCCGATATTTGCTACTATGATATCGAGATGACCATCATTATTGAAATCAAAGACCTCGGTCTTGGCCGGAATTGGAGCTCTGGCTAAGAGACGTTCCACCCACCCGGTATCGACAGGATAAATCCAGCTAAGACTCTTCAACTTAAAATCTGTGGTCAGAACATCCGGCTCCCCGTTCTGATCAAGGTCAACAATATTGACGTTGCCAACCATCGGCAAAAAGCGTTTGTCAGGTGGAAACCCGATCTGGTGAGTACTGAATCGAAGTCCCGAAGGCTGTGGATCCGGAGGTAGGGATTCAAGATCTTTGCTGCTAAGCAGATAGTAGTGAAGGATATCCAACCACTCTTCATCTTCATAGGTGATAGGCCATCCCTTCATTTGAAAAACCTCTTCCATATGTCGGATTACATCTCTCCAACGGCGCCGAGGAATTGACGTTGGCTCCACGAGCGTGTGACATACCCCGCACTTCTCCGTAAGATTGAGGTCTGCCTCCCAAAACTCCCGTGACGACAATGCACGTTTGTTCAATATATGGTTGGGATCGTCACCAACGCGCCCCTCGGTATCGACCGAATGACAAAGACCACATGCCTGCCGAAGATCTGTGAACTGATTGTTCTTCCCGGAATCCTTAGCATAAGGCCTGCTATAGTTCATGCCTCCGCCATCCCTCCCGGCACCCTCGAGCAAATAGAGCTCACCATTATTATGGTTTGCTCTGATAACCGAAAGAAAGAGAAGAAGGAGAAAGCCCGTCCCGACAACAGCTCTGACCATTATATGAGTATGAAGAGAGTTTTTGCTTCGTTCAGTATTCAACATGCCCAAGGGGTGATACACAAGACAACCGAAGGACGGTTCGATACGTGTAGAAATTGTGCGATGGGTTGAAGATAACAGACACCATTGTGACTTACACAGTTCCAGAAGGATCACTTCTCCTGTTCCCCACTTATGTTTGTCAACGCCCGATCTGACCGCCGACGCACCCAAATGTAGAGCAGAACTCCCATCCAGAGTGCACCCAGAAGTAGTCCAATAGCTTCTCGCGCCTCTTCATTCTCCAACCAATTCGCATCTACCGAACCAAGAAGAGCCATTGACCAGACGAGATAGAAGGCCAAACCGATGCCCGGCAATGGTGTGTGGCGTCCAAAGAAAGGGGGAAGGGTCACAAGAGCAGCAAAAAGATAGGCGACGATCCAGATCATCCCATCGGGATCGTTGAACTGAACCGCCGCAAACACAAAAAAGAGTAATGCTACTCCAAGGTATACTATACGCATTCGGAACCGGATGCAGAACTTCTATTGAACAATGAACCGAAGCATACTTTCGCCCCGGTTTCCCTCCACAACCAGCAAATATAGCCCAGGCGTTAGTTCTACAGGAGAAATAAGTCCGGAAGAAGAATTGATTAGATCAACCTCAACAACTTCGACAACCCGTCCAGTCAGATCAAGAATACGCGTACCTATTATCTGATCTGCCCTGCCCGCTGCAGGCAGGTCCAAGGCCGACCAGCAAAGGATAGCAGGTTGATCCGATCTAATAGGGTTCGGAAATAGTTGCAGATGGTCCGCATCCCCCATATCCTTCTCATCAACCGAGGAGACTGAAGCGGTATTGACTGAATCGATCCATTGATAAGCAGTTGAGAGAATTTGGTTGCGGTTCGGGAAGTCAATGGTGTGACCGACTCCGGTCATTAGAATCGAATCAACAATAGCCTGGTTATCGACCAACGCTTCAACCACCGGAGTATAACGTGTGCCTGGGGCATCCATAGAGCCATGAACCACATAAAAAGGCTTCTTAGCTGCGTTTGAAAGGACGTTCGAGAATCGAGCAGTACTTGAAACGGCAGCACCGATCGGCAGATATCCTCCAAATCGCCATGGATTTGCAAGACCATAGACATAGGTAGCAAGACCTCCCATTGAGAATCCCATGACATAAACCCGTTTCACATCAATGTTGTACCAGGATAGGGCAGAATCAAGCAACGCCGTTGCAAGAAGCGTATCGGTCTGGTCGTTGATGATGTTCCCATCTGAGCCAGCATCAGGACATATCAGTATCAAACCATTCTCTTCAGCAAAGGCTATCAACGTATCTCGCCACGCTTTTGCATTCCAGCGCACAGGATTAAAAGGATGAAGACCGAGCATGAGAGGATTTGGTGTTTTTTCATCATACGTTGAAGTAACATAAATTGAATAGTTTCGCACCTTGCCATTCACCGAAAGACTTCCGTCCACAGTTTGCGTGATCGCAGATGTAAAGGTAAAAAGGAATAAGAGAGTAAAGAATAAAAGAGATTTCATAGACTTCTCCGGATTTGAGTATGAAGACTCGATATTGGCGAGTAATGTGCCCTGATCTTCCAGGCCTTGTAGAAAACAGAATGTTAATGTAGAATGTTCACTTCGCCTTACCTTTCCTCAGAAATTAACACAAAATGAGGAGGCTCGAAACGATGTCGGAATTTCGATGGATGCTCTACGGGGCATATGGATTTACCGGTCGATTAATCGCTCGCGAAGCAGTTCGTCGTGGGCATCGCCCTCTATTATCTGGACGAAACCGGGAAAAGCTGGAAGCGCTTGGAAGTGAACTTGAGCTTGACACCCTGCCATTCAGCTTGAAAAATCAGACCGATATCATATCAGCCTTACGTGATACGGATCTGGTTGCCAACATCGCCGGGCCATACACTCATACAGCAATTCCCGTAGTCAACGCATGCCTCCAGACTGGAACTCATTACCTTGATGTCTGCGGCGAACTTCATCTCTTCAGCGAACTATACAGCCGAGACTCCGCAGCCCGGTCAAACGGAATTGTTGTTCTTCCCGGATGCGGGTTCGACGTTGTCCCGACCGATTCCATGGCGGCCTATCTGAAGGATCGCATGCCGGAGGCTATCCATATTGAGCTTGCGATAGACTCAAGCATACAGCCAAGTGCAGGAACCGCAAAAGCAGCAACCGAGGTGATTGCTCGCGGGGGATATGTTCGTGAGCAAGGAAAGCTCGTGAAGCGACAGCTCGGGGAGCGCGGACCGAACATCCGGTTCCATCGTGGTGAACGCCCCACTCTGGTTGCACCTTTTGCCGATCTGGAAAGTGCGTGGAGAACAACAGGCGTACCGAACATCACAACGTACCTTGCTCTTCACCCTGGAATCGGCTTCCTGAGTTCGCTGGCAGGATTAGGTACCAAAGTTCTTGCAATTACGCCACTCCGAAGAGTGATCGCTGCCTCGATTGACCTTGCTCTGAAAGGGAAGCAGGAAAACCGTGAAGGAGAAACACCAATCTGGGGAAGAGCTACCGACGAGAAAGGAGGCAGCATCGAGCGTTGGATGCGAACACCCGAACCGTATCACTACACAGCAGAGACAGTAGTAAATGCAGTGGAGCGCTTGAAGGGAACATCACTCGCAGGCGCGCTAACACCTACCGAGGCGTTCGGTCAGGACTTTGCGTTGCTGGTTGAGGGGGCGGAGAGGGGG
>JAGWAZ010000086.1 GCA_021296135.1 Chlorobiota bacterium | reverse complement strand
GGTGAGTAGATCGCACGGTGGGGAGCCGGTCAGCTCAGCGATGAGCGGAGCGTTGAAGTCAGGGCCGTCGTATAGCAGCAAGTGATCATCGGCAATATCAAGCTCATTAAATTCAAGAGTTACCGAGGTTGCATCCTCAGGCGCAATCGTGTAATTCCAGTCATCGTTGGGCGGATAATCCCCTGTTGGTCCTCCCATGTCTGTAATCTCTCCCGTGCATGGCGTTCTACCGCAGTTGGCAAATCGCTGCTGGAGCGCTTCCCACATCTCTCGATACCCACCATCGTATCCTAATGCCCAGATTGCCACCCCTGCCAGATCCTTCATGATAGTGAGATCGTACTTCATGCCGAGGCTGGTCTCATCATCGTACCAGGTCTGTCGCCAGTTGCCACTACCATTGCTGTAGGCATACCAGGGAGTAGAGGAGTGAGTATCCCATTGCCGTTCATGTTGATCGAGCCCATCACGAACTCGGGAGTAGACCCACGCTGTTCCACGACCCTGCGTTGGGGCGTTGGGCTGCTGGCTTGCGGCAGGCCAGTCCTGCCCATACCAGGGAAGACCGAGACAGAGTTTTCTGCTTGTGAGGCCAAGACCGAGATAGTAGCTGACAGACCGGGTCAGATCGTATGGACTCCACAATGTTCCATTGTTCTTTGGTGCATTTGGTCCTGTACTCTGCGATCCGCTCCAGTGATATGCATATCCCATGATGATAAACAGATCAACGTAAGGTTCCATTGCAGCAACGTCGAACGTCTTTTGCCAATCGACTGCCGGCAGGTCGATGGAAATCTGTGAGCCCGGAATCTCCGAGTGGAATCGCTCGCTGAGTTGTCTCATAAATGCTGTCATGTTATTACGTTGTGAGCCTGGTACAGACTCAAAGTCGATGTTCACACCATCGGCATCTCGCAGTTTCACGAGAACAATCAACGAGTCGATCAGCCTCCGTTGTGCATCAGGGTTGCCGAAAAACGTGGCATGGCCACTGAAGAGCGTAACGCAGAGGTTGACGCGTCGTTCGGCAGCCTTCGCCATTGGAACCAGGTTGGTTGTCTTCCAGGAGTGAACGGTGTTATAGTTTCCTGTATTGGGATTGACCTCATAGGAGAAATAGGAGACATCTGAAAGGAGGGAATAATCGTAGTTCTCGTAGGCAGTTCCCATCCAGTATGGATGCCAGCCAAAGACTATATGATCGAGATCACATTCATCCCTCCTCTCTCCTTTTCTGAGTGTACTGTGAAGAAAGGGTGTCATTCCACGCATTCTGTTCAGGCTGTCCCAACCATGTTCTGAGTCTACGGAATACGACCCAAATTCTTCAGATTGGGACCGATGTGTCGATACTTCCTGTGCCTGAAGTAAGGGAAGGATACTGAGAGACAGAATGAGAGATGAGAGAATATGTCGATAACAATGTACTATCATCATAGCACTATGGTTATACTCAAGAGATTAAGTAGTCCTGCTGAAGTCGAGATAATGACGAAGATGCTCGATCAGGTATAAGAAGAAGAGAATTCATTGCTGACAAAAGTAGTGATTCTATCCCTTCGGAATGGATGGAAGGAATTCAGCCTTACGGTTAAAAAGGTAAACAGATGCAGCAGAGAATTGAGAGGAATCTGGACAAACCGGAACACCATGACGTTCCGGCTCCTCCTGTCAAACAATTAAAACATGAGCACTCTACTGTTTACCGCATATCTTCTGCCACGAACGGGAGAAGTGCAAGATGGCGAGCATACTTGACCGCACGAGTAATTGCCCGTTGCTGTTTGGCATTGACTCCGGTAATGCGACGCGGGAGAATTTTCCCCTGATCGTTCAGAAAACGCTGCAAGAGCTTGATGTTGCTATAGTCAATATACTCGATATCCTTAATTGGATTCCGCTTCTTGCGACGGCGCGTATCACGCTGCCTTGGACGGAACAGTCCGTTATTCTCTTCGTTGCGAGTACGATTACGGTTATTATAGCGTGCCACGTTACTTCATCGTTTTATGTTTGATTTGTTCGTCTCTACTCAGTGACTGATTCTTCAGTCTCGTTCTTATCAGTAGATTTCTTCTGATTCTTAGCCGCCTTTATCGTCTTTGATTTCTCAAAACGTTGATTGAACTTGTCAATACGTCCGGCTGTATCAACAACTTTCTGGCGACCAGTAAAGAACGGATGACATTCTGAGCAAATCTCCAGTTTGATATCCCCGACCGTTGAACGAGTTGTAAACGTGTTGCCACAAACGCAGGTCACCGTTGCTTCTTTGTACTTTGGATGGATGTCTGTTTTCATACTCTTTCCTTGCAAATACTATTTCGTCTCCGTGAATTGAACCAATCTGCCCTTTGCAGACCGGTGAAGCAAGCTCAATGTTCTTGAGGGTACCCTCCTTTAACAATCTTTTCGACTTCGTTCAGGTCTTTCACCCTTACGAACTTTTCATTGAAGCGATACGTTCCTTTCTCGGTCTTACTCGCAACAATTACCTTTACCGAAACCAGATCAGATCCGGACCTGCGCTTGCGGATCTTGTCAACAAATGTCTTCTGTCTAGACATCGGAAATACCCTGTGTAGAGCGTTTGATTATCCAAAAACAACAAAGATACGGCATCCTGATACATCCAGCAAGAGATAGTCCTATGACGAGTTGTAGCGATAAAAAGGCGATCCGCTTGTGGCGGGTCGCCTTTTAGGTGTGCAGGAGGTGGGAGTCGAACCCACACGGGGTTTAAGCCCCACTGGATTTTGAGTCCAGCGCGTCTGCCAATTCCGCCACTCCTGCGTGGCCTATTCTCTCGAGCGGGGCGCAACTTACGATACAGAGTTCAAAATTAAAAAGAAGACATAACGCATATCTACGATTGTCCCCTCTCTGGCCTACTCCTTTTAATCTTCATCCGCAGCGACAGACAAGTTTTGCATTAACTCTGTGACTTTGCACTGAGAAGTTGCAGATACTCCCAGGTGTAAATCCCAGTTGCATGCCCATCTTTCCAGGTAATTTTTATCGCATATGTGCCGACTGGCTCTACATCGGCTAATTCGTACATCCCTTCAACATATGTCGGGAGTGTCAAAGGCTGATAATGTTTGCCAAGAATGGTCTCCCCCTTGCAGTGAGCACAAGGACACTCCTGCCGCAAAAACTTCATCGAGAGATCTGAAGTCCTTTCATCGGGCCAGACAAGCCGTAATGCTCCTTCAGGAGATTTCGTAATCGTCTTTGGTACGGGATATGTCATAACAGATATACCTCTCCTTACTGAAGCCCCAAGTTACTCGAACACGACTATCTTTTTTTACAAGGATTTGTAGTCCAGCCTGCAATCGTAAGAGATAGACTCCTGGTCTCACCTCCTTTTCAGCATTACTCCCAAGCTGTAGTGTATGCACTCTTCCCCCGTTTCCCGATCGACCAGACGTTCCATCAGTCGATCACGTATATCTTCAGATCGAGTTGAGCTTCGGTTGAATTGCTTGCCTGTAGTACTCCCGGGTCGAAACTACCTCACAAGCTTGAATTCCACTCGTCGATTCAGGGCGCGTCCTTCCACTGTCTCGTTCGTGGCGATCGGCCTTGTCTCGCTATATCCTTTCGAGACAAGACGGCCCTCACCAATACTACTCTCGATAAGCCAGTTCACAACTGACTGAGCGCGACGTTGTGAAAGGCCGATGTTGTATTCGTCTGTGCCATCGGAATCCGTGTGTGCGCCGATCTCTACGCGTATGCTTGGGTAATCGTTTAACAAATTCACAAGCTTTGTAAGCTCTGGGATGCTCTCTGGTTTCAAGTCGGACTTGTCAAAGTCAAAGAAGATATTGTTGAGACGGAAGGTCGCTCCGGTCACAATTGCGTGATCGATTGAGATGACGCGCAGATTCTTCTCAAGCTGTGTCCCCTTCCTTACACCACGTGTATCAAGTTCTTCTGGCGTTGGGATATACTCCAGTACAACAGGAGTCAGTCGATACTGCCGCCCCTCATTGATAGCAGTCTGATACCTTCCGTGTGCATCAGTCTGAATTACCATCAAGGTTTCCAAGGTCTCGGCATCATCAATCTGTACCTTTCCTGGAACTCTCTGATCATTCTCATCAAGTATCTGACCACGCAACGTCGTCTGAGGAAGATAGAGCGTGAAATCACGGTAAACAGTCTCCCCTTTCTGGACATCCGTGAGATCGATGCTCTCGCTCAGTGGCAGATATGGATCTGCGTCGATCTCGGCCTGGTAGGTCTTTCCTTCAACGATCTCTACCTCATATTCACCCGTCGTTGAGTTCGTTGGGATGTTCAATATCGATGAATTTAGTGACTTGCTAAGAGCAATGTTTACCCCTACCGGTCGACCATCCTCATCACGCACACGCCCGCGCAGGATTGTCACCTTTGGCACTTCCTTCAGTTTCGACTTGTAGACCAATTCATATGTCGTTGTGATATCCGTTCCAATCTCATCGAGAATTGTTGTGAAGGAAGAGCGAATATTATACTCCTGTCCGAGCGTCAATCGCGACGTAACAGCGCTGTTGTTTTTGCATGGCTCGTGAATAGAATAAAGCCTGGCCTTCGTTTCCCACAGCATTGCGATAAGATCTGCTTCAGTCAACTCAGCATTCTGTTGTATGGCCCAGTCATCGGTAATAAGAACAAAAATGCGTTGTGCATCGGGACGGTAGTTCATTTCGGTTGCGGCCTTTACCGCAAGAGTACTGATCTCATCGTTACCAATCGCTGCGGCATTTGAAACGAAGTTTCTGAACTTCTGGAAGTCGGCAGTCGGATGCAGTGTGTCGTAGATAAGCGATCCATATAGCACACCACCAATGCGATAATCTGCTCCGCTCGACTCCATGTGATCGACAAAGCTCCGTGCATTTGCGCGAACTGCTTCAATCTCTCCTCCCATACTCCCGGAACAGTCAATGATAAGCGTCACATCAACCGGGATAGGGCGGGTCGAGTCGATTGGACGGACCGAAACGATTTCGAGTGCCGGATCTTTAAAGAAAAAGTCATCCCTGGTCAGCCCGCGCACGCTATGTCCTTCATTATCGGTCACCTGCATATAGACTGAAACGAGAGGGAGCTGGAAGTTGTCGACATTCTGAATACCGATAGAATACCCTTGCTGGGAAAGGAGCTCGAGCGAATCGCTTTTCATCAACTCGGTACTCCGAACACGACGCGAGTAGAAGGTCTTTCGAAGATTCTTGTAAAGATCGTTTGGATTGGGTGAGATGCTTGCCAACGCTTTGGCAATAGGCCGATAACTTCCTCCTCCCGTTCGGACAGTCTCAAACAGGTCAGTAGGCGTATCGAAGCCTGTCGGTGTAAAATCACAAGGGCGTTTCAGCGCGAGCGGATCCTCAGTTGCATCGCTGACGGCATACTTATAGGAAAGATTTACCGGCCTATATGCGCGATCGGGCGTCCAGCCAAGACGGGTTGAGGTTGGTGTACGTGGCCCCTCCGGTTCAAATCCCCCCGGCCCCTTCGGGCGATACCGCAGGATGCCGATCCCTTGCCTGTATCCCACATTACCGCCCTCCATACCAAGCTCATTGAAGGAACCGGCGATGATATCCCTTCCGAACAACATCTCGACACCAAAACGGAAGTCCTTCCGATTGATATCGAATGTACTGCTAAGAGCGATTACCTGCTCGAAGAGCCATATATCGAGTCCGAACTCCGGAGTCGGTTCAGAGATTCCTTCCAGCATATCTCCAGAGTTAAAGTAAAGTCCGCTTCGTAACCCGAGCCAGTCGGCAATCCGCCAGTTCGCATCGAATGCAACTTTCACATCGCCAGAGTTCGCAAGCAAGTCCTGAATCACCAAACCGGTCAGCAACTTCCTTCGAGGCGAGGCCACGAGACCAAGGGACAGTTCCCCATCACCAAAAACTGAAGACCCATCTGCCCATCCGATGCCAGCACCAACCCAAAGAGGGACATCATCTACAATGTCAATAGGATAGCCAAGTCCTGTATAAAACTGTTGGACGTTATTGCTGCTGGAGGATCCCGTAATGCCCGCGCCGACAAGCCAATACTTCCCGAAAAGGCCGTATGTCGGATTGTCGAACGTGAAGCTTGTGTCATACTGAGCACCGACCACAAAATCTGCCCCGTCGTCCATACCAAGCACGGCCGGATTCCAGCCTGTAGAAGAAGCATCACCCGGCAATCCAAGTCGCCGGTTCGTAAAATCTTCGGGACGAAGCACTGGCTGCGAGACAGCCTCTGCCATGACCAGAAGCAGGAGAGCTATCAATAGTGGTATGCCTCTATGGTTGTGCATGGTTTATCCGATGAGATGGAATCATTTCCTGAATGTAACTACACAGAATACTAAACCGGTTGTAACCTGACGGAAAACCGACCCTTTGTTATCGTAATCTTATCGTTTGCATCGTTTGCATCGTTTGTATTTGTTGTATTTGTCAGTATTCCTTGAAAGGTTCCATCGACAATTTCTCCATTGCTTGCAGTAAGCGTCACACTGCAATCAGTCGAACCAACAGCACATTGGTAGACTTTGTTCCCTCCAGCATCACTGAAAGCGACGGTCATTGTTACGTCGCCTCCAGTTCTTGTAACCGGAAATGTTCTGTTATCGATATCAAAGTGACCGAACGTGATAACAATCGACTGTAGCGGCTCTGATGATGTGGTCCCCTGAACACGACCGGAAAGGAGCAGAGTATCATATTCAGACTGACTTGCCTCAATATCGAATGTGAATTCCTGACCATCTATCGTTGCCTTCAGTTCATTACCTGATCCAACAACCGGTTGAACTGGTGTCTCCTCACAGCCGATAACCACAATGATCAATAGTGCTGCAATAACTCCTTTGACAAAAACAATTCTTCTTCCTGATTTCATACACGTCTCCTTGAATGAATGGTCTCTGGAAGCTACGTACTCCTAACACAGAGAAAGACCATCCGAATCGATAAAAATAACAAGATTCAGGGAGGGAGTGAAGAGATAAGAGCAGAAGGATGAAGGTGAAAAATTTTATCAAGGAGTTCGATAGTATTTCGTTTTGCCGATCTATCAGCTACCAGATCATTATCTATCTCAAAAAAACGCAAGGCACTCTTCGCACCATCTCTTCCTAAGGAATGAAACAGAGGCTATGAAGGTTGAGAATTCTCCTTGTATGCTGCAATATTACTTCCTCCCTCATCCCTATCGAATTTCTTCCCACTCCTTCGATATGGAACGTCCGAGAGTCATTACTGCGAGAGCGTTCAGTGTCCATTCAAACAACACCCGGATATAGCCAAACCGACGGAAACGACGTGGAGATTCAAAGACACCGAACTCATGTCGATGACCAATGCGTCCTTTGCTTGTCAAGCGCCGATAGAGATCGAAGTCCTCACCAGCCGCCATATGTTTTTCATAGCCCCCAACCGTCTTGAAGGCTTTGTGACGAACAATCTGGCATTCACCGCGTCCCATGCCGAGTCCAATCGTATTCAGCATGCGGACGTAATTGTTGAAGAAATTGTGGAAGATCGAATCGCTCCAATGTCGTTCCTCCGGAGCGATGTGAACCGGACAGGCAAAGGCAACAACCTCAGGATTTGCTCCATCGACGAACTCGGAAACAGCACGAACAAATTCATCCGGATTCTGAGGGACCGTATCGGCATTGATAAAGACAAGGATGTCTCCTTTCGCTTGAGCAGCACCCATATTACGGCCTTCAGCAATTGTCTGGCGTCGAGATTCCGTGTGCCGGGCTATGATGTCGGCATGATTACTCGCAATTGTATGGGTTTGGTCATTGCTCCCACCATCGCTTACAATCAGTTCAACTCTGTGTTGCTCCCGAACTTCACGAGGAAATGCCTTGAGCGTTCGTTCAATCAGCTTTTCTTCATTGAGCGCAGGTACTATGAGACTGACGACAGGGTCGACAATCGCGTCTGGAGAACGCCATACATCGGGTGGTCCGGTAGCTGCCAACAACTCAGACTGGTGCTGAACGTTATGACCATTCCTCACACTGCTGAGATTCGGATTCGATGTTTCAAGCGGATCGTTCAAAAACAATTTAGAAGACAACAGGCCAAACAAGATAAAACTTCAATTCAGGCTCCAACTGCAATGCAGGAGCAGGAAACCTCAGATAGTCAGCGGTCTGTACAATCCAGTTTCCAAACTTTCCGAGATCGGGCATTAACTCCACTAAATCATAATCCAGAGCAACAAAGAAACGCTGCTGTGGTTGCAGAAGCACATTTTGTTCATCAAATCGATCGACATTATATGTGCCATATCCTCCTGCCAGGCGCAACCATTTCGGCCAACCGAGACTTTCAGGCAGAATGTTCCCCATCTTGAGTGAGAACCAGACCGTCTGCCCGTTATAATCATCTATGATAATTTTGCTATGTCCGTCCCGTAGCCCCTCTTCATATTCGTCGTTTGGCCAAAAGCTCCACTTAAACTTAGCGTTCTGGAGAGCAGGGATATAGTGCTGCAAACCGAAGAAGAGTGGACCAAGAGTGTTCGCAACCTGATCGGTCAGATCGAAACCAAACTGGCTGAAACCATCTTCAATCTCGACGTACGTCTGATAACTGAGTCCAAAAATTGGCCCGAACCATCCGGCAACACCTGGACTAAAACCGGAAGCAATAAATGCCTCATATCCAACGTAGGATGCAAGATATCCTGCATAGAAATGCCCGACCTTGTCAACCTGCGCAGCATATCCCCAATCGACATCCAAGTGGAAGGATCGCTCCTGGTCGCTCCACCAGGCATTCGTTTGATAGAGATGGATTCCCGTAACTACTCCGGCAACAACCATCCCGGTCAATACTGCTGGAATCGGTCTTAGATGTGTCTGTCGATAGGGAAGATCACCCAGAATCGTGTAACGAGGCGCTTCGGCATACCGGTATTCCTCAAGAGTGTATCGAGGATAATCCTTGTCTCTGGCAAGAGTATCAGCCGGTACAACAGGAGCCCCTGCGGCAGATGCTGCCGTATCCTGGGTAGTAGACAATGGATGATCTGTAATAGCATCGGACTCGTCAGTTATAGCCTTCTTTAGAGATTCTTGTACTGAAGAGACTGCTGGTTCAACAGAATACTCCACCGCATGTTCATGAAGAAAAGTATGGACTATCTCTATGCTGTCTGAAGGCTCCTCTGCAACTGGCTCTATACTCTGTCCATACAGTGGAAGAGCCGGAATCAGACCAAGAAGGCAGAATCCAAGGCCGAACGATATGGAATACTTCTTCCGCATCAAGCTGACATTCCGTTCAGAGACGCCAAAGGATACAAAAAAAATACGGTGTAGGAAATGAAGAAAATGTCACCTGGATACAATTCACGAACTCTTTATCCACGTACTTATTTATTCCGGACCGCATCATAAATCTGTTGCGTTAGACAGGGAAACAGAACGCTCCAAAACTCAGGATCAGAGACAAATCGCGTAACGACTACCCCTTCAATATCAATCAGTTCCTGCACACACCCAGCTTCACGCAAGACAAGATCCAATCTCCGTCGGCCGGTTCGGCCGACGACTCCGATCGAAAAGGGTGACCCCAAGCGTGTTTTCCAGCTTCCGAATCTGCATGCTGAGAGCAGGCTGTGAGACCTTGCACTCCTCGGCAGCATCAACAAAACTGCCGCAGGAATCGACAGCCACGATGTAGATCAGCTATTGAAGTGTGATGTTGGAATTCATTCAATCCTGACAGTAATTTTTCACTCCGGAACATCCGTATCTTTAATCTTCTTTCAGCTTAAGATAGTCTACCACCAATAATTGTAAATATATCACAACGATGAACGGGAACGAAACCGCGTCCGATATTCCAACACCCTCCTTAACCGGTCTCGACATCCTACGGGATGAAGCATCATCAGACTGGAGCCTGGAAGACGCGGATATCACCTATCATATTGATCGATGGGGAAGCCCATACTTCTTTATCAACTCCGAAGGGAACGTTGGAGTCCGCCCTCTTATCGACTCCGATCTGGACGTCGACGTCATGAAAGTTGTTGAGGAGGCGCACTCCCGCGGAATTCAGCTGCCGATACTGATCCGGTTTCAGGACTTGCTTCATCGGCGGGTTGTAGAGCTGAACGAAAGTTTTCGCGTTGCAATCGAAGAGTTCAGGTACGAGAACCATTACCAGGGTGTCTATCCGGTCAAGGTGAATCAGCTTCATGAAGTTGTTGAAGAGATACTGGATGCTGGCGCTCAGTATAACTTCGGACTTGAATGCGGATCGAAGGCTGAACTCCTCGCTACCCTTCCCCACCTGACTCGCGACGAGATGCTTCTGATATGCAATGGGTACAAGGACAGAAGAATGCTCTCCCTCATCCTGACCGGCCAGCGTCTCGGCAAAAATGTTCTGCCAATTCTTGAGAAGTTCCACGAATTTGAGGAGTTCATTGCGGCGGCAACAGAGCGGAACATCCCTCCTGCGTTCGGTGCCCGCGTTCGTCTATCCTCCTCCGGGAGCGGCAAGTGGAGAGAGTCTGGGGGCGATATCTCCAAGTTCGGTGTTTCAATCCCACAGATCATGCGGATCGTTCATCGGCTGAAAGAAGAGGGGATAACCGACGCCTTCAAGCTTGTGCATTTCCACATTGGCTCGCAAATCACAGACATTATTACGTTGAAGGGGGCTGTGCGCGAAGCCGCTCGCATCTATACGAAGCTGGTCAAGATGGGTCTTGGCGTTCAATACATCGATGTGGGTGGTGGCCTGGGAGTCAACTATGATTCGGTCGACTTTGGTCTTGACCAGAGTATCAACTATACGCTTCAGGAATATGTTAACGGTGTGGTCTATACCATCAAGGAGATTTGCGATATCGAGAGAGTTCCTCATCCGGTTATCGTTTCCGAAAGTGGTCGTGCCCTTACTGCCCATCACTCGGTCTTGATTGTAGGTGTGCTCGATTCAACGCGAAAAGAACCGGAGCTCACGTTGCCTAAAGTTACTGAGCAGGAAGAGCCGGTTATTCGTGAGTTGTATGACCTGTTCGAGACCTTGAAGTCGATTGCAACCGATACAGGGCGAGGAGAACGCCAGCGATTAGCACGCTGCCTTGAGATTTTTCATGATGCGATTGAAAAGCGCGGAGATGCTGACCAGCTGTTCTCGCTCGGCTACCTTTCTCTTGAGGATAAAGGGAACGCTGAATCTCTCTATTGGAGATTGATTCAATATCTGGACCAGATACTGAAAGGTTTTGATCGTGATTCATTGCCAAGCGACCTTTATCAGATTGAGGACATGTTAGTTGATCAGTACCTCTGTGATTTTTCGGTCTTTCAAAGTATTCTCGATCATTGGGCAATTGCTCAGATCTTTCCGATCATGCCAATTCATCGTCTTAGCGAGGAACCGAAACGTCGTGGTACTATCGTAGACCTGACATGTGATTCGGATGGGAAAATCGATCGCTTCATTGGCGAGGATGGCGAGCGGAACCATCTTCCTCTTCACGAGCTCAACGACAAGCCATACTACTTAGGCTGCTTTTTAATGGGAGCTTACCAAGATATTCTTGGTGATATGCACAATCTCTTCGGGCGGGTCAACGAAATCCATGTTTATGCTGATGCTGAGGAGCAAAACAATTTCTACATCGAGGCGAACATCCCGGGAACGACGATCACAGAGGTACTCTCATTAGTGCAGTATTCAAGCAGTGATCTCCGAAAACGTATGGATGGGATTATACGAGAGAAAGTACGATTAAAGGAGATCAGGCCGCGGCAAGGAGTTGAGTTTCTCGAGCAGTACATGGCTGCACTCAAGGAATACACCTACTACAACTTCACAGATCTTCATCAGGTGAAAGAGAACAAAGACAAACCATCATTTACCGATGACAGGCAGGAACCCTGATTGTGCAGAAGGTAGGAAAGGAATTCCCTCCTACTTCCTTATACAACATCAACTATTAGCTGCTAACTATTATCTACTATTCGCTATCTACTATCGACACCATGACCAACAAGACGACTGCTAAGAGTGACTATCTTCAAACTCGAATCTCACCCATTTCACCGCGCAATGTCGGATCGGTTAACGACTTATTGACTGCGCTTGGTGGATGTTCGTTTCAGGGAAGGGCGCTCTCACGTTGTCTGGATGTTCTTGAAAACATGGTTCGTGATGAGGACTGCATGGTGGTGATGACGCTTGCCGGAGCAATGGTTCCGGGAGGTATGGAAGAGACGATCACGCAGTTGATTGAACATAAGCTGATCGATGGATTGGTGACTACCGGAGCAAACATAAGTCACTCTATGGTTAACCATGCGGACGAACAGAATCAGGGACATTACATTGGTGCTGTCACCGCTGATGATACCGACCTGTTCCACCACTCCATTAACCGTATCTACGATACATTTCTGCCTGAAGATGGATACAACAAGGGAGAAGAACTTCTTGAGCGAATCTTAAAGGACTGGTTTGCTGAAAACGACGTCGACCCAGGAAGAGGATGGAACGTGACTCCAAGCAAGCTTTTTCATATCACGGGCACGGGGTTGCAAGGTATTGACAAACGAGGAATTCTTTCGGAGGCTGCACGACGGAATGTACCTATCTATTGTGGTGCAACCTCCGATAGTGAGTTTGCGCTGAACATCGTGAAGTATAATCAGCAAAACAACTGGAAGATCACTATTGACGAACTTACCGATGTTGAAAGATTTGCTGATAGCCTGCTGGAAAGGAAGAGGAGCGGTACGTTTATCATCGGCGGCGGCGTGCCTCGCAATTGGGCGCAGCAAGCATGGCCACTTCTTGAGATGACTGATCAGACAGAACGACACGGTTACGATATGACAGTCCGGATCTGTACCGATTCCCCAGCCTGGGGAGGGTTAAGTGGTTGTACCGTATCGGAATCGGTCTCTTGGGGAAAGTACACTGAGAAAGCGGTTGCTGCCGAGGTGAAGTGTGATGCCACCATTGCGTTGCCGCTCCTGACCGTAGGTCTATTTGAACGCCTTGGTATCAACGCATGAGAATTGCTGTCAACACACGACTGCTGCTCAGAGATAAGCTTGACGGGATTGGTATCTTCACCCGTGAAACGATGAGACGTATCGTCCAGAATCATCCCGAGCATGAGTTTCTTTTTCTGTTTGATCGCCCATTCTCTTCCGAATACATCTTTGCAGAGAATGTCATGCCTCACATCGTCGCTCCTCTTGTAAGGGAACCTCTTACCTGTCTTCTCTGGCAGGAGTGGGGAGTTCCCCGTTTGCTCCGACGCCAAGGCGCCGACCTCCTCTTCTCTCCCGAGCCAATGCATTCGCTAAGAGCTGACCTGCCAAAAGTGGAAGTTATTCACGATCTGAACTACGAGCACCGACCAGATTACCTTCCATTTATCTGGCGCACCTACTACCGGTGGTTTAGCAAACGCTATGCGAAGAACGCTAACCGTCTGGTCACCGTCAGTAAGTTTTCCCGAGAGGATATTGTAGAGACTTACGGCATTCCAAAGGACCGTATTGATGTCATCTACAACGGTTCACCCGAGCGTTCAAAGAGGCTTTCGGTTCAAGAGCAACAAGACGTACGCGATCAATACACGGGAGGTTTTCCCTACTTCTATTTTGTTGGGACTCTTCACCAGCGAAAGAACATAGCAGGAATGCTCCGTGGGTTTGACCTTTTCAAGCAGACCGACACGGAGGAGATAAAGCTTGTGATCGTCGGTAGACGTAAATGGTGGAATAGAGAGATGGAAAGCGCCTGGCAGAAATTACAACACAAAGACTCAATTGTCTTTGCAGGTCGTCTCGACGATCAGGAGCTTGCGCATATAGCGGCATCGAGTATCGGGCTGCTCTATGTTCCTTTTTTTGAGGGCTTTGGGATTCCAATACTTGAAGCCTTTGCTGTGGGAACTGCTGTGATTACAGCCAACGTGACGTCAATGCCGGAAGTTGCCGGGGAAGCGGCTCTCCTTGTTGATCCACACTCAACCTCGGAAATTTCAGAGGCGATGACCCGGTTGGCATCTGATCGCGAGTTACGGGACAGGCTTATCGAGTACGGTAATAAGCAGCAAGAACTCTACACATGGGATCGCACTGCAACGTTGTTGTGGAATTCCATAGAACGAACACTGAAGGATAAGTGATAATGAGGCGTCTTTGACTCTATTGAACGGCGTTTACTCACGAACGTTCGTCGTCCCTGTAGCCCCGACGTTTACGTCGGGGTCAGAAGAGTACTCTCGATGCAATCAGGCCATTTATGGCCTTACCCTCGGGAGTCGAGGGGGAAGACGAGGAGACAGGGAGACGAGGAGACAGGGAGACAGGGAGACTGGCAGACAAGGAGACAAGGAGACAAGGAGACAGGGAGACAGGGAGACAGGGAGACAAGGAGACTGGCAGACAAGGAGACTGGCAGACTGGCAGACAAGGAGACAAGGAGACTGGCGTTGAGGGTCGAGGGTCTTTAGATCATACATCGTAAATCTGAAATCGAACATCGTTAATCGACATTCTGACATCAGATACTGACATTCTGACATCATACGATCGTTAATCGAGGTTCTGAAATCGAAGAGTCAAGAGTCTGTTTCATCAGTCTTTATCAGCGTTCCGTTTTAGCATCAGTGTTTATCAGTGTTCTGACATCGTAGATCGATCTGGCTATCGGTAGCCCCGGCGTTTACGCCGGGGTTGAAGGCTCGACCCAATCACAATCTTCCCAGCCGTAAACCGCTGGGCTATGATACATCGTAAATCCGAAATCGAACATCGTTAATCGACATTCTGACATCGAACACTGGCATTTTGACATCAGATACTGACATTCTGACATCATACGATCGTTAATCGAGGTCCTGAAATCGAAGAGTCAAGAGTCTGTTTCATCAGTCTTTATCAGTGTTTTGTTTTAGCATCAGTGTTTATCAGTGTATCTTCCCAGCCGTAAACTGCTGGGCTATCTTCTGAAGAGTTTCTGCACCCAGGAATCTTTCGTTTTTTGACGTAGGTCATGGCTGACTGTCTGATGCCTGCAACATCACAGAATCTGTTCAGTTTGCCATA
>JAGWAZ010000014.1:35843-42988 GCA_021296135.1 Chlorobiota bacterium | reverse complement strand
TTCCTCTTCAGCCTTCAGGCCGATTTTCCGTTGCCTTATGACTCCTCCAGCAACCGTTGCACTTCAGAGTTGAATTCGGAGGGAGGCAGAACGCAGAACTGGGACTACGAGCCTTATGGCAAAGCAGTAGCAGGGGTTCCGCCACGCAAGGGGTTCATTGACCGTGAGAAGGACAAGGAGAGCAACCTGAGCGACTTCGGCGTTCGGAAGTATGATGATGAAATTGGGAGGTTTACCAGTCCGGATCCGTTGTGGGAGGAGTATCGGGGATGGAGTCCGTATCAGTATTTACTCAATAATCCTATTCTACTAATTGATCCCGATGGTAGAGATGCTATTGTTACCATTAAAGGGAATACAATTACAGTATCTTCAAAAATTTATATTTACGAATCTGGAGCATCTGCTTCGACTGTAAGTATAACGACCTCGGAATCGGCAACCGACTCACCCTACTCGACGAGGAAATCCTCCAGAACCTAAAAGCCATCCAGCTCCGGAACGGCGTACCGCCGTCGGAGGTCAAGCCGCTGGCCCTTGGAATTTCCGGGTGGCATGACGAGTTTGCGCCTGCCGGAGACAGCACGGTGGTGTTCCGCGACAGTGCCTTTGAGGATGATGTTGCCAAAACCAACCTCGCGGCCATCCTGGAGCAGCACGGGTTAAGGAACGTGCAGAGTTTGTAATTTACCTTTCTTATCCAAGGAACAATATTTATGAAGAAGGAAGTATTGACACAGCTTGACGTACTCATTAAAACGGGCGACGAACTGACCGAGTCGTTTAAAACGGGCGCGCATAGGTATGAGTCGAGCCAGCCGGAGGCAAGACTTAGGGCATTTGTTACTTCCGCTCTCGCTACTATCGTACGAATTGCAGGCGAGGACAGCCAGTACTATAAAAACATTCCGCAAAAACCTCTATCGTCACGAGCCGGTCTTTGTTGTGAGGACGTATTCATCGAGACCGTAACGGGCGCACTTATGGCCCTTCACAATGCGGTCGACCAAGGGTTGTTGCAATCACTTGAATCCAGACTGCGTGCCAACATCCACGACGACTTCCTTGTACAGGCATCCGAACTTCTCGATGCTGGTTATCATGTTGCCGCTTTAGTGCTCACAGGCGGCGTTCTCGAAGATCATCTGCAAAAAATGATCCATGCACGTGAACTTACATTGCCCAACAAAGGAAGCATTTCAAAATACAATGACCTACTCCGCGATAATGCCTATGATCAACCGAAATGGCGACGTATCCAATCCATTAGCGACCTTCGCAATGATGCTGCTCACGGCGAAGGTTCGGAGATTACCCCTGAAGATGCCAAAGATGCCCATACCTTCGTGCAAAGATTTATCACCGATTACCCGGCATAGTGGCTATAGACAGGCCGAGGATGTCACCAAGATCAACCTCGCGGCCATTCTGCAGTAGCACGGGTTAAGGAACGTGCAGAGTTTGTAATTTACCTTTCTTATCCAAGGAACAATATTTATGAAGAAGTATGAAGTATTGACACAGCTTGACGTACTCATTAAAACGGGCGACCAACTGACCGAGTCGTTTGAAAGGAATACATCGGGCTATCGTTATTATAAGTCGAGCCAGCCAGAGGCAAGACTTAGGGCATTTGTTACTTCCGCTCTCGCTACTATCGTACGAATTGCAGGCAAGGACAGCGAGTACTATGAAAACATTCCGCAAGAACCTCTATCGTCACAAGACGGTCTTGGTCCTGAGAAGGCATTCATCGAAGCCGTAACGGGCGCGCTTACGGCCCTTCGCGATGCGGTCGACCAAGGGTGGTTGCAATCACTTGAATGAGGAACGATGGATAAAGATCAGGCATTAGCGCTGCTGCGAGATCACAAAGCTGTCATGGACCAGCGTTTCGGTGTTGCCGATATCGCGCTTTTCGGATCAATCGCTCGCGGGGAAGCTACACCCGATAGTGACATGGACATTCTGGTCCGTTTTGAAGGGCCCGCTACGTCCAAGCGCTACTTCGGCGTGCAATTCTACCTGGAAGACTTGACGGGGCTCCACGTCGATCTGGTTACCGACAAGGCCCTGCGCCCGGAACTGCGTTCGTATGTCGAGCGGGAGACCATTCATGTCTGATGCTGGACAAGGATCACGGGAATGGCGTTTTTACGTGAATGACATGATTGAATTCGCCGAGAAAGTCTAATTCTTTACCGACGGAATGGATCAAGACACCTTCGTCAGCGACGATCTCACCTATGATGCCACTTTGCGGAATCTGGAACTGATAGGGGAAGCGGCTACCCATATCCCGGACGCGATCCGCGAGGCCCACCCGGAAATCCCCTGGCGAACGATCGTGGGTGCACGCAACCGTATCGCGCATGGATATCTGGGGATAGATGACGACATTATCTGGGACATCATCCAGAACGATATTCCTGCATTGTTGCAGGCCTTGAGACAGATACGGGGCTAACGGAGTCCGTTGATTAGGCCGAAAGCTGCGTGAAACTCCACTTCGAATCCGACCTCGACTTCCAGCTCCAGGCGATTGAAGCCGTCTGCGACCTGTTCCGTGGCCAGGAAATCTGTCGGACCGAATTCACCGTCACGACAGGCTCCACGCAGCCCCAAGCGGGGCTCGCCTTTTACGAAAACGACCTTGGAATCGGCAACCGGCTCACCCTACTCGACGAGGAAATCCTCCAGAACCTGAATGCTATCCAGCTCCGGAACGGCGTACCGCCTTCCGACACTCTGGACTCCGGCGACTTCACCGTCGAAATGGAGACGGGAACCGGCAAGACGTATGTCTACCTGCGCACGATCTTTGAACTGAACAAGCGCTACGGCTTCACGAAGTTCGTGATTGTCGTGCCGTCCATCGCGATCAAGGAGGGCGTCTACAAATCGCTTCAGATTACCGAAGAACACTTCCGAGCACTCTACTCCGTAACACCTTTCGACTATTTCCTCTACGACTCCGCAAAACTGGGCCGGGTGCGGAATTTCGCCACCAGCCCGCAAATCCAGATCATGGTGGTGACAGTCGGTGCCATCAACAAGAAGGATGTCGACAACCTCTACAAGGACAGCGAGAAGACAGGCGGCGAAAAGCCAATCGACCTCATTAAGGCAACGCGCCCCATCCTGATTGTCGACGAGCCGCAGAGTGTAGATGGAGGTTTGCAGGGGCATGGCAAGGAGGCCCTCGGCGCCATGAATCCCCTCTGCACGCTGCGCTACTCGGCAACGCACGCGGACCAGCACCACATGTTCTACCGACTGGATGCGGTAGATGCCTACGAACGCAAGCTGGTGAAGCAAATCGAAGTGGCCTCGGCCATAGTCGAGGACGCCCACAACAAGCCCTACGTTCGCCTGGTTTCGACGAGCAACCGGCTCGGGACCATAAGCGCCAGGTAAAGGTCGTCCAGGATGGCGACGATCTCGAACGGACAACGGGCCGTGTACCGTGATTGCCGCGTCGGCGAGATTCGGGTCGAGAGGGGAAACGAGTTCGTGGAGCTCCGCGTACCCGGCGGCGAGCAGTACTTCCGGCCGGGAGAGGCCTGGGGCGACGTGGATGCCCTTGCCGTCCAGCGGGAGATGATTCGCCGGACCATTCGGGAGCATCTCGACAAGGAGAAGCGTCTGCGCCCGCAGGGGATCAAGGTGCTCAGTCTCTTCTTCATCGATGCCGTGGAGCGGTACCGCCGGTACGACGATGAAGGCAATGCCGTCAAGGGAGACTACGCCCGGATTTTCGAGGAAGAGTATCGGTGTCTCGCCAATCATCCGGACTACCGCACGCTCTTTGAAGAGGTCGATCTCGTTTCAACCACGAAGCGTGACCAACTCTACCTACAGATGATCCCCAATCCCTTTCATTCCGATCCTCTCAATCAGAATTACCATGACGAAGCCAACCAACGCAAGCCCAAGTGCAATTACGAACTCTCCTCCAAATCCAGGGAAGAAGTTTTCTTGAACAATCGGAATCAGTTCCCCATGACGATCTATTACGGACTCTACCGTTTCTTTCCATGGCCAGACCTTACGCAGACCCCCGACCATCAGCCCGGTCAACATCGCAACGGTCAGGTCGTGGTATCGCTTGAAGAGCCAGCCGAGAAGTTGGGCGAACGTCACCAGACCAACACCACATCCGAGAGCAAAAATTGCAAGAACAATTCCGTCCTTTGTCTCGAACGTTCCGTTCGATAGTTTGGCTATTCGTCCGACAATGAATTCATACTTACGTAACAGCAATAGAATGAATGATCCTGAGATTCCTGGAAGAATCATTGCGCAAATTGCCAGTCCTCCGCTCAGGAATATGAACCAATAATCGTCTGGTGTTTGTGCTGGGACTAAACCAACAAGAATGTATGCGCCTATTGCAGTAATGATCAATAAGATAACAAAGCGAAGGTTCCATTTTGGAATTCTCTTGCTCACAACGATAACCGAAGCGATGATAAGACCGAAGAAGAAGCTCCAGAGGTAGACCGGTTGATTCTGAAGCAACCACTCCATCAGTTTGGCAAGTGAGACAACAGCAATAACGATTCCACTCAACACAGCAAGCAGAAACGGAAGGTTGATTGCTCTTGCTGCCTCCTTGAGCTGAAATCTGAAGAGTGAGCCGAGGAATTCTTTACGAGCGATGGCCCTGATAGATGAGATCAATTCTTCATAAATACCGAGTATAAAGGCCATTGTTCCACCCGAGACTCCGGGAACTACATCACAAGCTCCCATTGCCACTCCTTTTGCTCCCAACCCGACATAGTCTTTTATGCCACGCTTCTGTCGCCTGGTCAGTTCCGATGTTCCCCCGTTGTTCTGTGGCATATCTCCGGTTCTATGTTCTGTTTTCATTTGCTTTTCAGTACAAGGGCTGAATGTAAAGGGGGGCAAATATACGGAGAGAGAATTCTATGCTGCGTATCTTTACAGGTTTGACAATCGGGTACATTTCGGGAGCACATTCAAGGGATGATGAACGAATCACGATTCCTCAAGATAGCTTCGGTGATTGTCTGCGTTGTTGTTACAATCCTCTGTCTACTCACGATGAACCGTACTGTCGGTTTTATTGATAGTGGGGAGATAGCCGCCGCGGCTGCCACGCTCGGCGTTCCGCACCCTACGGGATATCCTCTGCTGATGATTCTTGGGCACGTTGCAACGCTTCTGATTCCAGTCCGCGACATCCTTGCCCTGAATATCCTTGGAGCCTTGATGACCGGAGCAGGCGCAGGAGTGATGACGCTTCTCTTCGCTCGGTTCATCACGATGATTCCTTCTAAGCATCGGGATCAGCGGGAAGCCGTACCATCGTTATGGATACCGCTCAGTGCTGGTTTTGGAGGTTTGTTAACGTCACTGACCTCTGTTTGGTGGGCGCAGGGAACGCTCTTCGAGGCATACGCACTTCATGCTCTTTTTCTTCCACTTGTGATGTTAACCTTTCTCAACTATCTCGAAGCAGATCGGGATAAAGAAAAGGGGGAGGCCTGGAAGGTATCGAGGGCCGGATTTCTGTTTTCTTTTACGCTTGGGCTTGCCTTCACGAATCATATGACAACCATTATCCTTGCTCCGGCATTCCTCTATGTATTCTTCGGTCAGTTCGGATTTTCGGCAGGCACATTTCGAAGACTCATTCAACTTCTTCCCGGCTTTATTATCGGTCTGCTGCCTTATCTCTATCTCCCGATTCGTGCGGCAGCTAGTCCACCGTTTAACTGGGGAGGCACTACAACGCTTTCACGTTTTCTCGATCACATTACCGGTCAACAGTTCCGTGAGTTCATGTTCGATTTCTCGGTGACAGGAGATCAACTCGGCTGGTACTTTGCCACACTTCCGGGCGAGTTCGCATACATCGGACTGGCCTTGGGGCTTTTGGGCATTGTTATGCTTTTCCGTGGGTCAGTGCGATTGGGAATGTTTACAAGTCTGCTTTTCCTCTTTTGTCTCTTTTATTCTGGCACCTATGCGATAAAGGAGATCGAGCCATACTTCATGACTGCTACGTTGGTACTTGGGATTTGGGCGGCCTTTGGTCTCCTGGAAGTGATGCGGCGGTTCGGACAGAATCTTGCAATTGGGATCGGCACCCTCGCCCTCCTTGCAAGTGGATTGCTGCACTACGGACAGGTTGATCAGAGCGATAACACAATGGTTGAAGATCTGGCCCTGAACGTTCTTGCTCCTCTTCCTGACAATGCGGTGCTCTTCACAACGCGATGGGATATCTTCCTTGCCGCTACGATGTACTTTCAGCACGTTGAAGATATCAGACCAAATGTCTCAGTGATTAATGTGAATATGCTTCATGATCGGGTTTACCTGAGTCAGGTGATAGAGGCGAACCCGGAGTTCAAGCGGGTTACCAAACCGATACGTGCGTTCGTAAATGAACGGAAACATGTTGATCGAGGGGAGAGAAGAAGCAAAAAAGATAGCATTGAATACGGTCGACTCTTTTATCGGATGTTGAACGGTATTATCAACACGAACGGTAGACCAACGTTTGTAACTGGTGAGATTGATCCACTGGTTGGTTACGGGTGGAATAAAGTACCGGTCAATCTATCGTATGCGGTTATTCCCGACACGGGATACATCCGCGTACATGAGGTTGATTATCGTTTTTCGTTGCCGGGAAACCGGACAGATCCTGATGTAATGAGTGCTGTGGAATTCTATGCACTTGCTGAACTTGCACGTGCTGAATATGAAGCAAAGTATGGAAAAACCGAAGCTGCTGAGAAGTATATCGAACGGGCAGGAGGGTACGACCCGGGGGTTGATCCCGATGATATTCCGATTCTCCCTATGGGAAATCAGCGATACGTCCGTAAGAAAGCAAGGTTTTTCCAGAGCTTGCAATAATGCCTTTGTGCCTTGGTAGTCTATCTTCTTCAGAGATTTACCACAGAGGCACCCACTGGGGGCGGAAACACAAAGAAGCTCAAAGCATCCTCTATCAGCATAATATAGCTATGTTCTCAACAGCATATTATTTCGAGTGTCACCCTGAGCTTGTCGAAGGATGATGTACGATGTACGATTTCAGATTTACGATGTTAGAATGCCGAAGCATGCCATCCTGAGCTTGTCGAAGGAGAGCCTGTCGAAGG
>JAGWAZ010000014.1:0-35826 GCA_021296135.1 Chlorobiota bacterium | reverse complement strand
CGTTCGTGTTGGTTTTACGGAGATTTCGTTGTTACTAAGAGTTCATAAGGCTAAAGATACATATCTATTTCAGTTCTTTATTAGAACTTAGCGCATAATATGTATAAGACCAAATCGGATCCTGAAGCCTTTTTTGCTCTTTTGAGAGCCACACCGGCTCGCGTTGCGGTAGGTGTTGGTTTGATAGCGTTTGTTCTCTATCTCCTAACGCTTGCTCCCACGTTCGGCTACATTGATGACGGTGAGCTTGCGGCAGTTGCCTCGACGCTTGGCATAGCACATCCGACAGGCTATCCGACGATTACGTTGCTTGGCAAGCTCTTCACGCTCATTTTTCCCGTAAGCGACATAGTTGCACTGAATGTTTTAGCAGCACTCTTTGTTGCAACCGGATCGAGCGTGCTTACTCTGCTATACGTGCGATTGCTGAGAGCCATTGTACTGATCCGAAGCAATGCCGAAAAAGGGAAAAAGCGGAAGAGAGAGAAGCACAAGAAGATCCGATCTGACAGGGTCATATCGAATGGAGAGATCAGCGTTCTGGCCGGATTGAGCGCCCTTATCACTGTGACCACTGGAATATGGTGGCGACAGAGTACAGGGTTTGAGGTCTATGCGCTTCACTGCTTGATGCTTCCGCTCACTCTCTTTCTCTTCTTTCGATACATCGATCAAGAGGCGTCACGAAGTGGCGAGGAGATTCCTTGGGATCATAGCGCAATACCAGAGTCAAAGAGAATCGGTTATACGAAGCGAGGCTTCTTCTTTGGGCTGGTTCTAGGGCTCTCCTTCACAAATCACATGACAACCATTCTGCTTGCTCCTGGACTCCTCCTTTACTATTTCTGGCGACTTGGGTTTGACCCCGATTCCTTCCGTCGTCTCCTCTATCTGATTCCTTCTTTTGTTATCGGCTTGCTTCCTTATCTCTGGCTTCCGCTACGTGCTGCAAGCAATCCGGAGTTCAACTGGGGCAATCCGGAAACGCTCTGGAGCTTCTGGCGCCATGTAACCGGCGCTCAGTATGAAGTCTGGATGTTTACGGAGCCACGGGTCTTTGCGGAGCATACTCAAAGCTTTCTTGGAACGATCTCAACAGAGCTTCTCTTTGTTGGGATGGGAATTGCGTTGCTCGGTATAGCAACTCTGCTTCGTAAAGAACGAGGGCTTGCTCTCTGCTTCGGAGCTATACTCTCCCTTTCTCTTCTCCTCGCTCTCTTCTTTGATGGCGAGAACGTTGCCATGATTCTTCTGCCGTTTATCGGATTACTCCTGCTGATGGGGTTGGCTCTCTTCTATTTCACAAAACAGGGGAACAATCGCCAGAAGTCTCTTCCTGCAGGCCTCGCGGTCATGGCTGCCTTCCTGTTTCTTACATCAATTCTCTACGGTGGGGGCTACAGCATTCTTGACATTGAACAATACTACCTGACAGCAATACTTGCACTTGGTCTCTGGCTACTTTTCGGACTTGTCCGACTGCATGACCTGTTTGGTCGATCAATTGCGTTAGCTTTCAGCGGATTTCTGGCTGTTGGAGTTGTTCTCTTTAACTATGGGGGTGCTGATGAGAGTGGGAACTATCTGGTCGAGGATGCCACAGTTAACGTGCTCGAGAATGCACCTGAGAATGCGATTATCATATCCGGCCTCTGGGACTTCTGGCTCTCCGGTAGTTACTATATGCAGGCTGTAAAGGAGATACGACCTGACGTCACAGTTGTCGATCACAATCTTTTGAAGTATGGATGGTATATCGATCAGTTGCGGGCAAACTCTCCGGAGTTTATGGCGCTCATAAAGAAAGAGGTTGATGCCTTCCAGGTTGAACAGTATAAGTTCGAACGTGATTTACCGTACGATTCCCGCATTATCGACCGACTCTATGTTGAGCTGATCGACGCGATGATTCGCGAGAATCTCGGAAAACGGCCAGTCCTTGTGACCTTCGATCTGAACGAGCGTAATCAGCTTGGAGAGTTCCGCTACGGCAACGAGTGGCCTTCACCAAAGAAACGTGTCCCCTGGCATCTTACCTACATGATTGTGCCCGAGGAGAAATATGTATCACAAAAGTTCCCCGACTGGAAGTTCCGTTTCTGGGATGGGAAGGTTGATCCTTACGTTGCTAACACATACAAGTGGTACGCCACAAGTGCACGTGACCGAGCGCAGTATGAGGCTCTCTACGGCCACGATTCACTTGTTAACCGCTACATACAGCTGGCTGGCACGTTTGATCCCGGGTGGGATGAAGGTGATTACAAGAAAGTAGAGCATCTTTTGCCAGGGAGGATTGTGGAGTAGTGAAACTTACCATCCCCATTTCTCAATATACAGAAACAAGGTCAACTGAAATATGAGAACATAATGCTTGCATCTAAGCCGGATGGAAGATTTTGTTATAACTTAAAATTTGTGGAAAAACAAGCAAAGAAGGGAATGAGTTCTGACCGTAAACTGGTTCATGTGGTTCCAGGTATTGACCGAGAGATACTGGAACAACTATACGAACAACTTGAGCAGACTCTCCCTGAGGAAACACCATTATTGCGTTCACGACTGGCAACTCACGCAATCGTTATCGTTTCGCAATTTCTTGAGTATCCTCCTGAGACCGAAGAGTTGTCCCACATCACCATTGAAGCTCTTCCCTCAAACTATTTTGATATCAGGTACAAAACTGAATTTCTCCGACGCATCAGAATTGAGAACTTTGATCACCAGGAGTTCGGTGAGTACATGGTATAACTCGCAAGGCTGCCTTTACAGATCTACGCTCTGTCGACACAACGTATCTCGATTACCCGTGGCAGGAGGTATTTCGGGAAACTGACTTCTCCCCTATCTCTTCTGTCCAAATACAGGCGCACAGCTGTTGCAAAGCAGCTATGCGTTTTGTTTGACTGGAGAGATTCTGGATTGGCACGTATCGTACGCATCAACCGGCTGTCGCCTCATCACACTTCACGTCAACATGACCATCCCAATAATTTTATGATCTGGTGAGAGCTTTGTATTCGTTGTGTGTCTTATGTATGTCAACCATCACGACTGAGGAGTATCCCATGGACCTTAATCTTGACATCCTGACAGATCTGATTGCCCAGGTAGCGCTCGATCAGCATCTTGGCAGGCTCACTGTTCGGCTACCACCACCTGAAGTCATCGAGCAGGCTATTACCGAAGCCTATGAGCGACTTCTTCAAGTGATTATGGAGACGAATAGTCTCGATTGATGGAGCGTAAACGCAGGAATGAGGCCATTCGAACCACTTTCAGTGGCCTCTTCACTTTCTGGATCACTGTAGCGGAACGGTGAAGTTTTTCCTTCCACCACTCTCATTCTTCCTTTGCACCACGTCCCGGATTTCTTCGAGTTGTCCTTCTGCCGGAATAGAGGCCCACGTGAGCGTGTACGTCCCGTTTGGTAGAGGTTTCCCATCCCTCGTGATAGAACCAATTTCGACCTTCCCACCCTTCATTTAAGCTCGGGTCTGGAATTTATAGTCGTTCGATCCGGTCACCTCTGTTGCTATCATTGTGCCATCCGGGAGATCGACTGGTATAGAGCCTTATTTTGAATTGATCCCATCACTATCGTGGTAATGATAGTTTGAATGTTGTTCCTACGCCAACTTCACTCTCGACCCCGACCTTTCCACCATGTCCTTCAATTACCTTCTGGATAATCACTGTGCCGATTCCCGAGCCACCCTCCTTCTCTGTATAATAGGGCTGAAAAAGTCGTGCGAGTGTCTCCTTTGACATGCCGATTCCGTTGTCTGTGATGATAAGGTTGATTGAGTCATTGAGTCCTTCAAGAGCAACTTCGATTTTTCCTCCTTCCCGCTCTCCGATTGCTTGCTGTGCGTTATCGATCACATTGCGAACTGCTATGGTCAATTGATCAGGGTCGCATTCAAGTCTGAAGTCATTTCCTTCCTGATTGAAAAGTAATTGAGTGGTGCCGGGGATAAACTCCTGCATATCATCAACAAGTGAGGAGAGCAACAGAGAAACGTCGACGTCAACATGCTTTAACTCTTCAGTTCGTGCAACGGTCAGGAGGTCATCAACAATTCCCTTCAGCCGGACGGACTGCCGCATGATTCGACCTGCAATACTGAACGTTTTTCCCGACGCATTTAACCCGGCTAGTTCATAGCGAAGCGATTCGGCAGACGTGCGTACCACTCCGAGCGGAGTCTTCATTTCGTGAGCAATATGATGAGCGACCGACGCCCAGTTGACAAGTCGATCCTGCTCAATTACTCTGGTGATGTCGTCTATGGTGATGATAAATCCTTTTGTAGCGCCATATCTTCCGTAGAGCGGTCTTCCAATGAAATGCAGGGTGAGTGCGGTCTTCTCCCGTGTTAAGTTCAACTCAGTCTGGAATGGCTCGCTGTATTGCAAGAGACGCCGGCAGCGTTCAGCAATCGGTACCATTTGTTTGTCTGCAAGAGCAAAGTTGAGGTGTCGTTTCACTGCGGTTGTCCCCTCGATGCCAAGATAGCGCCGTGCCGTACTATTCAGAGTAATCACCTTTCCATTGCGGCTTGTGATAATCAGGCCCGCCGCCTCTGAACCGCTGACAAGGTTCATATACATTGCTCGCATCAGATGGTAGCGCCGGAAGAAGAAGAGTAATACCAACAGTAGCAACAAGACTCCAAGACCTGTCAGGAGTTCCGTTTGCACGGTATAAAACCAACCCCATGGATCCGGTGTGATCTTAATGCCGACCGAACCATTCTCTGAAATCAGGAGATAGGATTGATCCGAGCTGTCGAGCCTCAGCAATCTGACTCGTATTCCACCGACTGCCGGTACTCTGCAGAGATAGTCGAGCTCTTTATTATATACGACGGCGGAATCTTTACAGACCAGGATGACGTAGTCTTTGTTTGAAACAACTGACTGAAACGGGGTTGACAAGGGATAGTAGAGAGGAGAGAGAGAGGCCTTTTTATCAATACGCAAAGCCATGATCGAGGGAAGGGCATTGTATATCAAGGCGAATGAACCGGGCTTGTCAAGCCCTACGGCTGCGTCTGGAAAACGATCTACAGAATGTTGGACCTGGAATCCGTTGCTCGACTCCCGAATACGATAAAATGAGGGTGGATCGCTCAGACCGAGTAGTAGAGTTTGCGGAGCGCCGTCCGATTCGGAGCGAAGGAGAAGCCCATGACCACTACCGTCAACCTGCTTGTTGGAGATTATTGAACCGTCAATAAGGTTTATGGTGCCGAAGAACGAACGATCGCCAAAGCTCTCAAGAAAGTGGAGATAAGATGCTTTCTTCGAAGAGGGCAATGTGGCTCGGATCAATCCCTTATGGATGTATGCCTCCGTTCCGTCCAGTTGTATTCCAGCAATTCCCGAATCACCAGCAAGAGCAACAACCGGATTCGAACTAAAAGGAAGAAAGATGCCAACAATCCTGTCAAAACCTTTTCCCCGGTTCTCCCATATTGGCTCAAGCAGAATCGTTTCTCCGATCCTGACCCGGTAAAGCAGGGAAGAGCCGCCTGGATGGGCAAGCATGACGGCAATGGAATCCTCCCTTCCTCTCTCTGTTGTTCTGAAATCTATCGGGACAAGGTCTCGCCAGAGAGTCTGCAACTCGGTGCCGAACAGAGTGTCGAGCACCATCAGCCGATCTGCTGATGGAGTTCTCTCGATTCCAAACCACCCTTCACCGTTTGGCAGCCGGTAAAGTTCAGGTAGCCTTTCATTAAGTGCCGATTTTTCCTGCGCGTTAACGTGGAGAGGGCCTGGTCCGACTACAGAAGCAAGGAAAACGATGACGAGTTGAACAAGAAAGGAAGGGCTTGCAACAGTCAGTCCAAGCAGAGAAATCCTCTCGGGAATATTATCACGTTGTTGATCCTGTACCATGATCAATGAACGGTTCTGCTCTCACGACATTGAAATGACAGCCACAGCAAAAGCTGCAATCCCTTCATTCCGACCGATTGCTCCGATCCCTTCATTTGTTGTTGCTTTGACAGATACCCTTCGTTCTGAGATCCCAAGAGTTTTAGCGATTACCGTGGACATCTGCTTGCGAAATGGGGTGAGCTTTGGCTCCTCAAGAACAACTGTTGTGTCTAGCTGGACAGGCTTTCCACCTTCGGCCCTAAGAATCCCCCGGACTTCCTTGAGCAACTCCAGGGAACTGATATCCTTAAATCGAGGGTCGTCGTTCGGAAAGTAATGACCGATATCTTCAAGTCCTGCGGCTCCAAGAAGCGCATCACAAACGGCGTGGAGCAGGACATCGCCGTCGGAATGTGCAGCCGGGCCGTGAGGTGAATCGGGAATAGAAACGCCCCCAAGTGTCAAGGACCGTCCCTTTTCAAGTTGATGGATATCGTAACCGAAACCGGTAAGGTACAGAGACAACGTAGTGTTCCCTTAACGTGAAAACCAGAATTCATTGATAGAAAGTTCTAAAGAAAACTTTCCGAAGAGTTCGCGGGTCAGCCCGTTATCGATAGTTCCACGCGTTCCAAGCTCAACCCCAATGTCGGCCCCGGCACCCGAGCCCAGGCGTCCGGTTGCTGAGAAAGGAATATGCGCTCCGAAAGCCAGTCCCATTTCATCGATGTCACCCTGGGAAAGAGCATAATAGGTCCGCTCGTACCAGAGTCCGGTTCTCCACGTCCACTTGGAAAATCCTGACGCAATAGGTCCTCTGGCGGGAAGATAATCGAGACCGATTCCAGCTCTCAGACGATTTCGTGTTTCTGATAGCTGATCATGACCACCCCATGCTTGCATAATTAGATCACCTGATAAAAGTGTTCGTCCACTCTTCAACGAGACGCCAAAGGAAATTCTTCCGGGAATAAGCAGTTCTGATTCAGACTCGGTCACGCTGACTGTGTCATCAATACCACCTTCACGAAATATTGAAAGCGATTCCCGCTTGTCGGTCAGCGTAAAACCTGGCGTAAAAGTAGCCCCTATCGTAACGTTCTTCGTGGGGGTTATGAACAGGCCTATGGTGCCGCCAATGCCTGACCAGGAATCGGTGTTGACATATCCCGCATCGTTCAGTGTTGATCCGGGAAAATCAACAATTGATCGATGATCTGATGATCCAAAATATAAGTCGAGCGTGGCCCCCAGCGCAACCTTATCAAACGGATTAATTGAAGCACCGATAAATCCTTGAGAAACGCCACCGGAACCACTATATGTTATATCTGCAGTAACTGTTGTGTCTCCTGAAGGGACTTCTCGTGGATGCCCTGTTCGATAGTTCACAGTTGTGTAAGGACGAATGCCAAGTCCGATCGCTCCGCCAAGTTTTTCAGAGAATGGAATCCCAACGGTTATGTTCTGGAATGCCGTCCGGTTTTGCCAGATTGATTGATCAGCATCGCTGACCCGATACTGCTCGAATCGCAGACCAGCCTGGATTGTGACGTAGTTCAATGTCGTCCATGCAGCAGGATTGACCGAATTGAGAAGATCAGAGTATGCGATAGCCGTCTCGACTCCTGCTCGTCCAGCCCCTGCAGCCGTGATACTCGATTGCAAGTCGCCAATATTGAAGATTGAGTAGGTACTGCCACCACTCTGACTCTGGGCAGAGAGTGAGAGCGGAAGCAGAGATCCTCCAAGAAGGAGAAAGACTATGAGGAGTTGTCCGGCGTTTCGTATATCGATCATACATCAACCTGTGTTGAATAAAGGATTCTGACTCGCGGTTGCAAGTCTTCGGGAGCATCGGGACCATAGAAAACGACGCGATCTACGGTTGCGGATTCAAGGGCTGGATCATTTCGACTCAGCGCAAGTATGAGTCCATTGTTCGGAATTGCGATACCGGAACTGTTCAATCCTCTCTCAAAGCGAAGCCACTGAGCGAGAACAAATCCGAATTCTCTGAACTGAATAACATCTGATATTGAGGCAGTATCCTCAGCCGGACGTGTTCCGAGCAAAAATCTATTGAATAGAGCGGAAATATCGGCCAAGAATTTCTCCGAACCGAGTGGATTATCTCCGGCAATGTACCCAGCAATAAGACTGATCTCCCCGATAGTGCCGAACCTCTCTTCATCAGGAACGATATGAAGGGTTAACTCAGCGCTGTGAATCACAGCGTTTTTAGGAATCGAGTCAAGTCCAAACTTGATGTGAGTTCGCAAGGGTGCGCCGCCCCCAAGAACAATCTTGTCCTGTCCGGTCTCAATAGAGTTCGGAAGTTGGACTATCCAGTTGCTTACTCCCATTTCGAGAGATATCACTGTGTCGGAAAGAGTCACGACAAGTGTAGGCCGCAGTGAGTCGGGAATGTTAAGAATGGCAGTACCAAGAAAGGCGCCAATCATAGTTCCCTGGCCCTTAAGCGCAATCGTTCTCAACGTCTGAGTCTGAATTACTAAATCGCCGCCTGAGGCGACAGTATCAAGTTCGAAATAGTTATTGAGAAAGTCTGCCGTTTCAGCTGTTGAGAGATCTACATGGATAAAAGCGTTATCAGGATATTCACCATCATAGACTCCTAATTGCCGACCGTTATCGATTTTGTTGATGAGCGTCTCCTCCCACTGAGCATCACTTGCAAAAAAGCCATCCATGGAGATGACTTCAAAGTTGACTCTGCGGGAATCAACCTCACCATATCGATAGTTGACAGTCCGCATCCGGAGTTCTGCCTTGAGAATATCGGATGCGTTGATCTCGTTCAAACGATCCGACCTTTCAATCAACGCAAGGAGGCCATGGGCAATCGTGCCATCCTCAGCACGACCGAAAAGCATGGCGTTGTTAAGCTGGTTTGAGGCATTTGAAACACGGGCAATCCCGCTTGTGAATTGAAGCTCTGATGCCGGAAGATCAAGTTGTGTAAACTCTATGTTCTCCGGTAGATAGTCTTCGCCTATCTGAGAGGGGTTATCATTACAAGCATAAAAGCTGGTAGTAGCCAGCACGAACATCAACAACAGAATACGTTTCCTTGCGTAGATTATCCCTGTGTATATCATGTTAGTCAATCTAAAGAGGCCAATCCTAATCTTCAACTGCAAAAATCAGTCACTCTACAAAACGAGTCGGGAGACGTAACCCGTTTCCCGACTCAGCGGACATACACACTATCGTGGTGAATGTCACACGTAGATTGTTGAGGTAAACTCTTCGGCAGCAACAGTCCAGGAATTATCCTGAGCCATGCATTCCTTCTGCAGCTCTTCCCACTCTTCCTCATTCCTGAAAGTAGTGACCGCTTGCTTGAGGGCTTTAATCATTTCGTCAGCACTGTACTTTTTGAAAATAAAACCGGTTCCCGTCTTCTTGCTGCCATTGTACTTCTGGACCGAATCCAGCAGGCCACCTGTAGCGTGAACTACAGGGATTGTTCCGTACATCATAGCGTAGAGCTGGTTCAGACCGCATGGCTCAAACAGTGAAGGCATTAACAGCATATCCGACCCCGCCTGCATCAGGTGAGCAGTCTCTTCGTCGTAGCCGATCTTCACTCCTATCTTCCCTTTGTGCTTCCTTGCCCCTTTTTCAAGCGCCTTCGGAATCTTCCCCGTTCCCTCTCCCATAATAACGAGTTGAACACCGAGGTTAACGATGTCACCCATCGCTTCAGTAACAAGATCATATCCTTTTTGCTCAACCATCCGTGCAATCATGCAGACGATTGGCGTATCGAGATTTGCTTCAAGACCAAACTTTCTGGCAAGTGCTGTCTTGTTTTCGTACTTCTCTTCAAGGGAATCGGCGTCGAATTTCTCGTCAATTAACTTATCGGTCGCTGGGTTCCAGATTTCGGTGTTGACACCGTTCAATATACCATGAAGTTTGCTCTTGTGTTTGCGGGTCACCGCATCCAGTCCGGCCCCATGTTCTTTTTTGGTGATCTCTTTAGCATAAGTGGGGGAGACGGTGGTGACAACATCGGCATAGGCGATGCCAGCCTTCATCATATTCAGCTTGTTGTCGTGCGCTACTCCATTGTTGCTAAAGAGGTTATCTGGTAGTCCTGTGCTTTCAAACGCACTTTTGGCAAACTCACCTTGGTAGCTGAGGTTATGGATTGTGAAAACAGTTTTGGTTTTCTTGAAGAAATCAGAATCAGTATAGAGTTCTTTCAAAAAGACCGGGATCATTCCGGTTTGCCAGTCGTTGCAGTGAATAATCTCAGGCTTCCATCCAAGGCGGAAACATGTCTCGATTGCAGCCTTTTGGAAGAATATGAACCGTTCGGCGTTACTGGAGAAGTCCTTTCCCGTCCTGGGATTAGTGTAGGCTCCTTTGTATGGTTCGAGATAATCGTTGTTGGTGACCAGATAGACCTGAACTTTGGATCTGGAGTTCACTACCTGAGAGCTTTTCACAGTTGCCATTGTCTCTCTGCCAGAGACTGTGATTGGAATATTCTTGAGACGCTTGATCTCATGAATTCTGTTGCGTCGCTCGCTGATATTTCCGTATTTCGGAGTGATTATCCGAACGTCGTGACCAAGTTCAACAAGAGCAAGAGGAAGAGCGGAACTGACGTCAGCAAGCCCTCCGGTTTTAATGAAGGGAGTTACCTCACTGGTTACGAAGAGAATGCTGTTATTTGCTACCATATGCAGTTAAAGTAGTTATTCTTTAAGGATTTAAAGTATCACCTTAACTGTAAAGACGACACTGAAAAATAAAGATAAGGAAATCAGAGACGATGGCAATTTGTATAAATACCCTCTTGCAATCGTGATTGTCTCTCTATATCTTTCTTGAATTAGCTTGGGTTAAACCTTGAAAAACAATCTATCTCGCCATCTGTTTCCTCGTCTTGAATGCAAACGCTTTCTGGAGGATACTGCCTATCAAGAGGACATACTCGCATTGGTTAATCGAGGTGTAGGAGGTTTTGTGCTCTTTGAGGGAACGTTGGAGGAAGCTTCCGATACGATTGAGAGACTTCGTTCGCACTCATCGGATTATCTTCTTCTTGCTGCGGATTGTGAGTTCGGGCTTCCCATGCGGTTCCCGGGAGGAACGGAATTCACGTCAATGATGGGCTTGGGGTATGCCGATGATCCGGAAATGACTGAAGAAGTAGCTTCTGCTATAGCAAAGGAGATGGAAGCAATTGGGCTGGATTGGAATTTTGCTCCTGTTCTTGATGTCAACTCGAACCCCGACAATCCGATTATTAACGTTCGATCCTTTGGCGAAGATCAGGATCGTGTTGCCGAACATGGAGCTGCCTACATCAGAGGTATGCAGAAAAACGGGATTATCGGTTGTGGCAAGCATTTTCCTGGTCATGGAGATACGTCTGTTGACTCTCATATTGGCCTGCCCGTTCTTGAAGCCAAACGTGAACGACTCGATGAGCTGGAGCTGCTCCCGTTTCGCAGGGCTGTCAAGGAAGGGGTGCTCTCTGTGATGTCCGGACATCTTTCCGTTCCAGCGCTCGATCCTTCAGGATTACCGGCCTCATTATCCTCACCGATTCTAAAGAGATTGCGGGAAGAGCTTGAATTTGAAGGGGTTGTTGTTACCGATGCCCTCGATATGGGAGCAATAATCACCAGATTTGGAGCGGAGGAAGGGGTTGTACAGGCATTTCTTGCCGGAAATGATGTGCTGGAGATACCCAAGCATCCGGCACAAGCACTGAAGGCTTTGTCAAAAGCGTGTGATGATGGTAGAATTACTCAGCAAATGATCGATGCCAGTTCTCTACGACTTCAAGCGCTGGTTCGATGGAGGAAGGTACATCGTCGAAATTTCAATCTTGAGGTTGTATTGTCAGACGGAGCATCGTTGGCTGAACAAGTGGCCAGTGCATCACTAAAGGTTGTTGACAGTACTGAGGGGCGTGGCCTGTTCTCAAACGATGTGCTGGTTATCATCCTGGTTGATGAAAACAGTGAAAACAGTAGGGAGAATGTGGCAAGATGGATTGAATTACTCGAGCGGCAGGGCTACTCAGATATTCTTCCGAATGTTGCAGATGAACCAGATACCATAGAGGATGCTCTTCAAGGATCCGAAGCTACCACAGTTCTGTTGATAACGAGCGTAAGACCACGCGGTGGAGCAGGTTCTGTCGAGTTGAGCCCAAGGCAGCAGAAGATTGTGCGAAGTATCAACCATTCGCGGTCTATTCTTCTGAACCTTGGTAATCCTTATTTGCTTGCTCAATACTTGTTTGGGCTCCGTATTGACACATTTTCTTCATCACTGAAAAGCATTGCTGCCGGGTTATCTTCGCTGAACGTGGTGAGGGAGAGAGTGATGTAATTTTTCAGTCGGAATACTATTTTACGATCTGTACCGTTCATGTCATGTCAACCTATCGATAATGTTTGCTATGCGCTTCCTCTTTTCAATCTTTTTTCTTCTCTTAGTGATTTCAAGTCTGTCGTTTGCTCAGGAGAGCGAAACCTCTGTGGAGGAGCGGGCAATGGAGTTTATGCGAGAGACTATTCGCGAAAAAATGCGGTTTGATCCGGAAGAATTCGAGACCATTCCAACTGTAGGTGAGATTCGGGCACGGCTGGCTCTTGAGAATGAAAAGGGGGAGGAGCTCCCTTCAGTTGCAGGAATAGATCAGGTTGTAAGTGCAGATGCTGCTCCTGAATCTGAAGTTCATGCAGCAATCAATCCGACCGATAGTACCAACATCATCCTCTCGCCGATTCGTCTCGATTTGTTAGTGGGTGGAACGCTCCTCTGTCCGATATACTACACCAAAGACTTTGGAGAGACTTGGAGCAAGAGCAGCTATTTGAATCTGCCGCCGGCAAACAATGTCCGGTTAATTGGGGGTGGAGATCCGGTTTTTGCATTTGATGCCAATGGTCGAGCCTATTTTACGTGGCTCAATTTCTATACAACAGAGAACTTTCAGAACATCTATGCAGGCATATTCTGGGCATACTCCGACGATGGTGGTGAAACATGGCAAGAGGCGGAGAACAACTTTGTGACAATAGATAGTGGTAGAACTCAACGGGACCTTTCAGGCTTTGCTGATAAACAGTGGATGGCTGTTGACAAAACAAACTCCTCCTGGCGCAACCGACTTTACGTAGCTTATACTGAATATAGAATCTCGACCACTACCACTACAAGAATTTTTGTTCGGCGGTTGACACCGGAATCTATGGCCTTCGTAGATGAATCGGTTCCTGTCTCGACCAGTTCCTTCAACTTTGTTCAGTTCTCCTCGGTAGATGTCGATGCTGAGGGGTTTGTTCATGTCTCCTTCTTTGGCGAGCATCATACCCAAGGCTGGGGCCTGTGGCACAGCGTTTCAACTAATGGTGGAGAATCCTTCTCAACCCCGAATCTGATATCCCCTGTCCGGTTTGGCAGCCTTCGTTTTGGGGCTTCCTCGCACAGGTCAATTCTTGGAATTGCTGATAATAGACTCTATCCTTCGCCGCACATCGCGATTGATCCGATTGGGCGTTCATCCGAGTCGGGAGGAGGAAACATATATGCTGTCTGGACCGCCCTCGGCACAACAAAGAACGATGGAACAGGATATAATATCTATTGTGCTCGGTCGACTGATAATGGAAATACGTGGGAAGAGCCGATCATTGTACACAGCGATGAAGATGGTGAAACCGATCAGTTCTATTCAAGTGTGAATGTCAATCCTGAGGGTGTTGTTGCTGTTTCATGGTACGACAAACGAGAAGATGGCACAGGTCGCAATACCGACTATCGCGTAGCCTGTTCATTTGATAAAGGAGATACGTTTGGCTCAAGCGTGATTGTTACCTCGGAAGCAACGGATTTTTCAACGATAGGGGACCTGAATGATGATTTTGGCATTGGTGAATACACACAAGTCCTTACCACATCAAACTACGTGATTCCCGTCTGGGCTGACGGAAGGAGCGGTAACGGGAACATGGATATCTACGTAGGTTTTGTTCCGATCGATAAAGCTTCCCTAAGCCTTGATGACCCCGTCCGTATTTCTCAGGTAAACAGAGTACTTTCGGAAGTTGATGTCGCACCAAACCCGGCTACTTCAGCAGAGAGTTTGCTTCGGTTCATCCTTCAAAAGAGATCTCGTCTGAAGATCGAAGTCCTCGACATAACTGGCAAAAAGGCTCTCGTAGTGAGTCCCGGAGAAGTCTTCGCCGCTGGTCAGCATCAGATTGAGATACCGGTATCGTCACTAACAAGCGGAGAGTATATCGTCAGTATCAGAACGGATGAAGGATTGGTCACCGCAAGGTTGACGGTAGTGAAATAGGAAGCGAGCAAGCTTCGATCGAGATTCGATAGCTTTCTGCGAGACCTGCACAAGCACTGTTTCATAAGGATGTGCAGGTCTCGTTCTTTATGAATGATCTCCTCTTTGTACCTTTGTGCCGATTTAACTCTCTGGTCTCACCATTATCCCGGACTCGAATCAGGGCATCCTATCAATTCTCATTAAAACACTACAAGTCACCATAAGATGAAAGAACGTGTTCGCATAGCTTCCGGTCAGGGCTTCTGGGGAGATCTTCTCACAGCTCCCAAAGATCAGGTTACCAAAGGACCGATCGACTATCTGGTGATGGATTATCTGGCAGAAGTGACGATGTCGATCATGCAGAAGCAGAAGCTTCGCAATCCTGAGTTTGGCTACGCGCGCGATCTGGTCTCGACGATTGACGAGATACTGCCGGTCCTTACGGAAAAGAACATCAAGATGATTACCAATGGAGGGGGGGTGAACCTTGAAGCCTGTCGCGATGCGATCATGGAGGTTGCCCGCAAACACGAAATCCCATTGAAACTTGGTGTCGTTACGGGAGACAACATTCTTAATGATATCGATGCACTGCAGAAGGTTGGTACCGAACTGAGGAATATGGAGACCGATGAACAGCTCGATACCGTCCTCGACAAGCTGCTCTCTGCGAACGTCTATCTCGGAGCAGGGCCGGTAGTCGAAGCGCTTGGTCAAGGGGCGCAGATTGTTGTGACCGGGCGAACTACTGACACTGGATTAACTCTCGCTCCGATGATTCACGAGTTCGGTTGGGAGATGAATGACTGGAACAAAATGGCTGCCGGAACAATTGCTGGTCATATTATCGAGTGTGGAGGGCAGGCAAGCGGGGGGAACTATATGGGGAATTGGCGTTCAGTTCCTGACATGGCAAACATCGGTTTTCCGATCATTGAGGCGACGCCGACCGGGGAGTTTTGGGTGACGAAACATGAGGGTACCGGCGGGATGATCTCTCGTGGAACCGTGGCCGAACAATGTCTGTACGAAATTGGCAATCCAAAAGAATATATTACTCCCGATGTGATAGCAGACTTCACCTCGATTCATCTTGAGGACCAGGGGGATGATCGTGTGCGTGTGTATGGTATCAGCGGACGGGAAAACACGCCCTTCTATAAAGTCTCGATGAGCTATTCGGATGGCTATTCAACGTTCGCTACCCTTGGCTATGCCTGGCCTGACGCTCTTGAAAAGGCAGAGGCTGCCGATGCTATTCTTCGTCAACGACTCACAAATCTCAGTTTGAACTTTGATGAAGTCCGGACGGAGTATATCGGATACAATGCCTGTCATGGACCGCTCTCAGAGACTGTGAATCCCGATCCGCAGGAAGTGATGCTTCGGATCGGCGTCCGAGGACATGACCGAAATGCGGTTGAACGATTCGGAAAAGAGATTGCACCACTTATTCTGACCGGCCCACCAAACGTCACCGGTTTTACCGGAGGTCGTCCGCGCCCGTCAGAGGTCATTGCCTACTGGCCTGCTTTGATCGAGAAAAAATTGATCGACCCGAGGATAAAGGTAGAAGTGGTGGAGAGCTAGAAAAGGACAAGGGGAAGGGAGAAGTTTGTAAGTATACGTATCCGAGCTTGACATGGAGGAGTTCACATTCATCTTTCTCGACCCTCGACCTCCTGAAGACTATAACTCAGTGATTGAGTGACGGTCTGAATTTCTCTCAGAAGGCTCTGAAGTTCTGTCGTACCGTTCTTACAACTTTTCCGACTTAACAGTCATCCTGTCGCTCACGATCTTGAGAGAAAGTGGTTTTTCCTTGGATTTTGGCTTCGGCACGTCGATTGATTAGTAACTGGTATGAGCAGATGCTCATTCAATTATGGTTCATACTCTATTTACTATCAATCCAGTTGGAGGTTATATCATGTCAATTGTCAAGTTAAATCCGTTTAACGAAATGGTCGGATTCCAGCGCGAAATGAACCGCCTCTTTGAAGATTTCTTCCCTGCACGGAAAGGGGAAAGCAGTGACTCAGCTGTTTGGCGTCCAACGGTCGATCTTCACGAAGACGAGAACGCCTACATTGTCGACGTTGAGTTGCCGGGCGTAAACAAGGAGGATGTGAAGATCAACTTCCAGGATGGCTTGCTTTCAATTTCGGGAGAGCGGAACTATGAGAACGAGTCGAAGGAGAAGGATGCCCATCGTCTTGAGCGGTTCTACGGAAGGTTCTATCGCAGCTTCAATTTCCCGAATGCGGTAAACGGTGACGACATTGTTGCTTCTTATGAAAACGGTGTGCTGAAAGTTTCTGTGCCGAAAGCTGAAGAGGTAAAGCCTCGACAGATCGAGATTAAGTGATGATCCGACTGAAGCAACTCCCAAACGAAGCGCCTTCCGGCAATGCCAGGAGGCGCTTCGCTTTTAATACGGCTTTGGAATAAACCTCCAGGTTCGTTTGCAATAGTCCGCGTACTCGGGGTATTGTTCAACCAACCAGCGTTCCTCATAGATAGATTTGGCGATAAAGAAGAGTGTGATAATAGTTGTAGCTATAAAGAGCTTCCACGAGAGCAGCGGGATCGTTATCCCCCAAAGTATCAGAGTGATTCCGCCGTAGACAGGATGACGGACCCGTCCATAGAGACCTGAATTGACAAGTTGAGCATTAGGTTTGGGTTCCGGAAGTGGTGTGAGATTGGAACCAAGAGTAAACGTGGCGACTATTGACAGTAGGCTTCCAGCAACGATGAGCGTAAGTCCGAGAACCGAAAGAAGAGGCGAGTCAAACCATTGATTGAAAAGGTCGGGGCCTGTGTCGATAGTCAGATAGACCCAGCCACCAATAAGGGTGAACTGCATGCCTACCCATATAAGGCCAAGGCGTCGAAGTTTTGTTCGCATTCCGATTAGATGGGCATTAGTTCACTGAGAAGTAGAAAGGTCCTTATACCGTTCGTGTTGCATATTTCCGCCCTCTCACATTTCGTCTCTGATCAACTTCATTCCTGCATCCACAAAGTTCCGTAGCGATCTGTTGATGAACTTGTAGCTCCTTTTGGACCGATTATCAGGAGATGATTTCTCCCTTCACTCAATTCCAGTCCGGAAAGAAGGGCAACCTCCTCGTTTGTTCCTCCAATTGTGATTGAGTACGTCTGTCGGCGAACATCCCTGATGAGCGTCTCAGTCGGGATGCCATATTCTGCGTTTGCTTCGATCGGACCTGTTGACGATTCAGTATGTATGTCAAGGGTGCCTGCGCCAGGAGCAGCATTGAGAAAGCGAATACCTGCCTTCCCTGGTGAGGGAGTTGATGTTGGAAGGGGGAAAGCAAGTATCTCTCTGCCTCTCTCTCCTGTTATGCCAATTGTGTAACCTGAAAGGGCAAAGTCTGCTGTGACAGAAGTTGCTCCCGTAGCTGCAACAGAAACCCGTTCGCTTGGGAGGATGCTTGGAAAAACATAGCTGTAGGCTACGCCGTTAACTATAACCTCTCCAACTGATGTTACACTGCGAAATGTTGTCAAGTCTCCCGGGCTCATACTGAAGAAGTGTACACGCTTGCCGGAAACCTGAAGCGGTTGCAGAACACCCGATCCGGATAGTTCATCGAGGACATACATCGATCGTTCGCCATTGTGTTCAAGTGCAAAGAGCGTATAAAAACTCCGGTCGAAACTGTTAAGCCCTCCTGAATAAAACGTTCCGGCTACTGTTTGTTCCAGAGAGAGTGGGTAGAGTCCAACGGGCAGTTCCTGGTATACAGATACTGCTCCGATACTTGAGGATGCGAAGAGGCGTGTTCCGGCTTCTATATCTTTCGGACTTCCTGCTCCGGCTACTGCCGAAACAGACGTGCTTGAAGTCAGGTTCACCCCTCGAACCTGAAAAGTTCCTTCTGTCAGAGATCCTCTGGGAAGTTGAAGTGTGGTCACGTGGTTCGTCCCTGCACTATCACGGTATACAACTGCCGTGATCTCACCTCCTACCTCGAGCTGTAACGGTATTCGTGAAGAAGCACCATTCTCAGCGATAACCAGAAGCGTATCCCCGTTGAGGTCGGCACATATCTCAACCTGAGTGCTGGACGAAAGTGTAAGCGGTAGAATTGACTGAGCCACAATAGTTGAACTTAAGAGAAGTTCAGCCGAGATTGTAGAATTCTCCAGTGCATTAAGGATTCTGATTCCAGCGTTTTCGCGTGTCTCTGGAATGGTCTCGATCAATGGACCACCGGAAGAAAGTGGATCGAAGAGGGGAACGGAGTAGAACTTTACCTGACCGTTTATTTCAGCAGCGATCAGAACGATTGACTCACCCAAAGCAAGATTAATTCTGGCAGAAGCAGTTTCCGCAGTTGCCTCGCTCTCAAAAAGATAAAAGGAATACTCACCTTCAGGCATATCTCTGGCGGTGCTAAGAGCCGGGCCAGGTGTCGGATTGAAAAGAACGGTTCCACTTCTACAACCTTGTTTAACGAGAAACTCCTTTTCAGGAGTCGCATTAATGAAGTAGATCCTACCAATACCCTCTTTAACCTGTTCTTCGCGGTCAAAGGAACTTGATGTCAGCGTAAACAATTGCCGAGCAGTCTCAACCCCGACAACGAAATAGGTATAGTGATAGCTGTTCCGGGCTGAGAGAGGAAACTGTTGATCTGATACGGTATCGGCGCGGTTGCGGCTTGAAATTTCAATCGAGAAGAGTTCACGAGTAAGAAATGGAGAAAAGGAGGTCATATTCAACGAACCGAGACCTTTTGCGGCACTGATACCGTCGATCACTACATCAATGCTCGAGACGGGCGTAAGATTGACAACTCTGACTTGAATGCTGTCAGGTATAACAGGATTAAGAAGTGAGTCATCCTCGGATATATCACAGGCGAAGACCATGAGGCTCAGGGCCACGACGGTTTGAAGTGAGATTATTGTTCTGAAAGTCGGCTGCACGTGTATAGTATTGTTTGATATCATAGCTTATAGAATACTTGATATGAAGCTATTGCGCTCGATTAAATCCTACAAGCCGAAATTGAACCCTCCAAAGAAAATCGTTTATGGTGAATCTATGCACGACGCAACCGAGCACCAAAAGTTCCGTCTGTACCATGCTTGTGTGGCCAGGTCTGGAGGAAACCAGACTCGGTAACAACTCCTTTTCTCAGAGCCGAGTCAGGGAGATGGTGCGTCGCAGGTTCTACGTTAAACTCCGCATGTGTTTCGAGAAACCAGGACATCACATCTTCGTTCTCCTCTGGCTCTGTTGTACACGTTGTATAGACAAGCAGACCACCAGATTTGACATGCCGGACGGCATTTGTTAGGAGTTCTTTCTGAATTTCGGCAAGCCTTCGAATCTCTTCCACGCTTCGTTTCCATTTGATCTCCGGTTTCCTTCGAAGCGTTCCAAGCCCTGAGCATGGAGCATCCAGCAACACAACGTCTGCCGGTTCGATGTTGAGTGTCAGGGCATCGCCAACCATTGGTTTGATAATATCGTCAAATCCACATCGCGTGATTGTCTTCTTCAACAAAGCGAGTTTGGCTTCATACTTATCCAAGGCAATTACTTCACCTTTACCCCGCATCATCTCCGCCATTGCAGTTGTTTTTCCTCCTGGTGCTGCGCAGAGATCGATAACCCGCGTTCCCGGTTTTACGCCGGTCAAGTGTGTGGCAAGACCCGCACCATCATCCTGCACCGTAACATATCCGTTCCTGAAGGCGTCTATTGATCCAATACTGGCGATTCTTCGTGCATGGAGGTAAGTTGGGAAGAGAACGGAGCGTTCTACAGAAGCTCCGAGTGCGAGCAATTCGTGTTTGATCTGTTCCACAGATGTCAGTTGGACATTGACACGCAGAGATGTTGTTGGGCGAAGATTATTTGCTCTTGCCAGGCTGGTCGCTGTATCAACTCCAAAGCGGTCAATCCAGCGACGAAGCATCCATTGTGGATGTGATTCCATTACCGAGAGGTAATGAACGATGCTTGATTCCGCGTCCGGCCAGGTGATAGTATCGATTTTTCTGATGATATTTCGGAGAACTGCGTTGACAATACCGGAAGAGCGTTTTCCTTTCAAGCGCTTGACGATCTCGACAGATTCGTTAACTGCTGCTGAGTGAGGTATTCGATCGAGAAAGAGAAGTTGGTAAAGGGCGACGCGAAGGGCATTCTTGACGGTCGGGATGCATTTTTGAAATTCGCCGTGATAGAAACCCGTAAGCACCCAGTCGAGGCGCTCGCGATAACGCATCACGCCATTTGTCAGTTCAGTCAGAAGGCGTTTGTCACGCGGATCAAGCCCGGCAACCGCAGGCTGGCTCTCCATAAGTTTATCGAGCCAGGAGTCGCTTCTATCGACCCTGGTTAGATATTTTATCGCAAGACCACGCACACCGTGATAGAGAGGAGCTCTTGAGTCAATACCGACATCCTCATCCGTAACGGATTGATGATCTGACGAGTCAAAGTCAGGGCTCTCTTTCTTCATATAATGTGTATGTACAGAGTATTTCGGTTTGGTCTTCACGTATCTCCATGACGTGCCTCTTGCAGGTGCTCGTGTCGAATGATAGGTACTGATACTATTCTATGGATATTATAACGACCCTACCTTGTAGCAGGATCAAGCCTTATCCAGGAAGGGAGCCCGAATTGGCCTCTAAGAGAGGACAATGCATATTGATGAACGACGTCCTCCAAGTATTGGCAAACAAGCAACGAATCGATTACGATCAATGGACAAGACACAGACTGCACTATTGCTCTTGGCGACAATAGCTTTAGCTTTACCTACCGCACTGCATGCGCAGGAAGATAATCCATTGGACTTTGCGGATAAGGTCAAAAGATTAGGCTTTGAAGTCGGTTTTACCTCGGCTTGGCAATCCGGCACTTACAGAGCAGGGTGTGGTTTGTTTGAAGAGGGAGCCAATGTCAATCTTCTGATTGCTGCCGCCTACGATCAAAAAATTAGCGATGCCTTTCAGTTTGAAGGATTAATTGGATATCAGTCAAAGAATTTGAGCAGCACATACCTCTCTGAAGAAAATATTGGCATCTCAACTGAGGGTGGACCTGTAAATGCGGGTGTTACGTTCGATAATATCGGGACAGCCAATTTCTCATATGTTTTCTTCCAGCCGGCACTCAAATTCTATCCATCGAGAAACGTGTACCTGGGGGCCGGAACGAGCGTGAATCTTCTGTTGGGAAGTGCAACTCAATACCGGAAGGACATTGTTTCGCAGACGGTACAATTGAATGAGCTTGGTCTTTCCGAGGTTTTTTACTCGGAGACTGAATCTTCTGATCCCTATTCAAAGGTTTTTGGTGAGGAGTCACGAGACGACGCCTCAGCTACGACGTTTGATGGCATCATTATGATTGGTGCTGAGTTCAGAATCGGTGAAAGATATGGGAATCCTGTAGACCCACACCCTCGCAAAAAAATCACGATTGGACCACGCGTTCAGTACGCAATACCTTTTATCGCAGCGTTAACGGAAGAGCAAAATGAGCTTAAACTGAACGGTTTGCATTTCCTGGTTGGCATGCGTTTTGAGTTGAACTGAGTTGGAGTGAGAATCGGGCAAGAATTTTTTTTACCCTCCTTTTTCAATTGTACATTTATATTTATGCCTTCATCATAAACAGGGGAGATAGTCTCATCAGTTTCGTATGAATAAACGATACCCATCTTGCATAGTACTATTCACCAACGTCGTTGCTTTATTGTTCATCATTGCGGTATCGAATTCACATGCTCAGGGTGTGATTTCAATTGATAATGGTTTCGCATCTGTGTCGATAAATACGGATCAAAACGCGGGGCGATTCTGGTTTTCAAAACAGGGAGGGGGGAGATATACCTATAATGGTGGTGGGGCCGTAATAAATATCACATCAAATGTGATCTTTCGTGTTTCGCGCGGAAGCATCGAAAATTGGTATACCAATGCTGTTGATCCACTCGGTAATGGAGGCGTCCGTCCAGAAAATTCACAAGGGGAAATTGACTTTCAGCCGTATGATAACCTTTATGTCTCACCAGGGCGTGATACCGTTGAGTTGATCTATTTGAATCTCAACGGACTGACCGTAACCCAACGCTTTGTGGCTGAAGAGCCGAGGCATGAATATGATGACGGGGCCGATATTCTTCTGGAGTTTGATTGGGAGCCGAACGACTTAGGACTGCCTGGTACCACTCTCGGCGTTTTTCTGATGATCGATCACGACAACGCAAACATCGTTTCTTCGGTTGGCAGTGATAACTCATCGTTGATGACCGATCGTGGCTATTATCCTTCCTTTGGTTCGGGGGGAGTCTTTCAACGCGATTTTGGCGGCATTCCCGAGTATACGCTGACTGGTTGGTTTGAGTATACAGAAGCTGCTGATGGCACTATTCTGAACGATATTTTCTCGATTCACCGGTTGAGAGGTAGTTCACTTCGGGGAGCCCCTTTGACAACTCCAAACGAACACGCGATTGGCAGGTGGCAGGATTTTCGACAGCTATCCTGGCTTGTCAATGGCGATGTAAACTCAAAGAATATTCAGGACGCCGCAACCGTAAGCCGTTGGGAAGGGGGGATTGGTGGACGTGGACTGATCCGAACGGCGTTCGGTACAACGAGCAAGGCCGGGAACAACTTCTTCCACTGTCGGGATTCCAATGTGTTTGTTGTCATCCGGACCGAGCGTGTTGTTCAACAGGAAGAATTGAACGGCCCCTATACACCAGAACAGTTTCAGGTAGAAATGTGGGTGACAAATCTGCATCGTGTGGTTCAGCGAACCCCGATAATCAGGCTCCGGACACCAATTCGATCGTTCCCCGATAATACTCGACGATTGCGGTTGGACACTTCAACTCTCGCAACCCAATCGTTGATTTTAAGGGCCCGAGAGACTCAGAAGATCACATGGCTCTTAAACGTTAACCCTCTCTCGAACGATACTCTTGCTGAGCTTGAATTCCTCTATCGAGATTCTGCTGAAATACAAAAACCCCTCGTCCCTTTCCTTGATGGTTGCAATCCGCTGATATCGTTCAAAGGAGCCTTTATTCCACCACCCCCTGATGATCGTCCTCCAATTATCAATAGAACCGGCTCAGGACGGGATCAGACTTTCTGGTGGACGTTCAGAACGTATGATCGCCACGCTGGATATATCTATGACACGGGTCTCGACAGGATTGAAATTATCCGCAATGACAACAGCAACTTCAGGTTGCTTGTAAACCCCAATCCGTTCCGGAGATGCGATACAACCGAAACCGTTACTCTCAGGGCCGAGGTAGTCGATACCACACGGATTGCAGGCCTCGATTTCAGAGTCTTCGATTGTGAAGGGAACAGTCGACTCGAGACAGTTACCTATTCCCCCCGTCCGGATACATTCAAACCAGAGGTTACGCGTATAGATTCTATCGGCCGATTTGATCCGCAACATTATCCGTGTGCTGTTCCTGTCTTTGAGGTCTATATCGAAGATCAGAGGAACCAGACTCCTTCGGCAGGGGATAACGGTCTTGGCAGTATAGAGGTACTCAGCAGTATCAACTTCGAGCCAATTCAGATTAACTTCGATCAGTCGGACAGGCCAATTGCAGATTTCGACAAGACGGCTTCGTTCAGATTACGGGTGACTGATACATTACTTCCTGCCAATGCAACGGTTCGGATTGCCGACTTTGCCGGAAATGCCGATACGCTTGCGTTCTCCTACTGCCCACTACCTGACGTTCTCCCTCCGGTCATAACATTCGTTCCTGGTGGAAAGGCAGCGGGTGCAAGTTGGACTGTGAGTGCAAGTGATACTCTCAGTTGGGATCGAGGACTTATGGAGATAGTCGAAATATCGAAGGCCAACATGAGTGTTACTCCCTGGCCAGTCAATATAGTTTCGGGGCAACCGACGCTTTCAAATCTATCGGTGGAGGTAATTGATGATGCCTGGCCGGCTGAGGTTACGCTCGAGGTGCGAGATACGTATTACGACGGTAACGATCCATCAACCTTTGCTGATCATTCCTCAAGGATTCAATTCACGTTTAATGGTACGCCTGACACGCTTGCTCCGAACATCATCTTCCATCGTGACTCAACTGTTCCGGCAGACGAAGTAGTCTTTACCGTTCTGGTAAATGATACTCACGAAGTCAATGGTGAGTTTTACAGGTTTGATCGTGGGCTTAAGTCAGTGACATGGAGTCTGACATCGAATATGCAGATACGGACACCGATTTCGTTTACCGATAATCGTCGAGGAGCATCGTTCCAGGTTGAGATAATAGATCTGCTTGCCATTGTCGATGCCGACACTGTCTGTGTGATCGCGATTGACAGCGCTGGTAACAGATCGACCGGGTGTACCAGTTGGCCCAGCACACCTGATGGAAAGAGTCCCATATTTGTCGGCGGACTTGACCCTACAACGATGAGAGTTACGGGGATAGCAACCGATAATCGAGATTTTGATAGAGGACTCGATTCGATATTCCTGCAAAATGAGAAAAACCTGCAGTCATATTCAGAAAGCCTGGCAGGAAAGCAATCAACAGTGGTCTCTTTCGATGTGGTTGATCCTTCACTTCCGATTGCGGGTGAGCTTGTCGTACAAGATCTCTATGGAGAATTCCTGAGCGGTCCGGAACAACTGATTCACACCGTTGTGATTCAGTTCTCACTGCCGGTCGTCAGTCTGAATGTCTCATTGCCGGGTCTGGTCGAAGGCGGGGATGAAATTGTTGCCACAGTAAGTGTAGAAAGCGACTTTTCAGGTGATGATGTAACTGCTCTGGAGTTTGAACTTGATCATACGTTAAACGGTACATTTATTAGAGGTGAGTCTGAGTCAATTGTAGAAGGCTTCACGGCGGTCTCCCCGGTTAATGGCAGGATAAACGTCGCCATAGAGACAATTAAGGGTAGAGAGTACAAGGCGGGTAAGGGTGAGGTGCTTGGCACTATAAGGTTCTTATCCGAGCAGCCCTATTATACTGATAAGTTCAATCTTTCCTTGATTCCCGGCTCATTCTTGTCGAACAGAGGGGAGAAAAGCGTAGTCGAGGTTCGTACGGACGGCGATCCTCTTGCCTCGACGCTTACTTTGCCGACTCCATTCTTCAGGACAACGGCAGATTCGCTCACCATTATCAATGGTGGATGCAATCGCGTGCTGACATCAACAAACGGATTTTCACGACCGAATGGAATTGCCATCCTCGACTTCTATCCACAACCGGTGGTAGGTCGGAACAATACAACGCTAACACTCTTAATCCGTGAGCTTCCTGAGAATGGTGCCAATCTGACGCTGTTTGGAGTCAATGGAAATGCCTGCTCTAACTGGAGGATAGAGAGCGGAGGCACCCATATCTCCGAGGTACAGGTAGACTTCCCAACTGATATTGCACCAGGTCTCTACTTCCTGCGATTGCAAGGAGAAAGCCCTTCTGAAGCGGATCAGATCAAGATATTGGTTGAGTAGATGGTTGGTTAACAGGATTATCCGACAAAACCGATCGGGCACTTCCCGGTCGGTTTTGTTGTTTTTGATTTGGAGAATACAAAAACGTAAGAGAGTAGACAATCAGGAATATGGAGGAAATTACAGAGTTGCTCGAGTCTGCAAAAACTATTGCTGTTGTTGGAATGAGTAAGCGCCCATTTCGTGATAGTAACAGAATCGGTGAGCTTTTAATCAACATGGGATACAGAGTCTACCCTGTTAATCCGACCATAGAGTCCGTCCATGGTCTCGAATCGTTCCCCGATCTAAAGAGGATTCCTGAGCAGATTGATATAGTAGATGTGTTTCGAAATCCCAGATATGCAAAGGAGATCGTGAATGAAGCGATAGAGGTCGGGGCAAAGGCCATATGGTTCCAGCTTGGAGCAGAAGATGCTGAAGCCGAAAGGATGGCCAGAGAGGCTGGCTTAGAGGTGATTTCAGGTCATTGTATTGCCGTCGAGATACGTCGTCGAGGGATCACGAAGCGTCTGAAAGTTTCGTAACCTGTATCGAATCTATGGCTGAATGTTGATGTGATTGTCTGTCTCTGCTTTGTTGGTCAGACAGACCTTCGTAGCTTTGACAAAACGGGGATTCTTAGGATTCACTCACAAACAGGGATGTTCATGATCCAACGCCTTCAGTTTTTAATCCTGTCCGTATTTCTGCTGCATTTTTCTGCTCTTACCCTCATCGGTCAGGATCGATCCGACCCATCAACAATGGGCACAGCCCGCTCTTCTATTGCGACATCAAGGGGTATCAGTTCGCTCTTTACCAATCCTGGAGGGCTTGACTACTTTGCGATTCATGAGTCCACATTGCCGCATGACGTCGTCTTTTCGATATACTCGGGAGGGGGTTCAATTGGTGGGTCCTATCTGAAAGGGGACGAGTTCAATCAGATATTTGGTTCGTTGGAAGGCACCTCAAACGAGCAGAGGGAAAAGATAGGAAAGCTTCTTGTTGATGAGCGGCTTTTTGCCAACGGCGGAATCAATTTTTTGAGTGGTATCTGGAGGTTGAAGGATGGAGCGGGAACTATAGGGCTTCGCTACGGATCAAGGGCTTATGCACGCATCAACTTCCCCGATTCCCTTCCAAAGCTTATCGAGACAAATAATATCGCAGAGCAGGATTTCAGGTTCGTTAATCGAGGTATTGGGGTTACGTGGCTGACTGAGTTTGGCCTGTCCTATGGCAAAGTTATAGGCAATCAGACTGATGTTGGGTGGTTTCCATCTATTGGGCTGGGATTAACCGCGAAATTGATTAGTGGAGTCGGACATTTTGAGGTTACTGACAACAGCGCGATTTTTATCGACCAGATTAATGTTAATGGGAGATTGCGTTTTCTTGTTCGGGGTGGGTACGTCTTCCAATCGGCTGAACCTGATCAGTTCGATCAAGTCAATGCACCAACAAGTTTCTTTTCAAGCCCGTTTCCTACAACTGCAGGCTTCGGTTACGGCTTTGACCTTGGAGTCAACGGTATCCTCTATTACGACGAACAGCGAACGTTTCACTATGGTCTGACCGTTGACAATGTTGGAAAGGTACGGTGGACGAACAAAGCTCGTGAGCGACGCGCAAGTGATTTCAACGATACACTTGGGGCGAGGCTTACAAACGCTGAGTTCGAACGATTCGAAGGAGAACTTGTTGGCGTCGATAGTTACTCGTCCATTCTTCCGGCAGCCTTCAGAGCTGGGTTAGGATTGACAATGGGTGCGAACGATCGGGATTTTCAGGGAACGCTCACATTCGGGCTTGAAGGGGAGGTACCCTTGAATCAGGTTCCAGGAAACACTCCGGACCCTCGTCTTGCTTTGGGAGTTGATTGGAGTCTTGTACAGGAGTTCGGGTTGCGAACAGGCCTTTCGGTAGGGGGAATTAGTGATGTTGGTCTCGGCCTTGGCTTTGGTTTTCGTCCGCGTGACTGGTTGGCCATCGATATCGGAACAAGCGAGCTGAATAGCGTTATCAGCGGTGACCGGCTCGATGTTGCGGGACGAATTGCAATTGGCCTTACACCTTAACCTAACGTCAGGTCTTCTCAAACTCAATGAGACCTTGTTGATCCAGCACGATCTGAACTGTATCTCCCGCGATGAACTCGCCGGAGAGGATTGCTTCTGAAAGAGGGTTGATGATATGGCGCTGAATTACCCGTTTCAATGGACGCGCACCGAACGAGATGTCATATCCAAGTCTTGCAATCCAGTCTTTGGCTTCATCTGATATCTCAAGACCAATGTTGTTCGCTTTTAGCATGCGATAGACTCGTTCAATCTGCAGGTTGACAATCATCCCGATCTCCTCGATTGTCAAAGGCTGGAAGACTACGATGTCGTCGATGCGATTCAGGAACTCAGGGCGCATCTCTTTGCGCAGCAAGTTCAAAAGCTTCGAGCGCACCTGTCCCATGATCTCACCACGATTTTCGGCTGTTATACCCTCCAGGTTATCCTGAATGAGATGAGAACCGAGATTCGAGGTCATAATGATGATTGTGTTGGTAAAGTTGACTGCCCGACCCTTGCTATCGGTCAGTCGGCCCTCATCAAGGACCTGCAACAGGAGGTTGAAGACTTCAGGGTGTGCCTTCTCGATTTCGTCGAGGAGGATAACGGAGTATGGTCGGCGACGGATTGCTTCGGTCAATTGACCTCCCTCTTCGTAACCAACATATCCGGGCGGTGCACCGATCAGTCTGGAGACAGAGAACTTCTCCATGTACTCGCTCATGTCAATTCGGACAATTGCTTTTTCATCATCGAAGAGAAACTCGGCTAATGCACGTGCAAGCTCCGTCTTGCCAACGCCTGTAGTTCCCATGAAGATGAATGATCCGATTGGGCGCCCTTGATCCTGCAACCCGGCCCGTGATCGACGAATAGCGTCAGAAACTGCCTTAACGGCATCATCCTGGCCGACCACACGCTCATGCAGGCGATCTTCCATCCGCAATAGCTTTGTCCGCTCGCTCTCTAACATTCTGCTAACCGGAATGCCTGTCCAACGTGATACAACCTCGGCAATATCCTCTGCGTCAACTTCTTCTTTCAGCAGGTGCTGCGTCTTCTGTGCCTCTGCTAATCGGACATTCGCTTCTTCAAGCTGTCTTTCGAGCTCTGTTATATTACCATATCGTATTTCGGCCACGCGCGCGAGATCACCTTGACGTTCGTAATCTGCAGCTTCAGTTTTTAGCTCCTCAACTTTGCTTTTCATCGAGCGAATTGAGCTGATGAGTTCTTTTTCAAGCTCCCACTGAGATTTCAGCCTGTTTCGCCCCTCGTTCAGCTCAGCAAGCTCCTTTTCAATTTCATCAAGTCGTGCCTTGGTAGCGTCGGTTACGGGTTGTTCTTGTTCACTCATGCTCTATTGATAGATCGATGTGGTTTAACAGAGACTAATCTTGGACTAATCTTGCATATCGGGCTGAAAACTATGAGAAAGAGAGCAATCAGAAAAGAGGGAAACGATGCGTAACGCCTTGCTACTAATGCTCATTGAAGACCATGAATCCTCACGACATTCGTTATAGGGGTATCTCAACAGTAGAAATCAATTGAATTGATGGATTTGTTGATATAGCAGGCTTACTTTCATAACTTATAGAGTTTTTCATCTCTATTTCCTCAAGTACTCGGAATGATTGGAAAGAACGAGAAGTGAAGATCAACATAGATGCAACTGACGTTTATTATCATCTTGGCATATCTCTTCGGAGCAATTCCGAGTGCCGTTATTGTTGGTAAGCTCTTTTTCAATGAGGACATACGTGAGAAGGGGAGCGGTAACATGGGGAGCACTAATACCTTCAGAACGCTCGGTTGGAAAGCCGGTGTTGCGGTTCAGGTACTTGATGTTGCTAAAGGGATTGCCGCGGTAATGACGGCGCGGGTCATCTTTAACGGGAATCTACCCTTCCCTAATATGACGCCGTTTGAGGATGTCACAGTCGTCAGTGTCATAGCCGGTATTGCTGCCGTTATTGGTCATGTCTGGACTGTTTTTGGTGGCTTCCGTGGTGGGAAGGGAATTAACACGACACTCGGCATGCTGATAGCAATCACGCCAATTGAAGTTGCGATTGCAATTGGCATATTTATCCTTGTTTTGCTTGCTTCAGGTTATGTATCCCTTGGGTCTATGATTGCAGCCGCCTCCTTGCCAACAACAATGGTGGTTCGTCACACTATCTTTGGTGTGGAGATTCAGAGCTATCATACACTCCTGCTTTTCATAATAGGTCTTGCTGGGTTCCTTATTTTCACGCACCGTGCGAACATCAAGAGGCTTTTACAGGGGCGAGAGAATCGTTTTACCAAGCTCTGGGTGTTCAGGAAGAGTTCTTAGCCTGATCATATCTTCTCAGCATGAACATTGGTTGCATTGGTGCGGGAAGTTGGGGAACAACCCTGGCAGTCTATCTTGCTGAACGGGGACATTCGGTAGTGCTATGGGCACACAACACCGAGCAGCAGGTTGCTCTGCGCAAAGAGAGAGAGAACAGGCAATACTTACCCGGCATTACGTTCCCAGAGCGTCTACAGATCATCAATGACCTATTGCCAATTGCTTCATCTGAAGCGGTTGTTATTGCGACTCCTACTCAGTACATCCGATCCGCGATTCACTCACTGGCATCATTGGATACTCGAAATACCCTTTTTGTCAACACGTCGAAAGGAATTGAACGAGGCACGCTCATGCGTGTAAGTGAGGTTCTGACGGATGTTTTGAAGCTCTCGGGTGATCAGATTGTCTCTCTCTCCGGCCCAAGTCATGCTGAAGAAGTATCTCGATCCGATCCTGCTGCTTTAGTTGCCGGGAGCCGTTCGTTGGAGAGCGCAAAGTTGACTCAACAGCTTTTCAACTCCGAGACGTTGCGGATATATCGGAGCGATGATATCATAGGGGTGGAGCTTGGGGGAGCGCTAAAGAACGTTATCGCGCTCTGTGCTGGTATCGTCGATGGTCTGGAGTTTGGTGACAACACCAAAGCAGCGCTGATTACTCGAGGTCTGGCCGAGATTACCCGTCTTGGAGTGGCTTTGGGAGCTCGATCTGGAACGTTTAGCGGTCTTTCCGGTCTTGGCGATCTTATCGTGACATGCACAAGCCGCCATAGTCGAAACCGCTACGTCGGAGAACAAATTGGTCGGGGCCGTAATTTGGAGGAGATAGTTCAGGAAATGAGTATGGTAGCTGAAGGTGTGACAACAACGGAATCGGCCTACGCGCTTGCGCAACGGGTTGGAATTGAAATGCCGATTATCGAACAAGTTCACAGCGTTCTTTTTGAACAAAAGGGAACCCGTGAGGCTATCAGCGATCTCATGAGTCGCAGCACCAAACCGGAGACCTGGTAGTGTGGGACACCTTCTACCATCTCGTCTTCTATCCACTCTTTCTCCTTGCAATGCGAGGGGCTTCCCTTTGGTCCCCTAAAATTCGTAGCGCCCTCATGGGTCGGTCCGACTGGCGTGGGCCTGTCAGTGCAATACCATCGACGCCAAGCGACATCGTTCGCATACATTTCCACGCAACCTCTGTCGGTGAGTTTGAGCAAGCTGTGCCCTTTATAGAGGCTCTCAGAAATGATGAGCAACCCTACCGGATTACTGTCAGCTTTTTTTCACCAAGCGGTTTTGAATTGCGGAAAAATTACCCGCTTGTAGACGGAGTCTGCTATCTGCCTCACGACAGACAAAGCGATATGAATGAGTTCATGAATCGCCTTTCTCCGGATGTCGTAATCATTATTCGGTATGACCTTTGGCCCGAGTTTGTACGGCAAACACAACTGCGAGGAATTCCAGCAGTATTGGTCTGTGGCGTTATGAGACACGATTCGGTTCGTTTCTTTCCCCTTGTTCGATCCTTCTTTGCAGCGCTATACAGCCGCCTTGCATTTATAGCCTCCATTGAGTCCGAGGACCGAGATGCCTTCAAAAAAATAGCTCCCGAAGTTCCTGTCTTCAGTTTAGGCGATACTCGTTACGATAGAGTCCTGACTCGGCTTGCTTCAGGAGATGCCGTTCAGGAACTTGAAGTCCTCCATTCGATTGCAGGTCAAAGAACGATTCTCATTGCAGGCAGTACCTGGTCTGAAGATGAGCGCATGTTGGTTCAGACATCATTGCCCGACAAGCTCTTCCTTATTCTTGTTCCTCATGAACCAACGCCCAGTCATATCTCTGGCTTGTTGGACAAGTTCCCTCGATCTCAAACTCTATCCTATCTCATCGAGCATAGAGTCGAACAACTTCCCAACGTCGTTATTGTTGATCGACTCGGCATTTTAGCCGAACTCTACCAAATGGGGGATGTTGCCTGGGTTGGTGGTGGATTTGGAGCAGGAGTGCATAGTGTTTTGGAGCCGGCAGCCTATGGTCTTCCGATACTTTGTGGTCCCAAAATTCATCGGTCGCGTGATGCTGTTTCTTTGGAAGAAGAGGGGGTGGTAAAAACTGTAGAAAATCAACAAACGTTGCAAGAATATCTGGGCCGGTTAATTGATGATAGAACATACCGCAGGGAATTGAGTCATAAAGCAGAAGTATTTGTTAAAGAGAGAGCAGGGGCAACCGAGCGTATTCTGGATGAACTACGTAGCAGAGCAATATTGCCAGATTATCAAAGAGTGATTTCTCAATCGGAAGAGCATCACGTAAACAGGTAGCAAGTATCTTAGGTAGTGTATGCTTCCATAATGATTGCAGAGAGAAAGGTTCATGAAGATCGCTTACTTTGATTGCTTCTCCGGAATAAGTGGCGATATGGTTGTTGGTGCTTTGATTCACGCAGGGGCATCGCTCGAGAACCTGCGTGCAGGGTTGAAGAGGTTCGAAGGACTGCCCTCGTCATTGCGATATGAGGTCTCTTCTGTGGAACGAAGTGCTATTCATGGGGTGAAGTTTAATGTCCTTGATGCTGAAGGAAATCCGGTTGATCGGGTAATCGAGGATCATGCGATAGATGTGGATAGCAGTTCCCATCATCATCACCATGAACACGAGCATCATAACCACCATCATCATCATACTCTGCACAGTCATGATCATCACGATCACGTTGAGCGCTACGATCATCACGGAACTTTTGCTGGAATAAAATCGCAGATAACAAATAGTGATTTGCCTGAACGGGTAAAGGAACAGGCAATCAAGATTTTCGAGGCTATTGCAGTTGGTGAGGCTCGGGTTCACGATATGCAGGTTGAAGATGTTCATTTCCATGAAGTTGGTGCGTACGATTCAATTGCTGACATCGTTGCCGTAGCTCTTTGCCTTGACGAGCTTGGAATAGATGCCGTAATGACGTCGCCAATACCTCTCGGCTCGGGTGGAATGATCCGCACACAGCATGGAGTGATGCCCCTTCCTGCTCCGGCGACTCTCGAAATCTTAAAGGACTATCCAGTCAGGATGACATCTCTTCCATTTGAACTGACAACTCCAACCGGAGCTGGTATTGTGCGTGCTCTCTCAATCGGGAGGCTGCAAGGGAAAGATTTGCAAGTTCTGTCAACAGGATTTGGAGCTGGCACACGTGAATTGCCTGATCGTCCTAACTTACTTCGAGTGGTCATTGGTGATCTTGTTGAGGAACCTGAACGAGAAACAGTCGTACTCGTTGAGACAAATATCGATGATATGAGCCCCGAGGCATGGCCGCTTGCCATGGAGCGCATCATGAATGCCGGTGCGTTGGATGTCTGGCTCACACCTGTGCTGATGAAAAAAGGTAGACCTGGGCACGTTCTGTCAATTCTTGCTGAAGAGGCGATGCAGGAGAAGATTACAGATCTGATCTTCAGGGAAACGACAACAATCGGTGTTCGTACGCAAAGAGTTCAGCCGAAGAAACTGCCTCGAAAGGAGTTGAAGATTGAAACGGAGTTCGGTACAGTCCGCATGAAGCAGATCGAAACCCCGGACGGAGTAATCTCTCGACCTGAAGCTGAAGAAGTTCAGCGAATTGCAAAAGAGAAAAATTTGCCTTTCTCGGCAGTCTACGAAGTTTTATTGTCTGCCAGTAAGACTGAGGAATAAAATTCTTTAAACACGATAGCAGGGATAGAATTCCCTTGATGAATGTCTCATGCCACTCTTTTGTTGTAGAGCAACAACATAGTCCCAAAGGCAACGCTACGTACATCTGATTGGTAACAACAAACGAACGTTAAGTAACAGGAATGCCTTATACCGTCTCTGTCATTGGAACCGGTTATGTCGGAATTGTCACTGGCACTTGTTTTGCCGAGACAGGAAACGACGTCACCTGTGTGGATATTGATCCGCAAAAGATCAAAATGTTGAAACAGGGAAAAGTCCCAATCTATGAGCCAGGTCTGGATCTTCTCCTTGAACGCAATATCCGAGAGAAGCGGATTCACTTTACGCTTGAACTAAAAGACGGAGTTCTTGACTCGGATGTCATCTTTCTCTGTTTGCCAACTCCTCCCGACGAGGATGGCTCGGCAGATTTGGGTTATGTTCTCAGCGTTGCAAAAGATATTGGCACTATTCTCAAGGAACATCCTGATTCAGGATATAAGGTCATTGTTGATAAGAGCACTGTGCCGGCCGGCACGAGTGAAAAGGTGGAAGAGAGAATACGAAGCGTTGCTCCGGAGGCAAAGTTTGACGTCGTCTCAAATCCGGAGTTCTTGCGGGAAGGGAGGGCAGTTGAGGATAGTATGAGACCTGAGCGCATTGTCATCGGGACTTCGTCAGGGCAGGCAAAGAAGATTATGGTCGATCTTTACGAACCATTTGTCAGGAGCGGAAATCCTATACATGTTGTCTCTGAGCGTAGTGCTGAGGTAGCAAAGTATGCTGCGAACTCTTACATCGCCATGCGTATCTCATACATTAATGAGATAGCAAACTTTTGTGATGTGGTTGATGCGAATGTCGATGAGGTTCGAGCAATCATGGGTTCTGATTCTCGGATTGGTAAACGCTATCTCTATCCTGGAGTCGGCTATGGAGGAAGTTGTTTCCCGAAAGATGTGAGAGCAATCCTGAAAACCGCCGATGAACATGGTGCTGACTTGAAAATACTCTCCGCTGTTGTTGATGTCAACCGTGAACAACCACTCATTTTTGTGAGGAAGATTGCGCAGCATTATGGCGGAGAAATTCTTGGAAAACTGTTTGCCGTGTGGGGGCTTGCGTTCAAAGCCAATACTGACGATGTACGAGAATCTCCGGCCTTCGGTGTTATCGATCCTTTGCTGGAAGCGGGAGCAAAAATTGTCGCCTATGATCCCGAGGGAATAGAGGGAACACGCCGTCGATATGGCGACAGAATTGAGTATGGGGAGGGTATGTACGAGACTATCAGTGATGCCGACGCGTTGTTGATCTTGACGGAATGGAGCGAGTTCAGAAGTCCGGATTTCAATCGCCTGAAAGCCGGTCTAAAGGAACCTGTGATTTTTGATGGTCGTAATTTGCTCCATGGAGCCGATGTGGTTCAACTTGGGTTCAAGTACTCCTCAGTTGGACGGCCGATTGATTCGGAGTAATGCCTGAACCACTTGCTGTTAAGGCCTCTCGACCTAACAGCCCGTTGAGAAACCCGTTGTTGTGCAAAATGCACCGTGTAGTGTGCCCGATAGAACGGTACCGATCTCGAACCTCCAGTTGCAAGAAAAGATCAGGATGACAGAATACTCAAGCTCAGCCTGTCACGCTGAGCCTGTCGAAGCGTGACACTGTGGGGTCGGTCACAAGTTGTATCTCTTAGCCGAGAGGATAAACTGGGCCTACCTTAAAGCTCAGCTCAGATGTTTTTTTGTCTTGGTTCAAAAAGAGGTACATTGCTTTGAGGGTATTACTGTGCGGGAAGCCCCGCCCAAATAGAACCATATAGAGCTTGAATGGTAATGTTTAAGGGACGACTAATCGGGCAACACTCGGCCTTGCATATCCATCCCCCCTACTCAACAACCACCTTCTCTGTGAATACCCCTTCAGAGGTGTTAATCCGTAGTACATACGGACCTGCAGGAATATCCGAAACCTCG
>JAGWAZ010000013.1:36730-47312 GCA_021296135.1 Chlorobiota bacterium | reverse complement strand
GTCTGGGGTGGAAGACACCTTGGGAAGTATATTGTGGTAAAGCTCCTCCACCTGTTGCACTTCAGACTTGAATGTGGGGGTTACCAACATTTTAATAGTAAGGTTTTAAAAAATTTTAGGATTAAAATCTTATGAAGAAAGGGAAGTTTCCCCGCTCAATTTGCACATTTCAAAAAGCACGCCCTACGGGCACTCACTTTTTGAAAAGAGCAAAGGCCAACCCTTCGAAACTTCTCCCACCGCACAGGAAATCAAGCGAACGGAGCGTCATTCACAAATTATGCACAGCAATTCACGATTTTTCAGCGTTATCCACAAAAAGAAGGGGATTTTCTCCCCGATCCATTGGATTTTGTCCGACCTGTTCAACCAGGCTTTTAGCCTGGCCGATTTTGAATTGTCCGGATGGATTACCCCAAGTGTGACGACCATGTCTGACCACAGGAAATTTTTAGCGGACAAGTCCGCGATCCTGAGCCTTTGGCGAAGGCAATCCGACCGACAAGCGCCCGATCCCTTCGATCCGATTCGACCAATCGTCCCAATCCCCGACCACCGCGAACGTGGCGAAGTCATCGAAACCGATCCGACCCGGTCGACTCCCTCGAAGTCGACCCCAGGATCAATTATTTTTTTCGAAAAAGGTTCGAACATCGTTCAGAAGATACGACTCGCATAAACGCCAGTTGTTTCTCGTTCGGGTGAGCGACTGGCCTTTTTCTTTCCATTCCTCTGCTTCCATGAAATTGCTAACTTTGACCCTTGTTTATATCAACGACTACTACAATACTCTTATGCTCTACTTGCGATCAATTCTCTCTCTCATCTGTCTTTGTGGACTTCTTCTTCACGGCTGCGGTAGTGGTGACGCCTCCGAAACCACCACGCAGAACGACTCGGCCTCATCGGCAAAACGTTACGGTGGCATCTTTCGACTGAACGTATTGCGAGGGGATCCGAATGGGCTTGATCCGGTAGTGGTCGATTCCAAACATGCCGACGACATTGCCTCGCAGATATATGACAAGCTGATCGATCTGAACGACAGTCTGAAACTTGTTCCTGAGCTTGCCAGATCGTGGGAGATTTCTGATGACGGTCGTCTTTATACCTTTAACCTCCGCACTGATGCTTACTTCCAGGATCATCCCTGTTTTCCGGACGGCAAAGGGCGGTTGATGACGGCGAACGATGTGAAGTACTCACTGACGCGTTGTGTGGACCCGGACGAAAGGACCAAAGCTTACTGGGCATTTCAAGGGAAGGTAAAGGGGGCAACGGAGTTTTACGATGCAGCACAGAACAAGAAGCGCCTGAATGAAGTTGCAGGGTTCAAGGTGGTGAACGACTCAACGTTTCAGATCGAACTGGTTGAGCCGTATGCTCCCTTCATCTATCTGCTGGTCAATTCGCTTGGAAGCGTTGTGCCACGCGAGGCAGTTGAGATGTACGGTCAGGACTTCAGACGCAATCCAGTCGGTACCGGTCCGTTCAAGTTCGATCAATGGATACAATCCCAGCACGTTCTCTTGACTCGAAATGCCAACTATTGGGGAAAGGATAAGAATGGTAATCAGCTCCCTTTTCTTGACAGCATCAAATTCACGTTCACCAAAGATGACAACACCCAGTACTTTGATTTTATGGCGGGGCATCTTGATGAGTTGTTCAATATTCCAACCGAACAGTTCAGGAAGATATTCGATGCCGAAACTTTGGAGTTGAACAGCGAATTTGTCCAGTATAAGCCTCAATCGGTTCCGGCAATGCTGACCTGGTATTTTGGTCTCAACAATGTAAAGGCTCCATTTAATGATGCAAATACTCGACGTGCCTTTAACTACGCAATTGATCGTGCTCGCATTGTGAAGTTTGTGCTCAACAACTCTCCCTATGCTCCCGCTGTGCATGGCTTAACCCCTCCTGTTTTTCCAGACTACCCAATCGACTCTATAAGAGGATATGATTACGATCCACAAAAGGCGCGGGAGTTGTTAGCCGCAGCAGGCTACGATAAGGGCGAAGGCTTCCCGTCCATTGCGCTTCATATCTACGATGAACCACGACTTCGGCAGGTTGCCGAGGCCATACAGGCGCAATTGCGAGAAGCCTTGAACATCGATGTCGAAATCAAACAGATGGCCTTTCCGCAGTTGATAGATGAAGCCGAGAGTGGCAAGATCGAGTTCTGGGGTACACGCTGGTATGGCGATTATCCCGATCCGGAAACCTATCTGAACCTACTGAACGGTCAGATTGTACCTGATGATCCTAACGTACCGAGCAACCCTAACAGTTCGCGGTATGATAACCCTGAGTATAATGCTCTGTTCAACGATGCGGTGCGTACTATCGACTATCTGGCGCGGATGGCAAAGTATCTCCAGGCTGAGCAACTTGCAATGGACGACGCACCTGTTATGCCTCTTTTCTACGAACGGCACTACAGACTCCTTCAACCGTGGGTACGGGATATGAAGCTTGATCCGATGGCTCGCTATGATCTGAAACGGGTATGGCTTGATACGCCGGAGACGGTTGAGGCTGCGGCAATGAACAGCAAAGAGGGTTGAAGAGTCAGGAGATGCAAGGTGTGAAAGGCCTACGTTCATCCGTTTGCAACTCGTATATTTACTACAAATCTAAACCTCTTAAGCAGTTTTTACGACACTTCATAATTCCTATGAAAAAGTCAACATTCATTTTTGCTCTGGTGCTATTGTGACCTTGTTAGGAGTGATCCACCACCTGTGACGGAGCCATAAGCCGAGTAAAAACCATCGGAAACAAGCATGTCCTCATGCTCCGACGCGAGTTCCATATCCAGTCTTGTGGATGGCGATAAAATGCTCAGACCAAATAGAATCTCAGATATAAGGAGTAGATCAATGAAGCATACTTTCCTTTTACTCGTTCTCATTCCGGCCTTTTTTCTGTATAGAACCCTCGACACTGTAGCACAGACTCGATATATCGGGGCAGGAGCTACCTTGAAGTTCAGTATTGGTGCTGGCGTGGCTCCCGGCATTTCATTGCCGATAGGAACGCTTGACAAGGAGGATGATCCGGCGCTCGGCTTTGCCCTTCGTGGTGGCTTAAACGTTAAATACCCGTTCTCGACAGAGATGGCAGTCTTTTTGAATACAGGTATCGATATAAGGAACCCGGGTGTCAAGGAAGATTCCTTGCTCGATCCGAGATTTTATAATGTAAGCTACTTCTATATACAACCCGGCATTTGGTATTCTTCGCTTGGACTTTCGTTGAATATTGGTATTCCAATGAGCGGTTCAGAGCCTGTCCCGCGTGATTCGGGAGTCCGTGTTGACGACACACGAGATATACGGTGAGATATCTATGAACTCTTGTTAGTACCACGTCTCAATGGAACGCTGATACTCATCGACCAAGAATCCTACTGGCACGGACTCGATATCAGTGTCGGACTGCCCTTGAATACACTCTACAAGGAAGAATTCCAACGCACTGAAGAGGAAAATGGACGCACCCTTGTCCCGTCTACCTCTCCCTTTTCAGCACACCTCGGTCTGACGTTTCAGTTTGGTCTGTTCAATGCGTTCTGAGGGGTGTTTCCCATGTGCTATGAGAATCTGTTCACATTGAAAGAAATTTGACTATGACAAGAACTTTCAGAAAGAACGTCCGGTTGGTATCGGGCGTGGTCTTGATCCTTCTTCTTGTTGCTACCGGAGCAATTGCACAGCCTACCGATGATGAGGAGAAGGAGTTCGACGATTTTAACTTCGACGATATTCCTGTTGAAGAGGCTGATCTTGACTATATCGGCTTTGGTGGCGGTTACCTCGGTATGCTTTCGCTGGTGAACTACGATGAGTTGAATAGTATCGCTGCAGAATTCGATATTACCGAGAAGTTCAGCGGACCGATGCTGTTGAATGGTGGTGGTGGATTTATTGGTGGAGTCGGAATTGATAACGTTCGGTGGGGAGTTTACGGGGTTGGTGGAACAAAAGAGGTTACCGACTCAGACGTGGATGATAGATCTTCGCGCACAATACGCTTCAACTCAGGTCTCGTTGCGCTTCAACTCGATTACGCGATTTTTACGCCGGTCGATGGCTTGATGATCTTTCCGGGCTTGATGATCGGTCGTGCTTCAAACGAGATTGAAGTCCACCAGACCAGAAATGGTGCTGTACCGTTTGCCAGTCTATTCAATCCGACCAGATTCAACAATCCTTCATCCGCCTCAGACAGCCTGTTCCAGTATGTTCGCATCTCACGCAACCCGCTACATCTGCAACCGGAGGTCAACATCGAGTATGCGCTGAACACGTTTTTGTTGGCTCGGGTTGGTGCTGGATATGGTCTGAACTTCGGCGGAATCTGGACCGATCCTTCCGGCACCGAGATAACGGGTGTTCCTGATATCGAGGCGGATGGATTAAATGTGCATTTGGGCCTGTTTATCGGGCTGTTTCAAAACTGAAACACAGATGAACGCAGATGGAGAAAGAATAAACACAGATAAGAAAGGATGAATACAGATAAGAGATGATAAGCGCAGGTCGAGAGTCCGTGACTATAGATCAATCGGCACTAAGAGGAGCTCAGAGATAAGCGCAGGATGAAGAAGTGCGGATATGATGAGAAGATAAAGGAGGAGAACCTTTTCAAACCTCATTATGACCTCGATCTATCGGGGTGTTGCCGAGACGCCGCAATGATTTAGCTCTGTATGGTCGGCAAGTCTACAGCGATCAGTACGGTAGTCGATAGAGTATAGGGCAAGCGACGCAAAACGATCTGCGTCGCTTGTTCTGGTTATGAGTGCTCCGTTCTGTAGCGCTCAATCTGCTCGGGAGGACCTATGACAATCAGAGTCTCTCCATCGATAATAGAATGTTGCGCATCAGGGCTGATGCTGAACGTGCCATCCCTCTTCTTGATGCCGACCACGATCAGACCCCATTCATTGCGAAGGTTGCATTGGGCAATTGTTTTTCCTGAAAGAGCCGATGATGTGTTGACAGGGATTTCATCAATATCTGCATGTTCAACAGTAAAGATCCGGCTGAAAAAATCGTGAACCGTTGGCTGAAGGATTGCGAGAGCCAAACGGTGACCACCGATCGCATACGGGCTGACCACACGATCTGCTCCGGCCCGCAGGAGTTTGTTCTCAGCCCGCTCGTGACCGGCGCGAGCAACGATGTGCAAGTTCGGATTCAATCCCCGAGCTGTCAGAACGGCCAGAACATTATCGGCATCACTCTTTAGGGCAGCAACAAGTCCCTCCGCCTGCATAATCCCGGCGTTCACTAACATCTCATCCTGTCTCGCGTCGCCGTTCAGGTACAACCACCCTTTCTCACGAATCATCTCGATCCGATCAGCATCCTGCTCGATAACAATAAAGGATTGTCCTCTTAAGGCCATATTGCGGGCAATCTGGCGGCCGATGCGGCCGAACCCACAGATGATATAATGTCCGGAAATATTGTCGATGATCTTCTTCATCTTACGTTGTTGAACTGAGTGCCAGAGCGTATCGTCCAGGACAATTTCCACGCCGTTACGAATCGCCCATGCCCCCGCACCAATACCGAGAACGATAAGAATGATCGTGAAAATACGTCCTAACTCCGACAATTCGCGTACTTCACCAAAGCCGACAGTAGTGATGGTGATTACAGTCATGTAGAGGGCTTCCACAGCAGGCATATGTTCCAACATCATATACCCGAGGCTTCCAACTACTACGATCATCACAAGCAAGAGAATGGAAATCTGAAACTTCCGTAGTGGTTCCTCAAGTAGTTTGCCGAATTGGGATTGGACCATATAGCTCCGATTGTAGACTGTTCTCTTCTAAATCTAGGCAAGATACATGATTGCTGAATCTTGAATATAGTCTTGATTCTCTTTACAAGATTCAATAGCTTCGCTCAAGTACAAAAGATTGTCAGTTACGGAGAAGACCTATCAGACAGTTGTTCTTCATTTCACTTCTAATCTCTGTATCGACCTTTCTTCTCTTGTTTGCTGGTATATCGCCGGAACAGAACAAGGTTTCAGGGGGAGACCGGGAGAGTTCACTCACGCGTGATACTAATGAACTCTTTGCCGGTTCAGGACACTGCTCAAATTGTCATGGAGAAGATGCTGCCGCCAACAGAGATAGCCAGGGACGTGATGTTTCCCCTGCCACAGGCTGGCGTTCAACGTTGGTAGCGAACTCAGCGTTAGACCCATATTGGCTCGCAAAAGTCAGTCATGAAGGATCGCTTGCCCCGGAGCGTATCGATGTGATAGAGACCACGTGCACGCGTTGTCATGCGCCGGCCGGAAACCTTCATGCAATTGGGAATGGCTCTACAGTCTACACTATCAGTGAAATGCAAAGCAGTCCTCTTGCCCTCGACGGAGTTACTTGTACGGTCTGCCATTTGATTGCTCCCGAAGGAGACCTCAAGTTCAATGGTCAGTTGAACATATCCGGGAATAGAACGCTCTACGGTCAGTTCTTCGGCCCATACGGAAGCGAGATGCTTGATAGTACCGGGTATACTGTTGCGGGATCAGACCATATTTCACGTTCAGAAGCTTGCGCCTCTTGTCACACGTTAACCACTCAGCCCAGCAACTTCAACGGTGCACCACCTCGCGTTTTCTATGAACAAACAACGTATCAGGAATGGACAAACTCCCGATATGTGGCTGACGGCGTTGAGTGCCAGACCTGCCACATGCCACGGATTGATGATGAAGTACGTTTGAGCAACAAACCGTCCTGGATCCCAGGGCGTTCTCCTTTTGCGCTTCATACGCTTGTTGGAGGAAACACCTTCATGCTTGAAATGCTGCGCGATAATGCTGAAGAACTTGGCCTTACCGCCTCCGCGGAGGAGTTCAATGCATCGATTTCCGCATCGCGAGAGTTGCTTGTCGAGAAGACTGCCGATCTTGAGCTGAGGATGGCGGAACGCACATCGGATTCCATCACTTATCGACTTGAGATCAGAAATAACGTTGGCCATAAATTCCCTTCAGGCTTTCCGAGTGCGCGTGCATTCGTTGAGTTTATTGTTTTGAGCAGGGCAGTCGATACGATCTTCGCTTCCGGTCTGCTCGATAACACCAACGAAGTCCAGGGCATCGACCCAGAATTCGAGCCACATCATAACCTGATTACTCGGCGCGATCAGGTACAGATATACGAGGTGGTAGCAGGAGGAACAGACGATGATGTCACATTTGCCATTGACCGTATGTACCGTCCGCTCAAGGATAATCGCCTGGTGCCGGTCGGCTTTCGAAAGGATCACTACAGCTATGATTCAACAGAGATAGTTGGTCTGGCTCTGGAGGACGAAGACTTCAATGCACGGGAAGGAGTTCAAGGGAGTGGTGGCGATATTGTCTGGTATCGGCTCCCCTTGCCACCTCCGGGGGATACGCTAACGGCAATAGCAACGCTCTGGTATCAATCGGTCCCGCCACGATGGGTCGCCGACATGTTTGCAGCAGAGACGCCGGAGATCAACGCGTTCAGACGGATGTACCAGGCGGCTGATGGCAAGCCAGAGCGAGTTGCCTCAGCGATGGTCTCCACGTTGAGCAGCGTAGGGGGACCTGGAAAGGGAATCAGGCTTTCAACGATCACTACAGATTGGACTTCCGGCGCTGCAAGAGTTGACCTGAACCTCGATCATCCCAGCAGGGCAAGCCTTGAACTCTGGGCATCGAACGGAAGGTTAGTTGGAACACCGGTCCGTCTCAGAGAGATGGGAGCGGGGAGTAACATTCTTTCGTGGGACATCTCGACGTTGCCGGCAGGCATCTACTTTGTACGGATCAGTCTCGGAGAGGACATTGTGCTACGACAGTTCATGGTCTATTGATAGAAGGCCATGCTTGCAAACGAGATGGAAGACTCCGTTTCAACCTCATCCCATTGATCGTATGCGAGCAGCTCTCCACGTTGCATGGAGGCAGCTCGAAGCATTGCATACATCGGTGAAACACCACAGACCTTATAGTGGTTTTTCACCTCAACAAGGTTTTGTAGAAAGCTTTCTGCATTGCAGCGGGTTGCCTCCTGAATCAGACGCTCATCGTGTTCCTTCACGCTCTGCAGCACGCTCTGTCCTTCAAACGGATCGCCAAACTTCTTTCCCACATGACAGAAGTCCACACTTGCGATCCAGCAGACATTTCTCTTCAGTTCGATTGCCGTTTGGCCTAACAGCATATACAGCTCTGTCAACGCGCTATCCTTTTCAGCGCCACCACGACCGTACTCCACATACTCAAAAAGCGGTCCGACAAGGATCGGTACGATGCAGATCGAGCGGTCAGGGAAGAGGTGCCGAAGAAAGAGCGTTTGAAACTCTATAGAATGCTCCTGACGGTGAGCAATCTCATCGGTAGTAAGGTCGAACGACAGCTTTTCCCGAAAATGCCTGATGAATTCACGATCAGTCGGCACAAGACCGAGCGGCGTATCGAAATCCTTTTCCGAGATCATGAAACGATCATAACTCATCTGATGAGGCACACCAAGCAGAATAAAGGTATCGGCTTTGGTCCTGCGCAGGGCATTATATGCAGTCCCATAGGCCTCTCCACCAATCCGGATATCGATGTGGGGAATGAAAAAACCATCCGGTATGGTCAGCCCGGTGAAATCGGGCGCACCCTCGAGCAGTTCATCCAGCATCTCTCGCAATTCATCCGGATCTTCAGGGTAGGAGAGTCCTGCCAGAAAAGGTGGGCGGACGGTCAGACTGTTGTATTCGTGATGAACGTTATCCTGGTATTCTCGAAACGCCTCGGTATCGAGAAAGCCTTCCTCGTCAAGTATCTCAACAACCTCAAGGAACTTCTCACTGTCGAACGGGCGTCCGGCCTGTACAGCGTGACCGGCAAGTTCAAGGACATTCCGCTTTCCATCCATGTAGAGCAAGTAGTCGATTACATCGAGCGGAAGCTGTACGGTCGTCTCCGTGTATCCCATCTCGTCGTAAAGTGTGATGATACCGGGTATGAGCTCTGCAATACCGATATCATGGCGTAATCGAGGAAGAGGAGTTGTCTCAGTGAAGTTCAAAAGCCCGAATTCCAGATTCTAAAAGAAGATAAAGGATACCATTTCCCTGAAAGTTAAGAAGAAGAGAGGCTGTAAATGGCATGACGGTTCCGCATCGAATTTGTATCCGTAAAACAGCTTGAGCCGATCAAGCATTTCAGTGGTTTTGGTAAGCTCATATGGGTGGATCGAATAAAATGTTACGAAAAATCTTATCTTAATATAATAGCATTTTGCTTCGTACACTTTCATATTTATATAGGGTTCTATCAATATCCACTTAAATTTTGGAGGCTTTTCATGGTAAAGTACGCTTCAAGTTCCGGTACCGGACTGGTTCTGTTTGTCTCTACCTTATTGTGCATAGGATGTAGCACCGATCCTTTCAATCCTGACCCGGGCGGGGAAGGGTTCTCGTTGTGGGGCACCCTTCCATGGGACAAGATAACGGTCGCTACACATGGTCAATTATATGTCACATCGCGCCGATCCGGGTTGCGTGATCCGGGTTATCTGTCGGGAGCAGGGCTCTTCAGTTCCACGGAGCATACTTCGCCTGGGATTGATGGGGGGAACGCTCTGCTGGCTGATCTGACCGTCAGTTTCGATCCTTCAGAAAACGGCTACCTCTCGGTCAGCCAACCAACCTTTGGAGCCGTCTCTTCATGGGGTTTAGCCGGGAATTCTGCCAATGGAATTCCGTCCTTTTCCGGCACCATGTATCTTCCTGAAGAGATTCAATTCTCCTCACCTGTTCCTACGCCTCAGGCAACCTTGAGCAAAGGAGATGATATCACGGTAACTTGGAATCCCGATCCAATGTACGATGGAGACGTTGTTGTTGGATTTCGGTATGACAAGAGCCTTTCACGTTTTGTTGATCCCAGCCTGCCCGATGCAGAGATCAACTGGTTTGAAACGACAGAAGACGACGGCAACTACGTGATCTCTTCCGGAGAGTTGAGCGCTCTGCCCGTTGGTGGGATTATGCTCCTGGTAATCGCTCGTGGGAATGCCGATGTGATGGGGACCTCGAGCCACAAGTTTTATATCTATGGTTACACGGTAGCGGAGGGGATTTTTCGGATAACCGAGTGATAGCTCTCCCGGCCTACGAAGTGAAGTAGAAACGCGTGAACCAATCAACAGACAACAATTATGAAAGCAATACATATTCTTCCCGTGGGGTTGCTGTTGGCCGGAATCCTATGTGCCTGTGATGGTGTAAACCCTGCTACAGCAACTACTCCAACGACTACCGTCGGTTTACTTTTTGGTGAGCACCCTCTTTATGATGATCTGCCCGATCGAAATGATCCTTGCGTCTGGTTTGATAGCGAGATGAACAAGGCGGCCCAGGTGAACGTCGAAAATCTTCGTCCCCGTCTTTGACGAGGATGGTAGGGTGAAGAACGTCATACAAATCGGCAAGACACAGAGGTTTGTGAACGGCCATGATTTTCAGAACGGCGATCCGGATGGCATAAATGCCAAGGTGCCGGAGAGCGG
>JAGWAZ010000013.1:0-36635 GCA_021296135.1 Chlorobiota bacterium | reverse complement strand
AACGGAAGCAGTTGCCTGAGTTTATCACGTGTCTCTTTTTCTAAATTCCCGGAGGCTATGGGAGTCGCGTAGCGACGCTCCGTTGGTAGCCCCATGCCGAAGCATGGGGAAGAGGGATGAACCTGATATCCAAGCACCATCGGTGCGATCTTGATTCTGTGCACAGCCCTAACATTGAAGCAGGGAAACGGGTCGCTCCTACGGAGCTGATGATGATAGCCCAGCCGTTTACGGCTGGGACGATGTCTTTGCAAAGAACCGACGAACCATCCTATTACCATTCTCATTGCTGCCATGCTGCCAAGGGCTGTACAGTTCACTGAAATAGAGATCACTCCTCGACCCTTGACTCTTCGACTTCCGACTCTTCAACTCTTTGATTTCAGAATAACGATTAACGATGTGCGATGTAGAGATCAGAAGGAAACGGGTCGCTCCTATGGAGCTTGTACAAGCCAAGCCCATTGCTAGCCCTGCGCTTCCGCACAGGACTAGCGACAGGCCGCCACTCTGTGGCGAAAATATGCTCTCGACTCTTCGACCCTTTGACTCTCGACTCTTCGACTCCCAACCCTTAATTCCCGACCCCTCGACTCTCTATCAGATAGTCTTTAACACTCCCATTACCGGCTCGGCAATCGATGACATAACATGCAGGTTTAGTTGTTCAGAAAGATCAGATACAACGAAGACAAGAAATTTATCTGCGTCAAACCCTGCAATCTCATACCCTTCCATGGCAGTCTGGTAAATCTGAATGTCGGAGACTGTACGAGCAACTCCTTGCCTGTTCACCAATGACTCCCCCTCCTCTTTTCGTGTGATTACAACGGAGATCATCTGCCCTTCATCTTTCAATAACATATGTACATAGTACCGACCACCAAACCTGCACTTGTGTGCTACAAGAAGTTTTCCCTCTTTGATTTTTTCTTCTACCACTGGGACAAGATCCGAGAAATCACCCTTGATGCCGGCGCCATCTTTCGACAGTTTTTCTCGCATTTTCTTCAGTCCATAGTTCGGCACATCACCTTTGTAGTGTGTTACGGCACAACGCAGGTGATCGTTAAAACCAACCTGAAGCACCTGATCAACTGACTTCAACTGGTCATCTACATTCTCTACAATTAAAGGCAGATCGTTCGTTCCTCCATTCTGAAGCTCCTGCAAGAAGAACCATCCTCCAACCAAAATGAGAAGGGTGGCAGCTGCTGCATAATACCAGCGAAACGAAGAGGAGGACTGAGAAGGAATCAGGTTCGAGCCAATTATATCGCTCTTGACCGCGGCAGGCAGGCCTTCGGGGAGAGGAGCGTTCGAGACAGCCCTGCGCAAGACAGAGCGAATCTGTTCCATCTCCCGAAGCTCTTTTTCTGCCTCCGGATGCTCTGCAAGCCAGGCTTCTATCTGGCGGTCTTCCTCAACCGTAGTCTCTCGGCTTAGATGCTTGTCGAGCAAGAGACGCATAGTGTCATTATCGTTTTCAGACCTGTTCATTCTGTCTTTTTAACTCTCACCGTATTAATACCATACTCTTTGGCATAATGTAGCAGAGCCTCGCGTAGACTTGCTCTAGCCCTGCTCAGACGAGACATCACCGTTCCTATAGGTATCTCGAGTATTTCAGCCACCTCCCTGTATGCAAACTCTTGTACATCAGCAAGAAGAATAACTTCCCTAAACTCACCAGACAATCGGTTGAGCGCGTCGAGTATCTCTTCATCGCGGATAGTCTCGGGCCGTATGATCTTCCCTTCAAGATTATCCAACACATTCTCATCGCTATGATCGCTCAACGGAATCACTTTACGCGTCGCAGCACGGCGATGGTAATGCTTTGCCTTGTTCATCAGAATCGAATAGAGCCAGGCACGACAATTCGTCCTTTTCTCATAGCGGTCAAACGATTTCCATGCCTGCGCAAAGGCATCCTGGACAAGATCGCTTGCTCCCTCGCGGTTGCCGTTCAGCAGACGGACTGCCGTACGATACAACTCATCGATATGCGGAAGCGCCTCCGATTCGAACTCACGTTTTTTATGATCTTTACGAAACAGCAATGAGGTATTCTCTCCGATGCAAGTCTCTTTACTTGCCCGAAATTACCTCGTTATCCCATTCCCTACAATTCTTCCAGAAGAATAATCCGAGGCCGATACCGACCGATGTGGTATCGACATCAGGTAAATATCACAAATGGTCCGATTCATCCTTTCTCTTTTGCTTTGCCAACCTTATCGGGTAGCTGTTCCTGTGGGGAACAAGGCGCTGCTTTGCGTCAGCGAATAGAGAGTATGATCGGCAGCACTCGCCGGAACAGAGCCAGTCAACGGTTTCAACGTGAAAGGTGCAGGACTGTTGTCCGGATCAGGTTCTACGGAGATAACAATCGTTGAGCCTGAAAGGTCAGTCGGGAAGGTTACGCCAGCAGGAGCGTTCTCCAGAAAATCCTCGCCAGGGAATGGCGGCCCAGCCTGTGCACCACTATATGGAGCAGCATCGTCAACTCCTCCATCAACGCTTGTAAACGTGCCGGTAGTGACAGGTGTTCCGTTGATGACAGCCCAGCCTTCATACTTCCATCCCGCAGGAAGCGTTGGTAAATTCAAGCCCCCAACCGGAGCGTTCCCTGAAGGGTCAAGGAAACAGACCTCACTATTCTCATTGGTGTTCTCACCGTTGGTAGGAGTTGCAAGAATGTATCCTCCGGAAGCTGAAGAGAAATCTGTTGCGAGAGCGGGGGAATGGCCAATGGTAAGCCCTGCCGACCCCCCCGAAAAATCTCCGGCAAGAATATGAACAGTGCTTGGCGCAACATCATCATCCGGTACCGGCCCGATGGTTAGCACAAACGTGGCTGCGGCTATAAGATCATCCGCCTTTACCTCGAAGTCAGTTTGCGAGAGATCACCGTTGGCATCAACGCTAAACCTGCCAGTACTGATAGGTGATCCGTCAACTATAATCCAGCCCTCATATATCGCATTGGCGCCGAGGTCTTCAAGGCCGGTAACATTAAGCTTGAGCGTACCGTTTGTTTCTGTCGGCAACTCATTCTCGGAGCACCCAATCATCAAGATCGTTGCCAGAAAAGCAACCAATAAGGTCGATCGTTTCATTTTCACGGCTCCTTTTGTTGTAAATGTTGTTAGAAAATGGCTGATGTACCTACGTACTATTACACCAACCGATATTTTTATTCCAGAGCAAACTCATTTTTTTCTGGACTCTGGTTTTTGTTTCCCCTTGACACCTTCCCGTAAGCAACATCATCCATCTTCTGAACGTTATCCTTATTCATGGGTGAGTATATAAGCCAGATTTTCAGCTCGATTGTTCTTGTTCTCCTGGGAGCCATAAACACTCTTCTGATATGGGCGCTTCACCGACAGTGGTGGAAAATTCGAGGGGTTCGTCTTGCAACATGGATAGTTCCATTGGTTGGAATCGGTTCCGCTCTTTTCTGGGCAATTGGCAGGATGATAGATTTTTTCCCTATTGAACGTCTTTTTGCCTTTCTTACTGCTTTCTTTTTTCTCTCTTTTCTGATTCTAACCATTCTTCTCCCCTTCAGTGGGGTCACTCTTTCCATCGAACGGTCTGTGCGAAGTCTCCGGAAGAAGAAGGGGACAACAAAGAATGGAGAGATCGAAGCAGAGGCTCCGGTTGACCAGCAGCGTCGCTCTATTATAACAACCGGAGCTGCTGCTTTTCCGATGTTGGCGATCGGAACTGGAACCTTGGGTCTTGTCCGATCCAGCGCTTCACCAGTTTTTCCGAACATCGAAATGGCCTTCGATAACCTCCATCCTGACCTTGACGGTCTGTGTCTTCTGCATATCTCTGATCTCCATCTCGGTTACTACATACGATTAGAGCACGTTGAGGAGATCTTGATCGGCGCCGAGGCACTATGTCCAGACCTTGTCCTGATAACCGGAGATATTTCTGATGATCTCTCTCTTCTTCCAGATGCTTTGCAAATGATTTCAGAGCTTCGCCCCCGGTACGGCACGTTTGCATCATTAGGAAATCACGAATACTATCGTGGTATCGGCGACGTACTACGTATCTTCGATAAAGGGCCAATTCCTCTGCTCGTTGAAAAGAATGCAACGCTGAAGGTCAACAATACCGATCTGATAATTACCGGAGCGGATGATCCTGTTGGCGGAAACGCTGAAGGAAGTGGGAAAAGACAATTTCTCAGGGAATCGATAGAGCAAGGGCTTGATGGTGCTCCTTCAAATGCCTTCCATCTTCTTATGACCCATCGCCCCGAAGGTTTTGATCCGGCGAGCGCACTCGGACTGGAGATGACTATTGCCGGTCACATGCATGCCGGTGGACAGATCGGCTGGAACGGACGCAGCTTTTTCGAGACCTGGCTCGGGATCGGCAAGTATCTCTGGGGATACTACGAGAAAAATGGTGGCAACTCAAAGCTCTATACAACTGCGGGCGCAGGACATTGGCTCCCCTTCCGCCTCGGTGTCCCACGAGAAGTACCGATCTACACCTTACGACGTGGAGGCGTCTCAGATAGGCTAGCGTAGATCATCACGGATTTACACGGACCCTCTCTGTGTTCATCTCTCACCATCCCCGCTCATCTGTGTTCCCTTATCCCCGTTCATCTGTGTTCCTCTATCTGTGTCCATCTGTGTTCATCTCTCTGTGTTCCTCTGTGCTTCTTATCTTTCGGTTGTTCATTTCTTTCAGGAACAACTCTACAACGATTGTTCTTCTGAATTTTATGAACCGTTATGCTTGCAGCGGACTGTGAGTGGTAAACTATTTGCCATTGGCTAACGGCTTTCAGCTTTGAACTCTTGACTCTCGACCATAGAGACTCTTGACTCTCAGACTTCAAAAACTCATAACACTATAAACTCTAAGAACTTTATAACTATATCTAACTCAATTCAACTATGAATCACGTACGCGTTGCTGTCACTGGAGCGGCAGGACAGATCGGTTATTCTCTTCTTTTCCGAATTGCATCCGGGGAAATGTTTGGACCAGAGACTGAGGTCTCACTGAATCTGGTTGAGATTCCGCCCGCAATGAACGTCTTGCAAGGTGTTGTGATGGAGCTTGATGACTGTGCATTCCCACTCGTTCGTGAAATTGTTGCCACGGACGATCCAAACGTTGGCTTCAAGGACGTGAACTGGGCGTTGTTGGTGGGGTCCGCTCCACGCAAAGCAGGGATGGAGCGGAATGATCTGCTCATGAAAAATGGTGGCATCTTCACTCTGCAGGGAAAGGCAATCAACGATAACGCAGCATCCGATATCCGCGTCCTTGTTGTTGGTAATCCATGCAACACCAATGCGCTGATTACAATGCACAATGCCCCGGACATTCCGAACGACCGCTTCTTTGCAATGACAAGGCTGGATCAGAACCGTGCTATGTCACAGCTTGCACAAAAGGCTGGAGCTCACGTAGGCGACGTAACGAATATGGCTATCTGGGGTAACCATTCTTCAACCCAATATCCCGATTTCTTTGCCACAAAAATCAACGGGAAGTCCGCCACAGAAGTGATCGAGGATCATGATTGGCTCAAGGGAGATTTTCTCTCCACAGTGCAGAAGCGGGGGGCTGCAATTATTCAGGCACGCGGTGCAAGCTCAGCAGCCTCGGCAGCCAACGCAGTGCTCGACACCGTTGTTTCGCTTATCAGTCCAACTCCGGATGGAGACTGGCACTCGGTTGCTGTCTGCTCCAACGGTGAATACGGCACACCCAAGGGTCTTATCATCGGCTTCCCGATTCGCACAAACGAAGAGGGATCGTGGGAAATCGTTCAGGGAGTAGAACATAATGAATGGGCACAGGGAAAGTTCAATGCATCGGTTGAGGAGCTTCAGTGGGAAAAAGATACCGTAAAGGAGATGTTGTAAGAAACAGTACCGGGTAGCTGATTCTCAAGGAGCTAAGGAGGTAGGAGATATAAGTGTCGTCTCGTAGCGTAGCAAGAGTCGAGGGTCGAAGAGTCGGGACATACTCAAAAAATGGACAATGTCTCACTAAGCTGCGGTCCGGTTAGTTAATAAATAATGCTTTTTCAAAGGCGACAAATAGTCAATTGAACTATGCACTCTTTGCGTATTATACCAACGTTCGATATAGTCAAAAATAGCCTTTTTTGCCTCTTCTAAACTCCTGTATTTGTGCTTATTCGTACGCTCCGTCTTTAGTGTTTTGAAGAAGCTTTCTGATACGGCATTCTCCCAGCAGTTACCTGTACGACTCATGCTTCGCGTGATATATCGATGTTTCTTCAACCCTTTTCTGAAGGTGCTTGCAGCATATTGAACGCCTCTGTCAGAGTGAAATAGTAAAGGCTGATCAATCTTCCTTCGCTCTAAAGCAATATGAAGCGTTTTTATTGTCGTTTGCTCGCTGCTTAGCTCTTTACTCAGGTTCCAGGCCATGACCATGCGATCGGCCAGGTCAATAATAATGGTCAAGTAAGCCCACCACTTTGCTCTGTGAATGTAGGTGATATCGCTCACCCATTTTCATGAGCATCTCTACTACACACCTACTATCTCCTAACTAAGCTCTACTCTTCACGATCTCCTGTCCAACCCTCATTCCGGTGTTCCTCCGAATCCCTGTGGATAAAGAGTGGAAAGAATTATCACTTGATCGTTTTGAGAACCGGGAACAAACTCATAGTTTTCAATCTACTCTCGCTTCGAACATTACATCCTTTTTGGAACTACAACAAAAGGAAGCACCAACGGCTGTGTCAGCTCGTGAGGGTCACATACTGAACGAAGGAAGTGGACAATATCCGCTTGATAAAATGATCGGTCGTTCCCGGCGCAACGTCGTATCAATGGACGTAGCCGGGGATCGCGTTCCTCCACACAGCAACGAAGCCGAGATGGCAGTTCTTGGAGCGATGATGCTCGACAAAGATGCTGCCAACGAGGCAATTCGTCTGCTCACCCCAGCTGCCTTTTACCGGGCAGCACATCGCATTATCTTCGAGGCCATGCTCTCCCTTTCAGAGCGCAACCAACCGGTTGATATTATTACGCTCACTGAAGAGTTGCGACGGAGCGAAAAGCTGGAGGAGATTGGTGGTTCTCACTACCTGGCTGAGCTTAATCGAAAGACTCCTACCACTGCTAATATCCAACACCACGCTTGCATCGTTTTTGAAAGGGCGTTAAAGCGTCGGATGATCGCCGCAGCGATGGCAATCATTGGTTCCTGCTACTCCGATTCAACCGATGCCTTTGAGGAACTGGACAAAGCCGAACAGACTATTTTCGAGATTTCGGAAAGTCGCAACCGTACAAGTTCCAGTTCAATGGAGCGTCTGGTAAAAGAGACTATCGACATGCTGGAGGAGATTTCCGAGCGGCGTGCCGAAGGGGTTGGTGTCATTGGCACACCGACTGGTCTCGTGCAGGTTGATCGGCTGACCGGTGGCTTCCAGAAATCCGATTTGATTATCCTTGCGGCAAGACCTTCGATGGGCAAAACCGCAATGGCCATGTCAATGATACGCAATGCGGCTATTGACTACAAAAAACCAGTTGGCTTCTTCTCACTGGAAATGTCGGCTACTCAGTTGATGTTACGATTGATCTCGGCCGAGGCAAAAGTCAACGCTCATCGACTACGGACGGGCGATCTCAAACAGCAACATTGGCAGCAGATTGTTTCGACCATCCACCGACTTGCCGGAGCGCCAATCTACATCGATGACACCCCTGCGCTCAGCATCATGGATTTGCGCGCCCGCGCTCGCTTGATGAAACGGGAGCATGATATAGAGCTTCTTGTTGTCGACTACCTTCAGTTGATGCACGCACCAAAGGCCGAGAGTCGTGAGAGGGAAATCTCCACAATTTCCCGTGGACTGAAACAGCTTGCCAAGGAGTTGAACATTCCGATCGTCGCTCTCTCGCAGCTTAACCGCTCGGTTGAAGCACGTAGCGACAAGAGACCAATGCTTAGCGATCTCCGCGAATCGGGATCTATCGAGCAGGACTCGGACGTTGTGCTCTTTATTCACCGGCCCGAATACTATGGTTTCTCTACCGACGAAGGGAATCGTTCGACCGAAGGGGTTGCCGAAGTTATCCTCAGCAAGCAGCGAAACGGCCCTACCGGTGAAGTCCGCCTTGCCTTCATCAAAGAATTTGCGCGGTTCGAAAACCTCGATGAGTTCCATGTTGACGCCCTGCATGCAGGCGAGGAAGGCGACCAGTATTTGCCTCCTGCAGCTGATCAGGATCCTTTCTAATGGAGCTTTCCACCGACACGATTAATGTTCTTAATTTTCTCGATGAATTCAGCCCGAACGGTCTTCGGAAACGGAGTGATCTCGGGTTACTGTTTGAACTGACCGCCTCGCGTGATGCCCACGAAGAGATGAATGATCTTCTCTTCCACGGTACACACCTCTTCAATACTTACCACACGCTACGCCATGCAACTTCCAATGCCGAAGGATACAAGAATCTGGAGAAAGAGTTTACGAACGCGACCGAGCACCTGCGCGACCTTATGGCAAAGGCATTGGTTGATGCGGAGGAGATTCACGTAGAACGTTTCGAGACTACCTACTACGCAATGACACAGGGAAGTTTGCGCAACCTGATCGATCTGGCATATGACCTGAGAGTAGCCAAGCAAGTACAGAACGACAACAAATTCAAAAGGCAAAATCCAAAATGAAAAAAGAGGACATGAAATTCACCTTTTTGAACGGGGAAGCTCTCGTCTTTTTGAATTCTGCATTTCTACTTTTTAATTGATCCCCCATGATTCTTGATCTTACTGGAGTTCGTGCACTTGTTACCGGCGGCACTCGCGGTATCGGTAAAGCGATCACGCAAATGCTTGCGGCCGGTGGAGCACGCGTGGCAATTAACTACAAGAGCAAATCTGGTCCGGCAGATGATTTGAGTCGCATCCTGGGAGAACGTCACTTTGAGCACATGATGCTCCGTGCCGATGTAACGCAGGAACGAGCAGTCGGTACAATGCTGAAACGGATTAGTGAGTCCTGGAAAGGACTTGACCTTCTGGTGCTCAACCACGGCATTTGGGAAGAAGGAATTTTAGGTCAGATGAATCTTGCCGACTGGCGCGATACGATTAACACCAACCTCACTGGGGCTTTCATCGTTGCAAATGAATGTGTCCGGTTAATGCTTGAAGAAGAGGCCACAGTGCCAAAACGGATCGTCTTCATCGCTTCATCGGCCGGTATCCGTGGTGAAGCGGAACATATACATTATGCCGCCAGCAAAGGGGGAATGATTGCAATGATGAAATCATTGGCAGTTGAATTGGCCCCTCACGGTTTCACCGTTAACGCTGTTGCACCAGGGTGGATTGAGACAGATATGACAACGGAACATCTTGCAAAAGATGGAATGCGCGAGACAATCACAGGACGAATTCCGCTACGTCGCATCGGAACCCCAGAAGACGTCGCCTCAGCAGTCCTTTTCCTCGCCTCACGACAGGCAGGCTTCATTAACGGTCATGTTTTGCGGGTGAATGGTGGAGAGACGTTGTAATTCGGAGGTGCGAGGGTTGGATAGAAGATAGTAGAACTTAGAGCTTGGTACTTGGTTAGTAGATAGTAGTAACTTTAGTTGTTAGTTCAATGGTTACATAGTTGATTGGTTGACACAACGCTCGTTTTCATGGCCAGAGCCTTCCCTTTCTCGACCTAACAACGATTCAACCACTCCTCTGACCCTCGACTCCTTTTTGAATTTTTCATTTTTAGTTTTGAATTGACCAGACCGTCAAGGTTCGTGACAAGGATAATGATTCCCCCTCTTGTTCGTTATCTTAACAGGGTAAATTTTAGAACTACAAAACCACTATTACAAGTAGGAGAAAGAACTATGGCATTGGAAATCACCGACGCAAACTTCGAGCAAGAGGTTCTTCAGTCTGATAAGCCAGTTCTCGTTGACTTCTGGGCTGCATGGTGCGGACCATGTCTCGCAATTGCTCCGATGATTGATGAGCTGGCAACCGAAATGGAAGGAACTGCCAAAGTTGGGAAAGTAGATATCGACAACAATCCAACCGTCGCTGTTAATTATGGCATTCGTGCAATCCCGACACTGTTGATCTTCAACAACGGTGAGGTCGCCGAACAGTTGGTTGGAGGCACTGTGCGCAAAGGAGATCTGGCTGATAAGCTAAACAATCTTGCCGGAGTCACAGCCTGAGAAATGAAAAATGTAGCATGAGAGCGAGCCCTCGGTTCATCACGTGAGCCGGGGGTTTAGTCTATTGAGTATGGGTTAAAGAGTCGAGAGTCAAAGACAGGGGGACAAGGGGAGGGGGAAGACAAGGAGACAAGGGGACATAAGAAAAAGCAGGCGTGCATAGCCCCGGCGTTCACGCCGGGGAAAGGTCTACTATCCAGATAATGAGTATCGTGACAGGTCAGCCTCAATCGACAATTCACTTCGATCTAAACGGCCACGATGATTTCTCACTTCGTGAGATGTACCGTCGCCTTCTGTTGCCGCGTATGATCGAAGAAAAGATGCTTCTTCTGCTTCGCCAGGGAAGGATCAGCAAGTGGTTCTCCGGTATCGGACAGGAGGCAATTTCTGTTGGAGCAACTTCGGCCTTGAGGGAGACTGACTGGATACTTCCTCTTCATCGGAATCTTGGAGTCTTCACAACACGCAACTTCCCGCTTAACAAGCTGTTTGCCCAATGGCAAGGGAAGTCGGATGGATATACCAAGGGCCGCGACCGCTCTTTCCATTTTGGAGCTCCGGAGCATCGTGTGATCGGAATGATTTCGCATATCGGCTCGATGCTTGGGGTCGCCGATGGCATTTCTCTTGCCGGTAAACTCCTGCATGACAACTCAATCACACTTGCCTTTATCGGCGATGGAGGAACAAGCCAGGGGGATTTTCATGAAGCGGTGAACCTCGCAGCTTGTTGGGACCTTCCGGTCATTTTCATGATCGAAAACAATGGCTATGCACTCTCTACGCCGGTACACGAACAATACCGCTGTTCGCAGCTCGCAGACAAAGCAATCGGCTACGGCATTGAAGGAATTACCATCGATGGGAACAACGTACTTGAGGTCCACAAAATTGTCAGTCGCACGGCAAAGGAAGTACGAGAGACGGGACGTCCGGTCATTATCGAGGCAATGACGTTCCGACGACGAGGGCATGAAGAGGCTTCGGGTGTGGCATACATCCCCAAAGAGTTGATTGAGGAATGGGAACGCAAAGATCCCGTATCAACCTTTGAACACTGGCTGATTGCTCGGGGAGTACTTTCCGATGAGAAGATGAGAATAACACGTGAAGCACACGCCGAGGCGATTGAAGCGGGTGTCGAACACATGATAAACGCACCCGAACCAACACCGGTAATTGAGACCGAGCTTGCCGAAGTCCATGCTCCATCTCCTGCCGTCTGGAATGCCCTTCCCCATGAAGCAGGACCGGAATTCCGCCTGGTCGACGCCCTCGTTCAGGGATTACGACAGGGAATGGAGCACGATCCTTCGCTCGTATTTATGGGACAGGATGTTGCTCACTATGGTGGCGTCTTCAAGGTAACCGAGGGACTGGCCGATCGCTTCGGATTTGACCGGGTGCGAAACACTCCCTTATGTGAGGCCGCGGTCATCGGCGCCGCTCTTGGTCTTTCAATCAGGGGCATCCCTTCGGTTGTGGAGATGCAGTTTGCGGACTTCGCTTCCGAAGGATTCAATCAGATCGCCAACAATCTTGCAAAGACCCATTACCGTTGGGGAACCTCTATCAACACAACAATTCGTATGCCGACAGGTGGGGGCGTTGCTGCCGGCCCATTTCACTCCCAAAGCATCGAAGCATGGTTTACTCACATTCCCGGCCTGAAAGTTGTTTTTCCGTCAACGCCGTACGATGCCAAAGGCTTGCTTACATCGGCACTTCGTGAACCAAACCCGGTCATGTTTTTCGAACATAAATACCTCTACCGCAGTAGACGAGGCCCTGTACCGGAAGAATACTATACGATACCATTAGGTCAGGCACGGATAGCACGGGAGGGATCCGGAGCAAGCATTATTACGTGGGGGATCGGGGTGGTTTGGGGATTGGAGGTTGCCGAAGTCCTGCCGGAGTATGATCTGGAGGTAATTGATTTGCGTACGCTGATCCCCTGGGATCGTGAATCAGTCTTCGCATCGGTGAGAAAAACTGGGCGTGCTCTCATCGTGCATGAGGCAACACTGGCCGGAGGTTTCGGTGGAGAGATTGGGGCCGTTATTGGCGAACATCTGTTTGATCAACTCGATGCTCCGGTAATGCGTTGTGGCTCACTCGACACGCCGGTTCCGTTTAACAAAGGACTGGAGGATCAGTTTATGGCAAAGAATCGGCTGCATGAAATAGTTGAGAAACTGATGAGGTATTAAGGGACATTGGTTGATGGTTCCATTGGTTTAATAGTTGAATGCTTAGTAGCGTCGAGGGTCAAGAGTCGAGGGTCGGTAGGGTGAGAATGGCGATTTACGATTGACGAAGGCGGAAGAATGATGACTGTCATGCTTCTCCCTAGAGGCGTAGAAGCATCTCGCGGGCTCGTGTAAAGAATGGGACGTTTGACATGGATAGATACTACGCAGAAACCTACAACTTGCGAACCCCAACCTCCGAAATGTCCACGGCGGTCACATCAGAACCGCGTTCTGCCAGGAAGAGAGCGTTTCGTCCTTCACCTGATCCCAGGTCAAGGACGCTCGAACCAGTTAGTAGGCACAACGCGACGTCCCGAACCTCCTGGCTCGGTCCACCAAATGCGGAAGCATTCATATCTGAATAAGCGTCTTCCCCAAATGGCTTTCTCATTGGTAGTCAGCCTCCGACAAACGATTCACCCAGGTGATGGTTTGGGTTCCCCATGTCATTTAGCCAGCGTTTCAGTGCCCCTGAACCGCGCAGCGGTTGGGTGAAGGGCGTAGCCGAAGCCGTGCACGGACATGTTACATGCTGCCGTGGCTTCGATCCGATTGCTTGGAGCATAGCAAATGGACTATTTCCCGACTGACATTATCATTTCAACTCTGTTCCCGAACGGATCACGAAACTCGAAGCGCTCGAAACCGGGAATAGGAACTGAATCTTCTAGTGCAATGCCTTCCGCCACCAGGCGTGATCTCCAGAATGCAATGTCAGTGACCTCATAAGCCAAATGTGCTTTTGTCAGCTGGGGATTGTCCCCATCTTCGGTACCAATATGGAGATCTCGATCCCCAACCTTGAGCCACAAACCTCCCTGCTTCTTTAAGACACCGGGCTTCTCCACCTCTTCAAGCTGCAGAACGCGGCAGTAGAAGTCTCTGGCCTCGTCTTCCATTCCTGTGGGACATGTGATCTGTGCGTGGTGTAAACCTGTAATCATTCTACCTCCTACTAAGAAAGGTGCTTTCGAAGCCATGATTTGCGTGTAACGTTTTCCGGTTTGCGAACCTGGCGCAGCAGGTTGCCAAAGGCCAAGGCGCCACAGGGCAGCGCAGTGGCAACTGGGTGTTAAATGATATGGGATACTATTACTATCTAGCTGAATCTGTTAACGATAAAAGCTCACGTGCTGCTATGGACCGCAGGGGAATAACGGTCAGGTGCAGGCCTTTGTAATGCCGTTCAAGAATTATGTGCGCTGGCCTTGCGGTTTAGTAATGATTATAGCGTCGGAGACTACGGTATAGGTAGACCCTTCCCAGGTGAACTTAAGAGATCTGCCTGGGGATGAGGACACGTTATCTAGAAAGCGTGTTATCTCCGAATCCAGCAGCGGTTTTGCACGTTTTAGTTTCCACGACTCAAAGAAATTGGATGAATCAATCAGAACAAGGAATAACCGATTGGACGCATCGAAACGGCGCACACCTTGATTTTCGTAGAGCCATCTTATCAGGTTAGATGGGTTGACCTGTCCATCCTGGATAAGCTTCTGCCGAAAAGTATTCAACTCGACCAGTACCTGCTGCCCATCATCCGACGGATCGTCACTCGCTTTATTCCACAAGTCTGAAAGTAAGCGACTGTCGGGCAGATCGGTACTGAAAGGCACTCTATTCCTACGAGCCCATTGTCTGAGAAGCGTCAGTTCTGGTCGTTGGTTGTTTTCACGACGGCAATCTTTGATGTAACCCTCTGGAAAATAGGTAACCTTCAAATCGAATGGCACTCCGTTAAGAAAGAAGTCGATTTTCTTGATTAAACCTACGGCAGGCAATACGGCAGCATGGTCACGAAAAATATCTTCAATGAGGATCGAGGTCCAATGGTTGTACCAAGAACACAAGACGTAGCCTCGCATACTGTTATGCAACTCGTTCTCAATGCTCTGAGATAGGTGATCGTAATCACGAATTTTCTTTACGTAGTTATCTACGATCGTCTTTTCTAAGCTGTTTTGATGGAGGCCACCCCAATCGAAAACATCCAAACGGTAAAGCTGATTCACGAGTTCCGGTTCTTTCGCTCGGCGTTCTTTCCGTTCCGATGCGTAGATCTGGGAAATAGTCTCATTGATAATCTCTTGATCCACAGCGATCGTTTCAAAGGCCTCTTTAAACATGCCTCGAGCTGAACTTGCCTGAGGCGTGATAGACGCCACCTCAAATAATGTCTCCAGATGTTCTCGCCGCGATAACGAACGGAGCTTGAGGAATCGCAATCCATCATCAGATTCCGCAAGCTCTCTGACGCAGTCATCGCTAAACAATGCCATTGCAGTATCGAACTCCATCATCAGCCTCTATTTGGTCGGTGCATCTTTGGACCAGTTCGGAATGTTCGCAAGTTGACAAAGCCTACGGGAATCGGCGTCGGGTTTTCCAAATACCAAAGCTATATCGTTTTTCAGGCCACCCTTTCTGTTGTCTTGGACCACGGAACCAGCTGAGTAATTGCAGGGAAACTTCCCGAAATACTTCAACCCTCCCGATTTGTCGATGATCTGGGAGACAAACCTCCAGCGTGCCGCTTGGCGAGCGTTGTATAACAACACAAGAAATGCGTCGTCTCGCATAACACTGGACAATATGCCGAAGAAGCCGTTCATGGCCTGGCTGTACACGTCCGGTGTTTTGCCTCGCTCCTTTGCGTTAGAAATCACAATTTCTGAACTAAAGTGTGATTCAAAACCGAGGATGCTATTCCACAATTCACTCAGTTCAAGATAGGGGACGCGGTCGCTGTGAGGAGGATCGGTCAATATGAGGTTTACCGATTTCTCTCGGACACTTCTGATGGCCGTCTGAGAGGGTGCACATTCAACCCACGAACGCGAGCTGGCTTCATAGAAACGTGCCATCGAGTCGCAGATTATGGAACCTTGGAGGGGATCACCTTCTTTGATGGCCTTTAAGAGTTTTGACACCCGCCGTTCAAAACAATTCCAAACGTTGACCTCAAAATGTAGTTTCGGACGCCAGTAACCGATCACCCAACTGCCAACCTCGACTTTCGCTGAATTCTTTCCTGTCATTTTTCCACGACCAGTAACAGCAAAAACCATCTTGGTCATCTGGCCAGAAGCTGCTGTCAGACACAATTTCATCGGCATCTGAACATTTGGGGGCAGTTCGTTGATATAGGACAATAGAAGATCCAAGTTTCGCTGAGCCCGGCCCGTCATGATGTCAGAAATCGACAGATTTGCGTGGGCGTTGATTCTGCCGTTGGAAAAAAAACGGGGCGCACGGATGTGCTCTGAACGGTAGGAGGCATATTCTTCAACGAGGTCGATATCTTGGGCCGTGGGTGCTAGTTCCTCACGTCCACCTCCACGAACGCCTCGTAACCACACTTGTGTAAGTGTGTCGTTTTCCCAGAGATAATGTGAAGCAATCCGGCCATCATTTAGACGATAGGTACCGTTAATCTTGTCCTTTACGGATCTTTCAATGAAACGAAAAGCGCTACGCACGCTGTCATAATCAGGCGGCGAAATTAGAAGTTTGGTCAACTCGACCGCCACCGGGTTGACATCAAACCCGATGAATCGGCGATTGCGAATGAGAGATTCACGCGCAGAAGTACCCGAACCAACGAATGGGTCTAATACAGTGTCGCCTTCGTCGGTCAATTGTTCGATCACGAATGCCAGCGGTTCGTAAGGTTTCTTGCCCCAGTACTTGTGAAAACCATAGAGCCCTGTGTAGCCTTTTGGGCTACTTGCTTTCTTGGGCGTAACCGCCGTGGGTTCACGTGCGAAATCAAAACTGAGTTGCATTGGCTTACGTAGCCTTTCAAGTGTCCATTCTATCGACTTCGGCCGCATTACCATCGGGTCATTGGCGTCTTAACGCTTGCTCATGGTGGTCACAATCAATCAAGGTTCAAGACAACTTAAGAGGGTTCTGTCTGACTAGTTTGAGTATCAATTTATAGAGGTCTTCTTTTCTGTGATTCAATCTAAATTCCGCTTCTTGCAAATGCAAATTGAAGGTGCTTCTGGAAAGCCCCCTACATTTGGCCAGCCTGACTTTTGCAATGCCCCAGAAGTTCTCGATCCCATTGATGGGGCTTGCTCCGTCTGCAAATTCATTGCCACCATGGTCGACCCGGTAGTCTTTCCTGTAACCAAGATCCACTAGAGCGTTGTAAGAACGAAAACCATCCGAGTCAATGACGCTCTCAAGAGCCACTTTTCCTTTGATAATGCCTTGCAGAGCGGCTCTAGAGACATTGGGCACGACTTCGGTATAAACCTTCCCATTGCGTTTCTACAACCCGAAGACGACCACTTTACCTTTGGTACCACCTCCACGTACGCCTCTCTGTCTGCGCGCTCCAAAGTAACTTTCGTCGACTTCTACCGATCCTTCAAAAGGGGCTTCTTTTTCAGACTCCTGGGCAATAATGTTTCTGACAGCCTTCAATATTGTATTCATCGAATTGCGACTAATACCGGAGAATTCAGCAATTGTTGTCGCCTCCAGATCCAGAGCAAACAACCAAATACTTTGCCTGAGTTTGGCCTCACTGATTCTTGAACGAATGAAATACCTGTTTTTCCGCGTCATTACTGGGCTTGGAGTCTATCACAAAGCTCTTAAGTTGTCTTGAACTTTAATCAAAATAAATGAATCACGAAAATGCAGTATATTTCATCCTATCCTAGGGGATATTCTGATAAGGATGTGGCTCATTTCATCCCAATGTCATTTAACGTTTTCAAGTTGCCCAACCCGCGCAGCAGGTTGCCAAAGGCCAAGGCGCGAATGCGCCGTAGTGGTAACTGGGTGATATGCGAAGGCATATTCACTGATTGCTGTCAGATCTTCAGCGTCCCGATCATATTCCAGACGGCATTTCTGATTGAATCTGCGCCGTCAGACGCGAAAACTACACAGTCGACATCGTCGGAGTAAAGGCGGTGCTGGATATTTACATGTTCATCTATGAAAGGATAATAAATCGCGGCAGCGAACTTGGAATCTGGAAAGGCCTCTTTCAATTTTCGTGCTTTGTTTACTATTTCGTCACATCTCTTGTGGATGTCCCGTCTTGCCTCTATTCGCTTGACGTCAATTCCCACCTGAACATCGCCCGTTGCGGGATAGGCCGCGTCAAGCTCAAATACCTCTCCGCCGATGGTGAATTTGCGTTTCTTGAAGTCTTTTCCTGCATGCTTTTTGAGCTTGGACGAGATTTTCCTTTCCCAGTTCCCCTTATTCTTCCGCATTTCCTTGTCTACAAAGGCGACGCGATCAACCGTGCCAAGAGAAGGGATCTCCAAATATTCGGGTAAGAATGGCTTGATATAACCAGCAATAATGTTAGCGGACTCACGGGTTAGGCGTGGCTCGTACGTGTTCAGATTCTTGATGCCTATATCTCTCTCAATCGCTCTAGCCGCTATGTTGCAAGCAGCTATCAAAGGCTTGAGAACGACCGGGTACTGTATAATACCCTCAGCCAAATCAAAAGCGGTCATTGATGAGAACAGAATTACACTTACTTCACGCTTTTCTATGAAGTCGGGGAACGCCTCGGAGAGCGCTCGCTCCACTTGCAACTTCCTTCTGGCAGCGTTTCCCTGCACCGCCCCCAGATAGTCTGCGTGTGAACTGTAGTCTGAGCACATACTACTGCCTTGTGAACTATGCTACCACAGGTTTCTGGACACGCACTTCTATGGTGGAGAACATATCCTGTCCAGCATTTCTAAGTCTACGTTCTGCCATAGAGAAATAGTGTTCGTCCAGTTCGATTCCTATACTGTGTCTACCCCAGTTCGCCGCCGCTAGATTCGTCGTGGCTGTCCCCATAAAGGGGTCAAGAACTGTATCGCCGACGAAGCTGAACATCCTCACTAGCCTAGTTGCCAGCTCTAGTGGATACGGCGCCGGATGCTTCTTGGTAGACTCACCTGTAACATCGTGCCAAATCTGCTGAAACCACCGCTTATGGTTGGCGTCTGAAATCATACTCAGCAGGCGAGCTGCTTTGTCGGGTTTTCTGTAACCACTTGGTTTTCTGAGCATAAGAATGTATTCGATGTCGTTCTTGATTACGCCGTTTGGCTCGTAAGGCTTGCCCAAAAATCTGGAGTTGCCATCCACTTCATAGGAAGCGTTTGCGATCTTATGCCAGATGATCGGGGCAAGATTCGAGTATCCCATGCGACGACAGCGTTCCTGGATTGAGGAATGAAGAGGAACACATGTATGCTCGCCCTTGTTCTTTCGCCGAGATAAACATACGTCCCCCACAACGCAAATCAATCGACCGCCGGGAACCAACGCTGTCAGCACCTTCTGCCAAACGGAATCGAGTAGTTCCAAGAATTCCTCATAATCCTCAATATGACCAAGTTGACCCGGTCCCTCTCGATACCGCTTGAGGGTCCAGTACGGAGGGGAGGTTACGGCTAGATGGACGGTACTGGGCTCTGCGAAATCAAGCTGTGTCGAGTTCGCTAGGTGGAGTACGTGCTTTGTGGGCACTTTTCTTAGAGCCATTTCTATGGCGTTTATAGAGCTGGACTTTGCCAATGTCGGAATGAGTCGGTCCAGGTCTACTTCCGTCTTGATGGACTTTGGCAGGTACTTTCTTAGATCTTGCATCTGCTGTTCTCAGTTGCAACCTGCTGTATAATTGAATTGGAGGACTAGTTTTCTTGGTATAGTACTCATAATTTCACTCACCACACCTGCCAAGGTAGACCCTTCCGGCCTTTTAGAGCAGAAAAATCTCATCAATCACACTTGTTTAGGGACTATTTGCTACTCTCTACAACACCGGGATCAGCCCGGTTTGCCACAGTTCCAGCCCTCCCCACATCACAGCTCCGAACGCCATAGGTATCGTCATATTGTCGTCGATCGAACTCCCCCCTTCGCTCAGCCCTTCAACGACCATCGCAACGAGCGAAGCAAGCCCGCCAAAAGCAACAAACTCCCTGGGTGCATGGGACAAATATGCAACTACAAAGACGACAATCACCGCCGTCACAAAGAAGGCACCCGAACCCTCCACGCTCTTGCGCAAAAACTCCCGTTTACCAAAACGGCGACCATACAAAGCTGAGGCAGTATCGCTGATAATAAGAACGGCAAACGATGTGATAGCGATAATTTTGGGAAAAATCGCTATACACAGACAAGCCGAGATCAAGACAAAGGTTGCGCCGTTGATTTCAGGACGCGTAGACGACTCATGAGGCCGAAGAAGCGGCCCAAAAAAGGAGCGAAACCATCGTTCAAATCCCGGGAAGGCGCGTCGCAGAATTTCAGTCACGATGGCAATCAGAGTCATCGGAACAAGTATCGACAGCGCCGTCTCTTGTGAGAGAAACCAGTAAACCACCGGAATGCTGATCGAACCGAGATGAATCAGCTTCCGTCGAATTTCATTCGACATCGAAATCTGTCCGGGAATCTGACTCAATCCGTGACCCGATGTTGCTTGTTCTTTAATGATTGCCATTACGTACAGATAAAATAAAAGCCCCCTCAACATCTTTTGAGGGTAGGTTAATGTACGGATTTATGAAATCATAACAGTATGATTGTCAGCCATCAACACGGATCGGGTTGTAGGAGAAGGACTTCCATCCCGGGGGTTCGCCCCCTACGGGGCGTGCGATTCCTGCTTCACATTTTTCCTGTTTGTCTTCCCTTCTCCTTGTCCTTCCTCCCAACCGATTCCTGACTCATAATCTCTACCCCTGCTCATCATCGACCGGGACAACTGAAGAACCGTTTGTGCCTCCTGAACTATCTTCGGATGCCAATCTTGCCAGCAACATCTGCTTTACTTCCAGAGGCGGCAATTCTTCCCCCTTGATGACCATATCGATCTCATCGGCATCGAGAGTTTCGCGTTCCATAAGAAGAGCCGACATTTTGTGAAGCAGCTCCTCGTGCTCTTTCAATACTTTATTGGCACGCTCCACTCCCTCGTCAACAATGTTCCGGACCTCCTCGTCAATCAACTCAGCCGTCGCCTCACTGATATCCTTGTGGACCGCGAAGTCGCGTCCCAGGAAAACTTCGCCGTCGCCGGAAGAATAGTTGACAGGACCAAGTTTATCCGACATGCCAAGCTCACAGACCATCTGGCGAGCCATCTGCGTTACCGACTTGATGTCACTCTGTGCACCGCTTGTCAGGTTTCCAAAAACAAGCAGTTCGGCGGCACGGCCTCCAAGAGCCATAGCGATCTTTGCCTCGAACCATTTCTTGGAACGGGAGTGCTTATCATCCTCTGGCAAAAAGTGGGTGGCACCAAGAGCGCGACCACGCGGAATAACTGTCACCTTGTGAAGCGGATCGCCGTGTGGAACGAACTTGCCGACAATGACATGACCGCACTCATGATAAGCTGTCATCTTCTTTTCTTCTTCTGTCATAACCATTGTGCGACGCTCAAGGCCAAGCATGAGTTTGTCCTTTGCCGTCTCAAAATCGTACATCGTCACGCGATCACTGTTGCGACGGGCCGCGAAGATGGCCGCCTCGTTGCAAAGATTGGCAAGATCAGCGCCACTGAAACCCGGCGTTGCCCTCGCAAGGGCCTCGAGGTTAACGTTCTCGGCGAGAGGCAAATTCCGTGTATGTACGTTCAATATTCCCTCACGACCACGACGGTCGGGAAGGTCAACGACTACCTGGCGGTCGAAACGGCCCGGCCTCAGAAGCGCGGGATCCAGAACATCGGGACGGTTGGTTGCAGCGATGATGATGACGCCGGTATTCGGCTCAAAGCCGTCCATCTCCACCAGAAGTGCGTTCAGCGTCTGCTCTCGCTCATCATGTCCACCACCGAGTCCTGCTCCGCGCTGACGACCAACAGCATCGATTTCGTCGATAAAGACAATTGCCGGAGCAACCTTCTTGGCCTGCTCAAAAAGGTCACGAACCCGCGATGCTCCCACGCCTACAAACATCTCCACGAAGTCAGCTCCGGAGATCGAGAGAAACTGTACGCCTGCCTCTCCTGCAACGGCCTTTGCCAACAATGTTTTTCCGGTTCCGGGTCTGCCCAGCAACAGCACACCACGAGGGATCTTCGCCCCAAGACGCTGAAACTTTACAGGATCACGCAGGAATTCAACAATCTCATGTAACTCTTCTTTTGCTTCCTCGGCTCCTGCAACGTCGGTGAATGTCACACGAGGAGAGGTCTCGCTGAGCATCTTTGCGCGAGATTTGCCGAAACTGAAAATGCCTCGTGTACCTGCTCCCTGCATTCTACGGAAGAAGAAGATCATTATCGCAATCAGAATCAGCCAGGGGAAGAATGTGAGGAGGAATCCAAGGAAAAATCCGGTATCCTCGACAATGTCACTATCACCTTTGATTTTTTCCTTCCAGGTAGCTAATATTTCCTCGGTTACCGGAGGCAACTCTGTAAAGATGTTCTCTGTCTTTTGCGTCTCTCCCTTACCACCGGCGACCTTCACCTCCATCGACTCAGTCAATGTTCCTTGAAACTCCCAATTGTTTTCCTGGGATTTGACAAACTTGGCTTCGCTGATCACCTCCGCCTCCAAGAGTCGTTCGAACTCGTTGTAGCTGACCGTCACAGCCTGGGAGGACCGTTGACCAACAAGCATCAGGATCAGGAGAAACCCGGCAATGATCACCAGCCATGCCACCACCGTACGCATCATACGGCTGATACCCGGTTCCTCATTTCCTGGTCGCTTGCCAGGACGACGCTCAGGCCCACCTGGATTGATTTCATTACTCATATACTATACTATCTTATGTCTGATTTCAGTTAATTCTTCAAGTAGTAGCAATCAACCGGAATGTAAAACTACCACTCACTTCCAGAAGTTGTTTGGAGAACGTAAAGGTTATCAGTGTACAGATAAGTGGTTAGCAGAGTCTCTTCAGCAGCTCTTACAGACCAAATTGGCTCTATCCTACGTATTACGTTGGCCAACTGAGAAGTTTGCTCCTTACTTCTGCTATCTACTGTTAACTTTTCCTCCTCGTTCAGTTTCGGACTCTAGAAAACAACCTCTTTGACCTTCCAACTTTTTCACTTCTAACTTCACATTTCTTCCCTTTCATCCAGAACGTAGATCCCGGCAAGATTTCGTCCTTCTTCGGCATAGTCCAAACCATATCCTATCACAAAACGGTTTGGTATTTCAAACCCGAAATACTCGGGTCGTTCGCCATTTCTGTTGGCATCGGGCTTGTAAAGTAACGCCGCGACTTTCACTGAAGCAGCAGCATGTTCGGCAAAGTAGTCACGAAGGGCTGTAACAGTTGTTCCGGTATCAATAATATCTTCGACGACGATGACGTTCCTTCCCTTGATTTCAGTGCCTGATGGAGCCGTAAAAGTGAGTGAACCGGAGGAGACTATGCCGTCACGGTAGCTTGAAGCAAGCACGAATTCCAGATGAATTGGTCCCCTCAGGCTGCGAAGAAGATCGGCACAAAAGAGTGTTGCCCCTTTCAGAACACAAACAAACAAGGATGGCAACCCATTTTTTTGGTCATCCAACTCCTGACTTAGCGTCGCTCCTATGCTTTGCACAGCCTGCTCAATCTCCTCGGCAGGGATAAAAGGGACAAATCGCTTCCCTTTAACAACGACTTCTCCAGGAGAATACAACCGGCTCATAGAGACTGCAGCTCCAGCTTCAGAATCCGCCTGGTTTTGCTGTCGATCTTGTACCGTTCATCAATCCTCATCCCACAGACCCAGACGATGCTTTCACCGTCGGTAACGACCATAACCTGTCGTTTTTGATCGAGAGGCACTTTCCTGTCAATCAAGAAATCACTTAACTTCTTTTCCCCTTTCATTCCAAGCGGGTGGAACCGATCTCCTTCTTGCCAGGACCGGATAATCAATTTCTCCGGCAGCTTGTCGGCACTGACGTACTCAACTTTGCCATTAGAGGCAAACTTGACCGACTTGTTTTCAAGCACTTCGGTCTTCAGCGTTATATTTCCCACTTCAACTGATTCGCCAAGATCAAAGGACTTGTCTACATCGCGTAAAATTGGCGGATTTTTCAGCAGCACGATGGTATCGCGATCTCGCAATCCTTCAAATCGCCCTCCCAGATTTACGCGGGTACCGGTCTCCTTCCAGATCAACCCAAGTCCCCGTTTGACCGCTGCATAGGAAATTGGAGGTATATCAAACGTCACGGTCATCACACGCTGTAGTACTTCTCCCCGAATAGCAGGCTGAAGATGTCGCAACTGTTTAACATCAAGCACCACACGTTCGCCCGGGACTGCTTTCTCCCTTGTCACCACCCGAACAGCGGTCTCAACGGCATTCGAAAGATACCGATCGACATCGCGCATTAACTCAGCAGTAGTATTCAACGTGCTGATAACGTTCGGATTGAATTCTCGAAGCAGTGGCAAAAGTTCGTGCCGGATACGATTTCGTGTGAATTCTTCAGATTGATTCGTCTCATCTTCACGCCACTTCAGTCCCCGATCCACGGCATATTTCTCAATCTCCGACCGCCGTTGGCCCAACATCGGACGGGCAACAATCACGTTTCCTCCAAGTCGCCGTGTTGAGGGTATACCTGCAAGTCCGGTTACGCCGCTTCCTCGCAAGAGATTTACCAATAGCGTCTCTGCGTTGTCGTCGGCTGTGTGGCCAGTCATCACTGTGTCATAGCGATGGCGTCGAGCGATACGTTCCAGGAACGCATAGCGTCCACGGCGTCCCGTCTCCTCAAGAGATCGTCCTTCTTCATCTGCAATGCGACGAATATTTGCACTTGCCACAAATGCCTTCACTCGATACCGCGAAGCCAATTCCCGTACAAAATCAGCATCCGCTGCCGAAGATTCACGCAAGCCGTGGTCGAAATGAGCAACAGCAAACTCATAGCGTAAGGGAAGGGCAAGACATGCGATGACCTCAAGCATCACAACGGAGTCAATGCCACCACTAACTCCTAACAATATGCTTTCACCACTATGTGCCATTTCATGCAAACGCATAAAACGACGCACTGACTCCACAAAGGAATCGACACTATCTTGTGCCTTGGACATAACTACGCGAAGAATTTACGGAACAGAATCAGAACACCGGACAGGCTGAAACAGAACGAGGGGAGGCGAACAGGAGTTGTTTGCCTCCCTTACTCTAAAAGAGCTTTTATTCGTCCTCGTCAGGCAACGTAACGCTTGTTGGAATTCCTTCCGCCCCTTCTTTCTTTGTTGTTCTCGTTGGAACTTCCGCCGGTTGTTCTACTGTCGGCTCACTCTCTTTTATCTCTGATTCGTTACTCTCTGAGGTTACCGGTTCGGTTGCTGAAGCCTCCTGAGTTTCTCTCTCCACCTCTGCCTTAACCTGCTCTACGCTCTCCTCTTCAGCCTCCTTGTCGCTTATATCCTTTCGGACTATCGGCGTCTTGATTTCCACAGCCACGGTACGCGAATAATATCTCCCCTCGGGAGTATCATTATCATAGAGAGAATCACGTTCACCCACACCAACAATCTGTGCGTTTTCAAGGTCGGTAATCTGCGCAGCAAGCTCTGCACGGCGAGTTGCAAGACGTTTGTTATAGTATGGCAGACCAATTCTGTCGGTATGACCTGTGATTTTCACCTGTGACTCAGAAGTAATGCGCTCTCGCAATATCGTTGAGGCCTGCTGCGTAAAATCAAAGATTCCCGCCGAATCGAAACTGTGTAGAAGGAGATTATATCGATCAACATACATGTCATTCTCGACGTTTCGTTCAACTTCAAACCCACCCTCCTCTACGAACCAGACCGGCGTACTGGGAAGCGCGAATTTTCTCACGTAAAGTGAGTCGAGAATAATGAGTTCGGATGTAATCTCGATTGGTCCTCGGCGATTCAAATCGGGTCGTGATTTTAGTTCAAGATCGATCTTCTCCGGCGGTGGACCAAACCCTGCTGCTGCACGCTCAATCAGTGAATCTCCCACGGTAACGTTTACCTGCCACGACTCAAGCTGCGCCAGCGAATCAGTTGAACCGGATGGTGGCCGAAGGAGACGAATCACACCTGCAGGTTCAAGCAAAAGCGTATCAGGAAGTTTTACCGGCTTAAGGAGCGAAAGCGTTTCCGAATAGATCTCGACACGTCGATTTTCTACATCCCCCTCCAATGTATCTACCTCGCTGAGCGAAGGGTTTTGTGGTAGTTCCCGCGTAACAATGGTCATTCTGTTCTCTCGAATCCGCCACACATCTCTCAAATAGTCCCGGACAGCCTCAGCTCGGCGAAGTGCCAACGTACTATCTTCGGTCTCGAACTCTCCTACACAACCGGTAATCTTGATTTCCGCTCGTCGGTTGACTCGCAGACGATAGCCAACAATATTCAGCAACTCGTAATAGACGTTCATGGTCGATCCCCTCTCAATCCTCTCTTCCCGCCAGTTGCGAACATTACGTCGCTCAATTTGGGCATATCGGTCAGGAATTGTGGCCGAATCATGATCGAAGAAGATATAGGGAAGAAGAGCATGCACCTCAGTCTGCTGCACCTTCTGCGAACGAGCGACAAGTGTGTCGAGCAAGCCTTCATCAGTAACCACTTTCGCTTCGATTATCTCGACCGTATCAACTTCAATAACTATTATATCCGGCGGTGGAGGAGGTGGCAACGGCTCGGCTTTGCGTCGAACAAAACCGGTCTTTATGCCGAGGGTAAAGGAGATAATATCAGCGCGCCAATCTCGTTCTGATCCAATACCAGTCGAGAGATCGCCAATCATTGGGGCATATTGCGCGTCCAGTAGCAGAGCATGCTTGTCAGTCAGATTAATTTCAACACCGATACCGACCGTTGCCCCGAGCTTGACAACCGCCTCAGGTATAGCTCCATCTATAATGCGAGTCCTTCGCGGTCCGTTAACTCCGGGGAAAATCAGCCCCCTTTCGGAGATGATTTCCTCCTTATAGCTATACGTTGTGGTCAGTGGAAAAAGAAGCGAAGGGCCTGCAAAAAGATAGAGAGGAAGAGACTCGGGCGTAACCCGAATATGAGGTGTTGCGGCAAAATATGTTAACCTGCTTGGGACAGTTACCTCAACGGTTGCCGGCCGCACAGTCCCTCCTGACGTTATGACATCAATGCGATTTTCATACTGTGCTGTCATCTCTGCACCGCGCTCCTGCATTGCAAGTCGTCCTCCAACTCCAAAGAGACCACTCAGAGGGAACTCCAGCAAAAGTCCACCTGTCCACCCTCTGCCCGAACCTTCGGTAAACAACGGATCAATCGGGACTGAAGCCACACCTGTCAGTCGGGAAGGATCGAGTCTTACAGCATGTGAGTTGAGGGTAATGCCTCCGAAGAGGCCCACATAACCAAATGATGGGGGATCATCCTCAACAGGTTCCTCCTGTGCAGCACTCGATAGAGGGATAAAAAGAGCGACGAGAATCACTACGAGCATCACATTACGAAAATGTGACTCGGGGAGTCTCTTTGAGCTTGGTATCATCATGCTTGTCTCTGTGTTCACACTACATCAAATTGTTCAACAGGGATAACGCTATCGGTTATCGCTATCTTTGCATGGTTTCAAGACTGCGATATTACGCTATGACTTACTCTATTCCATTTTCTGTCGAAGAACAACCACGCCTCTGCCTGATAGAACTCCTCGATCTTTCACAGCAAAACGTTCTTGCTGAAATCTATCGTGGAGAATGCCAGCCAGGTACTCACAGTATTGAGTTTGATCCCTCAACTGTTGATGGAGGACTTGAGGCAGGTGTCTATATCATCCGGCTTCATGTCGGAGAACATTCCGAGTCTTATCCGTTCCGGTATATGCCGTAACCGACGGTACCCGGAGACTGTTAGCAGCATTGTGCTCTCCCCTGCGATCCTCATTTACAAACCAACTTCCTTCAACGCAGCCTGTTCTGATGTACCCATCCGTATTGCCAACTCTACCTTTTGCAGTTGTAGCACCGTTCCCCCGTTCTTCACAAAGGATTCAATACCAGCATCCGACATGCCAGCGGCCTTTAATACAGTATAATCACGTCCGGGCAACAGGTCATCCTTCTCATCGACAAATTTTCGTTCTGCTATTCTCACAATGGTCGGTTCGCCAATGCCGGCATGTTTCATCACGCGAAGATCCGTCTCCCATACCCGGACAGCTCCCATCTTTACAAGCTCGACGAGGGCCGTTGCCGAGAATCCGGCAAGGCTCAAGGTCTGCATCTCCATCCCAATATCGAATTTCAAGTCCTTATCATGCATCAACTCAACAATCTCTTTGGCAGCAGCCCCATCAAGTCCTCCACGCTTTGCAATCTCAAGCTGTGCGACCTCTTCCTCAGTCAAGTTCAATATACTCAGATCTGCCGCTGCTCCTTCCTCATATCCAGCAGTTCTCAGAGCTTCCTTATCGGCATCGTCAACTTTTCCCTCTCCGCACCCACTTAGCAGAATCGCAAATGATGTGAATATCACCCAGGCTGATCGCCGAACCATTCTCAAAAAATAATAACCGCTCATAATTAATCTATTTTCAGATTCTAATACAATCCCAATACGAATCTCCTTCTCTTCTATCTTTCATGCCCGCAAAAGCTCGTCGATGAGCTCACAGAATTCCCATCATCAGACTTCATCTCTTCCTTCGAATCACTATCACTACCCTCATCCCCTTCCAATCTCTGTTCATCTGTGTCCATCTCTGCTCCCCCATCTGTGTTCATCTGTGTTTTCGTGTTTTCTGATCCGTGTTCATCTACGTCTTCCAATCTCTGTTCATCTGTGTCCATCTCTTCTTCCCCATCTGCGTTCATCTGTGTTTCCGTGTTTTCTGATCTGTGTTCATCTGTGTCTTCCAATCTCTGTTCATCTGTGTTTCCAAGTTCGAGCAACTCCTGCGTCACCTCATCAGGTATTCCTTGAGTTCGTGCAGGAGAATAGGCATCATCTTCCATCAACTCCTCAAGTTCCCGGAGTTTTGGCAAATCGCTCAGGCTGTTCAGACCAAACGCCCTAAGGAAATCATCTGTGGTACCGTAGAGAAGCGGTTTACCGACTGAGTCTGCCCGACCGGTTATGGCGATCAAATTTCGTTCCAATAACGAGAGAAGTACCTGATCGCAATTGACCCCGCGAATCGCTTCCATTTCCGGTTTGGTAACGGGCTGGCGATAGGCAACAATTGAGAGCGTTTCCAGGGCTGCAGGCGAGAGTCTGCGGCGAGAACGCTCTTTCGAGAGCATTCCGACAAATTCTCCGTATTCCTTGACCGTAGCAAAATGGAACCCACCGGCAATCTCAATAATGCGGAAAGACCGTCCCGATTCCTCATACTCATCATTTAAGGAAGCAATAATTTTCCGCAACTCTTTCTGGCCAATTTTATTTTTCTTAGCTCTTTTCCCATTCTTTTTCTTGTTTACCTCGGTCGATTGATTCTCGACACCATCGAAGAGAGTCTCATCTTTATCCCGACCTGAACCATTCTTCTCCCTTGTTTCCTCTCCAAAAAGAAGATAAAGAAGCGTTCGGGGCCCAAGCGGTTCCTCACCCGCAAAAATCATCGCCTCAACAATCGGTTTCAACGACTCGGGCTTTGTTGGTGTAGACGGTCTTGCCATATCTGAACGTGATACGCCTGATGTACAATTATTGAATCTATACTTCGTAGAAGATGACTTCCTCACTGTCATCTTCCTGATGAAAACCTACCCGTCTGTCCTTGATAAGCTCAAGGAGGGCAAGGAAGGTTACAGTGATCCACATACGACTTCTCGCTGCAAAGAGCTCTACCATTGTCATCTGATAGCGCTTATTGATTTCGTCAAGGATGTATTCAGCCTGCTCCTCAACCGTCCAGGAGATTTGCTCGATGACCATCTCTTCCTGTTTTGGCGCACGATCAACAGCCTTTTTATAGGCTTCCAGCAGACGAAAGAGCGTAACGCTGGAGAGAATTTCCTCGGCCGTAGGTTCTTCAACAACCTTTTCATCTCCTTTGAAGAATTGCCTATAGCGTAGATTCCGGAACTCGTTCTCTCGCTCTTTGAGAGACTCAGCAACCTCTTTGTACTGCTTATACTCAAGGAGTCGCCTTACCAGATCAGCCCGTGGATCTTCCTCCTCTCTTTCCTCCTCGGGACGCTCTTCTTTCGGCAAGAGCATTTTTGCTTTGATGCGCATCAACTCGGCGGCCATAACGATAAACTCGCCAGCCTGTTCAAGACTGAGCATCTGCATCGTATAGGTGTATTCGAGGAACTCCTCGGTAATCCGGGCGATCGGGATATCGTAAATGTCGATTTCATCTCGCTTGATAAAGAAGAGGAGCAGATCGAGCGGTCCCTCAAATCGTTCAAGCGAGACAACTAACGGATTCGCATTCATCGACCGGAAGATACGAAAAGAGGGTCGGGAGAACATGATGAAGAAACATGCACTCCCTGCAACTATCTATGAGCCACAGGGAGCACAGAATTCAAAACATTCCTTTTGTCGTCATCCCCAAAACAGAAGACCCGGTAGTGATGAGTCCCTACCATCGCCATCCTTCGATACGCCTGCTGCGTGCTCAGGATGACGACTCCACAGTACCAACAATGTACGTGCCTTCTTTGCCAACCACAATGCAGTCGATGTAAGTAAGGATGGTCAGTTCATCTCTCACTTCTCCGTCCTATTTAGACTTGAATTCACTGATGGTTGGCCCCGTGAAACTGCAACGTCAACACACGTAGAGAACCAGAGGAGATCGACAATCACTACGATGTCACTGATCGGAGTCAGAGAGCGAATCCCGTTCTCTCCCCAATCGCAACGAAGTTGGTAGCTACTCTGGTTATGTTCCATTGAACTCTCTGGTTTAATCAAGCAAAATCCTGTAACCACTTCAAGAAGAATGTATGCAGAAGCCCCAATGCAAGAATTCCGACAAAGAGCCTCTTCCGTATCTTCACTGGAAACAGGCCTCCTCCCATGACCGCAATAATCAGCACCAATGGTAAGAGAAATGTCCAGAGTCTGCCGGTTTCCGCAACAGTCTTTCCGAAAAACGAAAGGAGAAGGAACAGAACGAGAAGTGAGAGGATCATCGGGTCAGAAAAACGAAGTCGAAGAGTCCGAAGTCGCTTCAACGAAATGGCAGAACGTAGAAGTGCAAGTATCACTATTGGGAAACCGATCCAGACGGCATACTCAACAATATCGAGGATGCCGACCCAGATAGTGCGTACTATATCCCACTCCTGAATCTTCCAAAGGCTATGCTCGGAGTGTGCAAGCTGATATGCTGCAAGTGGATCGTAGCCATATGCAATCGAGAAGAATCCGTTCACAAGAAGAACGCCAACAGCAAAGAGAACGAGAGGTTGCAGGATTGATACGGCTGATCTCCTCAAAGCCCTGCCCCAGCTATCTCCCTTTCTTTTTTTTGTCAACAGTTCCCGGCCTCCATGCCATAAAGCAAGGAGTGGGAAAAGAGTAATCATAGAGAATGAAATGAAAAGAGCAATACCGGCAACAATACCGGCCAATCCATGAAGCCACAGCATACGCTCGGTTACTCCTTTCATAAATAGATAGAGCGTTGTCAGAAACAACAGCGGTAGCAGGCATTGGTCCAAGTGCATTGTCATGAGAACAATGTTAGGGGAGAAGATATAGAGAATAAGCGTGGCACGACTTTCTGTTTCTGCAAGAAAGAAGCGAGCCAGACCGTACATCGGAAAGAGAGCAAGGAACGTAAAGAGCGGCCAGAGGAAGGATGCGAAGAGCGCAAGTTGTTCTACTTGTTGTTCGAGCCCTCTCTGCTTTCCGAGCAGACCCTCAGCAACCTGATTTGTCGCGATGTAGAGCAGAAAATGTCCCGGAGGCTTGGTTGCAAAGGGAAAGCGAGGCAATGAATCGACTTTTACCTGCCCATAATAGGTTCTGATAGTCTCCCCATAGTCAACCGAGCTAATAGCCTCACGCGCAAAGGCTGAGTGTCCGATCTGTGCATCCAGCATCTTCTCTGTCATCGCCTCGACACCCCTTCCCTCCATCAACGCAAACGACCACTGCACAGCATAACCGGTCAGTGCAATTAAAAGAAGGGCAACGAACGATGAACGGACGTTCTGGGGAACCGTGTAAAACAGAAGAAGGATTAAAATGAGCGGCACCAGAACGAGCCACCAGAGCGGAATAGGGGTTACTTTTGCAAACCAAAACCAGAACCAGATGTGGTCGAACGTTTCAGGAGCGATGAACAGAACCAGCCAGTAAAGAATTGGCATGACAACGATGAGTCCAACAATAGACCTGTAGAATCTCCCACGTATCATAGTTCAGAAGTTCTTGGAGGGTTGTCTGTGAACAGGTAGCAGGATCTCTACAGGTAGCAGGATCTCTACAACAACTCTTATGCACAGTTTGGCTCTGTTCTGCTTACTACACTAGTCAACTCAATAGCATAATCTCTACCTCGACCGTTAACTGCTCCTCCCTATTCAGTTCCAGACTCTACCGAACGGTTTCATACAACCGGCTATCGTTCAATCTCCCCCCGCTTGATCTTTCCTTCGACTTCTTCAATAATCGCCTGTATTGAATCGTAGGAGATATTGTACTTGTCGTGAAGCGTATAGCGTGCAATGGTATCCTGCAACCTATTAAGCTTCTCAAGTTCTTGCTTCAGTCGCTTTTTTATCACCCGTGGATCCGGAGAAGAGCTGGTGACTGAACGCAACACACTGTCTGCCGAACGCCTTGGCACCTGCGTCGCTAACTCAGAATACTCTCTCCAGACCGTGTACTCAAACGCATCTTCATTCTCGGGATTATACCCAGTATCCGGAGGAGGAGGGTCAATCATGATAATCGGAGGGGGTGTCTGCTCAACTTGCTCCTCAGTCTCTCCACAAGCAGGAAAGAGGAAAAGCAGCAGAAGGATGGCTGGTTTGAGCACATAAAGTTGTGAGCCTATAGAGTTCATAGAGATAACAAAAGTCTAAGAGTCAAGAGTCGTTGATATTGTTGAATGGTGCAATGGTTGAATAGTTGTGAGTCAGGTTCATTGCATCGGCCATAGGAGGACTAATAGCTAATAGCTCACTATGTTGTTGTAGAAGTCCATGAGTCGAGCGTCAGTAAGACAAGTACTATAATCGACTATCTCGGGTCATCTATCTATTATCTGCATTCATCTGTAGCACTATCTGTGTCCATCTGCGTTCTTTATCAATGTAAAGAGTACTACATCAACTCCCGTTCTGAAATTCCGATCGTATCGACCTGATCGCCGACACGCTGGAGACTGGTGATATGCTCCTGCACAACATAGCCGAGCTCTGGAGCATACCAAAGCTTGTATTCCCTTGCGTGCATCCCGGCATCTTCAACATCACCAGGCGCAACATAAACTTTTAGTTCGGCAAGAATCCTCGTTGTTTCGAACGACTCGCCGTCGATAACGACCCTTTCCTGACCAGAAGGTCGCCCATTCCAAACTACTACACACTCGTCAGAGATGACAAGAGTATCTGTTAGCGATGGACCTCCACCAAAGCGAAGAAGTAACCAGAGAGGTTCCCGTTGACATGTTCCGAACTTCCCCTGGCTCATGTAGAGAGAGAGATCGCCGTTCGATTCGTAGGAGATCAGGGAGATAAGAGTATCGGTAGCGAACTGCACGACCTGCACGACCTGTTCCTTCCCTTCAAGGATCATCTCAGCAACCTGAACGGAGAACTTCATAACCTCTTGCCGTAACTTCCCATCCGATCCGACTCTGTGCGTCACCTGTGATGTAAACTGACTCCCAACTCCAGGGATCTCGATAGAATCATTTTCAGCCTCAGAGGCGCTTGAGCACCCACCAAGAAGAATCAGGAACATGGATATGGTGCAAAGCCGAGAAGGCCAGGCCCCTCTATTGTAATATGAAGGCGCTCTTCTTTTCATTAGGGCGTAATCATACGAATTTTAGGCCGGAAACCGGGATCTTATCCTAAGATCAACGGAAAAAATCGAGCCGAGTTCATAGTGTCACCTCGTAATAATAACTGGTTTGATGAATGATTTATTGATCAGCAAGAAATACAACCCGCTTGGCCAGGTTTCAATAGAAATGTCAATATGATATAAAGTGCCGTCTGACGAAAGAAAGGGACGAATTTTTACCCAGCAAAGGCGACACGTCGAACTGAGATCGTTGAACGCTCCGGATCGGTAGCCCACGTGGTTACGGTGTGTTTAGAAAGAAGGAGGAATGGGGGTGACTTCTACATTCAGAGATCGACATAACGCTGATGACCGGCAGCTTCAGATCATCTTTCAATTTTTGCCATGCCACTGACCTGGTAATCGGGAACGTTCGAGAACCTGAATGACTTTTTCAGTCCTTCCATCAACTCATGGCGAGGGAGATCATACTTGAGTCTGAAGCCCTCCCAGGCGCTTGACCACAACACATCGGGAGAATCTACCGTTCCCTCTATGTACACGGCTCTTCCTCTTGCCAGGGAACATTCAATCCGATCCTCAAGAATAGCGATAACTTCCTCTCCCTTAGCTCCCGAAACCTCGCTGATGCGAAGTCCCAGGTTGATTACCTCTGCATCCGGACGCAAGGTCTCAACATAGTTGCTCCATTTCCCTCCTGCAGTAATAACGACATCTCCACGTTCCACTATTCCTGCGAATACCTGCGCATGTTGAAAGTCAGTCCCTCCATTAGGGAACAGGAGAGAGGGTGATGTGCGCGGAACATTCATCAGAAACAACAGGAGGGAACAGATGGTGAAGATAACTCCCATTATTCTTCGTGATCTTGTTCGCTTCCAGGCATACTTTGTAAGTCCGATCCCGGCCGAGAGCAGTAATAAAGGCCAGACTGGAAGCCAGAATTGTGGATCGCTTCCAAGCCAGGCAAGGCCGAAGAGAAAACAACTGAACAGTGAAAGGATTGTGAGGAAGGCTATCTGCTTTCGCTCACTGGCAGAAAAAACAACATGCAAAACAAGACCGGCGAGGATGAGAGCCGGCATTGCGAGTCTGACGATGAACGCGAGGTTCGTCCCGATTCCTTCTTCTCCTCTCATCCTGAATTTGAGCCACGAAGTGGCCCCTTGCGCATCCACAACCATTGTGAAGAGCCCGGAAAGGCTCCGCCCAAACGATTCTACACCGATCGTTCTCATCTTTCCGATCTCCTCGGCATTCGGATGATATGTCAACCAGGAAACGAAGTCCGTAATCGACCTGATATCGTGAGCCGGCACAGCTATGAGCAGGTACGGAAAGATTCCGATCACCACGATAGTACTTCCTATCAAGAGAACGGAGTAGAAGAACCCAGGGGTACGCCATAGTCTCGTCAGGGCATAGGCCAGAAACAACGGGATGAACAACGCCTGCTGTAGATTGAACAATACACTCAACGAAACAAGGGCGAAAGAAAAGAAGAGCTCAAGCCTTGTTGACACATCAGTACGAAGCAACCAGTAGAGGGACCAGACAAGGAGTGAAAGAGGGATTGCGCCGGTCTCGACTGTGGTGGAGTGATACCAAACACCATTCGCAAGAAGGTATAAACTCAGAATACCGAAGAGAACAACCCGATCCACTCTGAATCGACGCAACAGAAGAAAGAAACCCCAAGTACCGGACAACGTGGCAAGGATCATCACTACTCGCAAGAGAAGAAAGGTGGCAGGTTCCCGGTCAATGCCAAAAAGGGCGAGGATGCTGGCATTGACTGTCGAGGATAGAAGGTGCTGAGGTGGGAAGGATCGTTCTGTAGCAGTGGCTGCTTTTACCCCCTCAATCGGATCACCCCAGAAAAGACCGGTCTGCATCGTCAGCAGGTAGAGAACAAGGATGAGACCGAAAAAGACCAGGCCAATCCGATTATCCGGTAGAGGCTCTTTGCGATGGCGGGGAATCCATCCTCTGACGTTTTTCGGGGATTCCATAGACGATGTAGGTCGGTGTTGTTTTGTCAATAGTGGAAGAGAAGGTGCCTGTAAAGAGTAAACAGAAGGCTCTAGACCAGAAGATTTTAAAGTTCAAGACAAAAGCAAGGATTATTATGAATGCCTTCGCTATTGCTGAACCCCAGAGCTTTGTTTACTCGAAAGTCTTTGTCATAACCTACATCCACCAATCCGTTATATCCCCTACAACCATCTGTAATAACAAGGCTTTTCTACCTATCGGCAGACAGGCAACTGATACCTTTTCCTGATATTACTTTGCGCAGCCTATCCCGCTTTCCATCCGGGATGATCTCCGTATACCCCCCCTGAACGCTCAAAGATACCAAATACCGGCTGCTTTTTAGTGCTCCGACCACCCCTGGGTGACATAGGCACTCCCCCCATCCGATTGTGCCCCAAATAAGCCTCATCCCTGCCTGCGGCAGGCAGGCAACTCCGCTGTGCCATAAAACTGTGCTTTATCAACCGGCTGCTTGATATAAATGCACTCCCTGAACATCGGATAAGAGCGGTTCATAGTCTTCCAGTTAAAGTCCAGTAAGATGCTCGCCTTAGTTACATCGACATCCGCAGAAAAGAAACGTATAATTGTTTTGACCTTGTAATCGCTTTGTAAGCTTCCCCAAAAATAAACTCTCAATCATGAAGAAGAGTAAGTTTACCCCCAATCAGATCGTAGGTATTCTAAAGGAATACGAATCAGGCAAGACGGCTGAGGAACTTTCAAGGGCCCGGGGCATCAGCAAGGCGGCCCTCCAGTAGGCCGTCACGTCTCCAGCAGGATTCTTGGCCTCTTTCAAGCGGCCAAGAACATCATACCCGACGTAAACCTCGGGGCTACCGATAGCCAGATCGATCTCAGATTTCGGAACACTGATAAACACTGATGCTAAAACAAAACACTGGTAAACACTGATGAAACAGACTCTTGACTCTTCGATCTCAGATTTACGATTTACGATGTTCGATTTCAGAACCTCGATTAACGATCGATGATGTCAGAATGTCGGTGTATGATGTCAAAATGACAGTATCTGGTGTCAAAATGTCAGTATTCGATGTCAGAATGTCGATTAACGATGTTCGAATCCCACATTCAAGTCTGAAGTGCAACAGGTGGAGGAGCTTTACCACAATATACTTCCCAGGGTGTCTTCCACCCCAGA
>JAGWAZ010000085.1 GCA_021296135.1 Chlorobiota bacterium | reverse complement strand
CTCTCTGTCTCCTTGTCTCCTTGTCTCCTTGTCTCCTTGTCTCCTTGTCTCCTTGTCTCCTTGTCTCCTTGTCTCCCTTCTGATTGTCCCTTTACGCCGGGGTTGAAGGGTCGATGCAATCACAATCGTCCCAGCCGTAAACGGCTGGGCTATCTTCGTCCCCATTGTTCCCAGCCGTAAAGGGCTGTGCAATCTTCACCCCATCCTTCGGAATGGGGCTATGAGTGGAGCGTCGCTAAGAATTACAAAGGAAAAATGCAACATTAAAATGAGGTATCATTTCAGGCAGGATACTATCTTTACATTGCTAATTCTGCATTTTTCTTTTTGAATTTTTCATCGAAGAGTATGTCTTCTGTTGCGCTTTGTTTTTATCATTCTCCATGCAATGACGGAGCTTCTGCAGCTGCTGTCGTGAGTAAACGAATCCATGAGATTGAACCGGAAACTGATGTCGAATTCCATCCAATCGGGTTTACCGTTGGATGGGATGATCCGGTACCTGAAGCGGAGTTGAGAGTGTTGGGTCATGAAAAGAGACCTGTTACCTCGATCTATATTGTTGATATAAGTCTCTCGCCTGTCAAGTATAATCAGATACTCGATTATCTGCGAAAGGTTGGTCGGATCGGTGAATCAAAGCCCAAAACTGTTTGTATTGATCATCACCGCACAGCGCTCGATAACATCGATGCGTTAACGAGCTATTGTGATGAGACAATGATTGAGATCGGTCCCGGCTTGAGTGGTGCAACGCTTGCATGGAACTACTTCAACCGGTTTGCGGAGCAGGCAGAACCAATGCCACTCCTTCTTCAATACGTTGCAGATCAGGATATATGGGAATGGAAGTTGGACTCCTCCCGTGAAATCAACTCAGCTCTCAACAGACTCGATGGCAAAGCCGAGTCAATGGTTAAGGAACTCGACTGGAGTTTAAGGGACAATGCGACATGGCTCAGAACCCGCCTGCAACAAGGGAAAGCGGTCATCTCTGTTGTTGACTCACAGCTTAAAAAGTCATACACCCGAGTTTTCGATTATCTGACCGAAAGTGGGACCGAATTCAGGATTGTCAATGCCACCGAGAACGCTTCGGAGCTTGGGAATATGTTATGTGAGGAGAGCAAGCATAGTCCTGCTGTGATTGTTATGATCTATTCTATTCAACGGAACTGGAGCGTGAAGTGCTCCGTTCGCTCCATTCCGGGAGGAAAGATCGTTGCCCGGGAAATTGCCGAGCGGTTCAGGGGAGGTGGGCATGATCATGCTGCCGGCTGTAGGTTCGAGAATGTTCTTGAGTTTGATAAGGCTCTGGAAGCTCTCCTTGGTGTCGACGTCAAGCTTATTAATCACTAGGAGTAAGCGGACTAGAATCATCGGGTCCGAAGAGAATAAATTCTTTGAGAAACCGCAGGCCAAATTGAAAGGATGTTACCCTTAAGCGTCCATTGGTAATTTCATCCATCACGGGAACATCAACGCTTACCACTGGTCGCAATAGTAACGTAGACCCTGCCCGTAAATCGTAGGAAAGCCCGAACTTCATTGCGGAGCTGATGGATACAGGCAGTTCCCCCACACTATATTCCCGAACTTGTCCTCCACTTACGAACTCAGCATTGCCCGGGGCAACCACCTCTTCATGCAGACGAAAGCTGTGCATAGTGTTTGTAGTAAGCCCACCGCCTACCCCAAAACGAAGGGGGAGTCTGAATGGCTTTCCCCATAGCATTGCACTGGCCTGAAACGAGGTAAGATCCAAGGTCAGCACATGATCCGTCAAAGCATCGGTGACCGAACCATCCGGCATCCGTATCCCCGCGGGATCGACGCATCTGAACTTTATACTACCTGAGCGGTCGGTGTATCCCAGGCTTATCTCCGCTTTCAATGAAGGAAGAATACGATACACAATAAGTCCCTGAAGATATACTCCGCTTCCTGTTCCATCGAGAAAGCTACCACATTCGTTCCCAATCTCATCGTTGCTTAGCAATGATGCAGGGAGATCGCTGGAGTAGTCATGAAGCCCATAACCGAAACCAACTCCGACTTCTGCATCGTATATATCCGTTCCGGTCTCTTCAACTTGAGTTTTAAGAGATATGGGCAACACTGTTGTTATTAGGATGATAAATCCAAGTAACTGCAAGTGATAGATTAAGCGATATTTCTTACTCAACTGGATCATTTGCCCACAACAAAGCGTTGTGAGAGGGACTGTGTGCCAATTGCCAGCCTTACGGTATAGAGACCGGACGGAAGCCTTGCTACATCAACCTCAGCTCTACGTCCTCCCGGAGGAACAACTCCGTCAAGCAGAGTGAGGACTTCATTCCCTTGCACATCATAGACTTTCAGAGTTGCATAGTCACTGAAAGGAATCTCATACTCGATAGTTGTGATATCCGACACAGGATTTGGATAGATCGGCTTCAGGGCCAGGTTCCCGGAGATATTGAGCAGTCTTCCGTGGGCATCACAATAATCTTCCAGGAGGAACCGGCCATTAGCATTACGTAGCCGGCCGGCCGGACGCACATCTCCTCGGTCAATCCCAATAACGCTTGATATGTAAGGACTTCTCAGTACGTCAAAGTCCATTATGACCAGCGTATCATCAAAGCCCCTCTCTTCCGATCTTCGTTCGGCGTTTTCATAGACTGAGAACGAGAGATGAATGATTCCGGAATCGACTGTGAAGGAAGAGTCTAAATCGAACATCTCTGAGGCTTTGCTAGCGAGCCGAATAGCCCTCGGCTCCAAAAGAGTTGGCTCGGTTGTGATGATAAACGAGAACTCTTCGGCGGCATTCATATACGCAGCATCCATCATAATCGGTATGCTTACTCTCTGGCCCCATCGACCAAGATGCGTGTCGGCCTTCAACGTGATGTCCGGATCAGGACACTCAACACCATGAGCAGTCAGGACAATTGACCGTTCTTCCCTACATGGAGCCGCCGATATGGTTATCTGCAATTCAGTTTGGTTAAGGCCTTCGTTGATGGGGAAGAAATCAAGAAGAAGCGAATCGTTTTTATCAGACTCCAGGATTATCGGTTCAGCCGAGCGGAGAGAATAATCACTGGTTTCTAGCGAGTCAAAAGAGATTATCACGGAGTCGGCCAAAGTATTTTTCAATGGAAGGGTGGTGGTGATAGAATCACCAATGCAGATGTCGCCAAACGATATCGTATCAGGAAGCTGAAGAAGAGACTCAACGAATTCGATGTCAATATCGAGGTGTTGTTCGTCTCCACATACTCGTGACGTTGCGATGAGGCGAGGAGGGACTTGTTGCACTACAGAGGAATCCTGCAATCGAACGGATATCTTTTTCGACTGACCAGACTGTATGGGAAGTGGGGAGGTCGAGAGAATTTGGAGTATAGCCGGATCAGTAGATATAAGATCAAGAGTATCAGTCAGATTTCCGGAGTTCTGAATCGTCAGAAAAGTATCAAGGGTCGGACGACAGGTATAGAGGGCAGGAAATGCAACGCTGTCCACCTTATGTCCTGTTGTTTGGTCAATGAAGAGCGACGAGGGATACTCGCGACGACCTCGAACTTCCACAACAAGAGAAGTATCGAATATCCCCGAATCAGATTCTATTCGGAATGTGAGATACTCCAGCAACTTTCCGCTATCACTCTGAGCAAATCGAACGATAACCTCCAAAGAATCTCGAGGAGGGATGGTGGCCGGCAACGCTCCTGCAACTTCCCATTCAACCTTGTTTGCTTCGGAAGGAATGATCTTTTCAACAGAGATTGAATCAACAGAGATTGAATCGTCGCTTCCATTGTAAATCATGAGCACTTTTTCCGGCAACTCTTGACATTTAACATCTTCGAAAACAATGTCTCCTGAATGCCGAACCTTGCCCTCAATCCCATTCCAACGAATTGGCAGAATGAGGATCTCATTGCACGATCCACTACCGCTGATTGTTATCGTATCAGTCCCTTCTCCAATACGTGTCGGCGTTACAGCAACTTCAATATCAATTGTATTACCGGAGATCAAGTCTGTTGCCTCTCCTGGAAATACTAACTGTACGTCAGCGTCAGGACGGGACGGTCCCGTCAACAAGACGTGAACAGGGTCATCGGAAAGATTCTCCAACGCCACAGAGTCGTTCCTGGTTTGGCCGAGTGGAAGGTTTCCCAAATCAAGTTCATGTGGTTCGATCTTCAAGGCTGCCGCACGAATCTCACCCATGACAGTGATAGTATCCGAACGGTCGCATGGCTTATACGTGAGAACGATTCTCTCGGTGAACGGACCTGGCTCATTTGATTTCACTACGAAATTGAGTGAATCTGTACCCTTCGAAGGAACGCTCTCTGGCACCTCAATCTTCGCGATCCAACGGTTGTTTTCTGTAGGTAGGACGCCTGTAATCTCTGCATCTGCGTCGCCAAGGTTTTCTATTATTACTGTGGAGATTGTATCATCATCCGGGCAGATGAATCCAAGATTGATAGCATGGGGAAAAAGAAATAGCTCCGGTCCCGATGTATGGCCACGAAGCTGAATGGTATCCGGTTCTTTTCCGTTGATGTAGAAAATAAGGTACGCGGTGTGCTTACCTGGTAAGCTGTTTTGTGCCGTATACTCGAAGATAATCTCCTGCGAGCGGCCCGCGCTAAGCATAAGGGGAAGGGGAGCAGGGATGCGATACGAAAACATGCTTGCATCCGACCCTGTCACCATAACTGAATCAATTACAACATCAGCATTACCTTCGTTGCTGAAGTAGGTTGTCTCTTCATCAGTCTCTCCACAATCCGCAGTTAACGTAGGCAAAGGAGGAAAGGTCAGCTTGCCCTCAACTGCCTGATAGCAGACTGTCACGTAGTAAACCTGGTCGCAAGGCTGGGTTGTAATTTTGAAACGACGGCATCGGGCCGCTGTATCAAAGGCTTGCGCCTCGAACTCAATTGTTATAGAATCATTTGCCGATAATTCAAAGGAAGTCTTACTGGTGATCCTAATCACTTCGTCGGTCCCTTTGCCGAGCTCAACCCTCTGCGCCATACTTCCATCATTTCTCAGAAGGAGATTGGCTCTGCTGACTGTTCCGGGAGTACTTGACGGTATGACAAGCAGGGTATCGGGCATAAATGATAGCCCGATATCATGCTTATACATCGAGACGTCAAGTGTCCACAAAGAATCCTGAAAATCGGGATCATTTGTGTAGAAGTAGAGACGCCCTCCCATCTTGCCTGCGCCAACAGCTCGGCCTCGAACAACAATCTGGTGCGACTGGAAGGGGGGGATGGTGAGTGGAAATGGAGGATCGACAATCGAAAAGAAGCCGGTGTACTTTGCGATAGCGATCGTGTCGATTTCAAGAGGGTGATCACCATTGTTCGTGATTCTTATTGTGTCGAACGCTTCGTTTTCACAGACCAACGTATCGAATCTGTGGTAGCGATCTCCGATGATCCGTGGTCGAACACCTTTTCCCCGAAGATAGACTATTAATGTATCATTGAAGCCTGCAATGATGTGTTCAATTCTTGCAGCCTTGACTCCGGTAGTTAGCGGACCGAATCGAACTCTTGTCGATGCCGATCCACATTCCGGCACGGTGAGTGGCGATGTCAGTGGATCGGGAGATGAAAAGTCCGGGGAGTTGGTCCCCAATATGGTACGGCTTGTAATCAGTCCGGAATTCCCAATTGAGCGGACAGTGGCGAGCGAGTCTCCACGAGAGGTTCCGATGAGGACATCCCCAAAGTCGATGGTGTCAGGATCGGAAGAAAATTCATCGAGCGTAAACTGGTAGATGCCGTCACCTACGGCAAAGCCATGTGTCGCGCTGATCATAGCGACATCGTCGAGACGATCTCCCGGTATCAATCCGCATGAACTTTCTGCCCAGCTAACTCCGCCATCAGTTGTTTTGTATGCTTTTGCAGAGTCGCCAACAGCCCAGCCATGAGTGGCCGAGTACATGGAGATTCCCCACATAACAGTAGTCGGAAAGGAGGTGGTCGTCCAGTTTGTCCCACCATTGGTACTTACTAATATCTTTCCACCGCCCGATGCAATACAACTCGTACCGTTTGCTGAAGCGAGGAGTAAGGCTGAACTGGTAGTGATCAAATCTTCCTGCCAACCGGCCGAGTTTGTGTTGCTTGATGTCCAGGTTGCACCATCATCGGTAGAAGACCAGAACTTCCCGTTTCCACCGGCAGCGTAAAAGGAGTTCCCGCTGTATGTCATACCTCCGACAGCAACGTCCGGTGCAGGATGGTTATAGGTAACGCTGGTCCAGGTAGTTCCGCCATTGGTTGTGCGCCAGAACGTGACCGTTGTATCACGACAACTCCCGTAGCCCCAGACTCCAACACTGGGGTTTCGGAACCAGCAGCTTGAACTGCTGATAGTTGTCGCACCGGTTGGGGTCACATTAGTCCAGGAAAGGCCGCCATTGACGGTTTTCCAGATGCCATCTTCACCACTGACAAATCCAGTTGAGGTAGAAACGAAACAGATATCGCGATTGGCCGAGAAAGAAGCGTTTGGAAGGATGACGGTTGTCCATGTGGTACCGCTGTTCGATGTACGGAGGATAGAGCCGGTATGACCGGTTATAAAACCGAGGTTTTGATCGAAAAAGTAGACTTCGTTGTAGAATGTGCCGTTGTATTGGTTCAACTTTACCCATTGAGCTTCCAGGCCGGTTGAATCTACCAGGAACAAGAAAAAACCGCTGAACATCAGAACGATATGGCGCGACAAATTTGGCATATCTCCTTGAAAAGTGGGCTTGCAGTTGGGCTGATATTCAAGTATAACAAATCTATACGAAAAAATGAAGCAAGAGAGTCCTTATCGGTTACCATACAAGGACTCGTTGAGACTGCTTTTGTTACAGTTGCATAACCAAATGAGGAGGAGAAAGATTGAATTGTGGTCGGAATATATTAACTGGGGATAGCTTCCGATCATTGTTCCAGATACTGCTTTAGCCCGGGGAGACATCCAAGCTAACCGACGCTTCCGCACGGGGCTATGAACCGAGCGTCGCTGTGCGACTACCCCATTATTTGAACGGGGGTATCCTGCACTATGTTCTGCGAGGATTATTGTCGGAACCGAAGACATCGTCCCAGCCGTAAAGGGCTGGGCTATCTTCTCAGCTCTTCGTCCGTAAACGGCTGGGTAACCTTCAACCCGATGCTTCCGCATGGGGCTATCACCCGAACGTCGTTACGCGACTCTCAGAGCCCCGTTGGAAGCCCGAGGGCATATTTTAGAGTCGAATTCCCTGTTTACTATTGCGAATTCTCGTATTACCTCCAGGTAACAAGCCCTGCATCTGGAGGCGCAATTGATGTTGGGAGGGCAGGAATAACGCGAACAGTGAACCCAGTCTGTCCCACAAGAAGAAGAGGGAGATTCCCCTTATAGGTTGCTGTGGTGTTGTCGTGATGATGGAAATCAAGCTGGTGAATGGTCCCATCGGTTATCTCCCCATCATCAAGAGGTCCAATCATTGCCTCGACGCGTACATTCTCGGGGGCTATACGGCCAAGAGAGAGTTGTGCAGTAAGGGTAATTTCGTCACCTGCTCGATGATCGGTCTGATCGGGAGTTACCTTTACATCTACAAAGCTGATATCATCCCAATGGCCTTTGATATGATAAATCCATGCTGAAAGATTACGTGCTCCTTCGGCATTATTCTTCGAAAGCGATCTATATCGGTCAGAAGCCGGGATGTAGAGCCGTTCGGTATACTCCTGCACCATGCGATCGCTTGAGAAATGGCCGGCCATTGTCTCGATTGTTCGTTTTTGTATGGCAATCCATTCTTTGGGAAGTCCTGATTGATCACGATCATAAAACGTTGGGATCACTTCGTCTTCTAAAAGGCGATAGAGCTGTCTCGATTCAATCTCGTCCTGATAGGTCTCATCAACAAACTCTCGCTCGTCTCCAATAGCAAATCCATTCGTCCCATCATAACCCTCCGGGAACCAGCCGTCAAGGATCGAGAGGTTGATTGTGCCGTTTACTGCAGCTTTCATTCCGCTTGTTCCCGATGCCTCCATCGGACGTCGCGGCGTGTTGAGCCAGACATCGCATCCTTGCACCATCGCTCTGGCGACTCCGATGTCATAATCCTCGATGAACATGATGCGGTGTTCAAGTCCGCTCTCGCGCACAAAGGAGAATATCTCACGGATAAACTTTTTTCCCTCTTCATCTTTTGGATGAGCCTTGCCGGCAATAAGGAGTTGAACGGGGCGATCAGGATCATTAAAGAGACGGTATGCACGCTCGCTGTCCCGGAAAAGAAGGGTTGCCCGTTTGTACGTTGCAAAGCGACGGGCAAAGCCGATAGTCAACGCATGTGGATCGAGAATAGAGGCCATATCCCGTCCAGTTTTGCTACGGGTATATGTAGCCGTTCTCCGTTCGGTCAATCGTCTTCTCAGGTACTCGATCATTTCGCCCCGCATCTCTTCTTTTGTTTTCCAGAGCTGTTCATCTGGGATTGAGGCTATCTGCGACCATATACGTTGATCGGTGATTCTCTGGTTCCAATCACGTGCAACATATGTTGAGAAAAGATCCCTCATCTTGTCAGCAACGAAGGAGAGAGTATGAACCCCGTTTGTGATCCCGATGATAGGGGTCTCGCCATAAGAGAAGTTCGGCCAGACTTCGTGCCACATCTCTCGGGAGACTTCACCATGAAGTTGACTGACGCCGTTGCGACCTGAAGTAAGACGAAGGGCGAGTACGGTCATGGAAAATCCTTCAGCATCATCGTCCGGATTGACTCGTCCAAGCCTCATTAAGTCGTCAAGTGTCAGGCCAAGCTGATTACGATAGGAAAGAAGGTAGTGCTCGATCATCTCCTGGGGAAAGATATCATGACCGGCAGGGAGGGGTGTATGGATAGTGAAGACAGAACCGGAAGCCGTAAGACGTGCTGCTTCGCGGAATGAAAGATTCCATCGTTCCATAGCGATGCGTGAGCGTTCAAGGAGAAGGAACGCACTATATCCTTCGTTGCAGTGGGTGACGGTCGGTTCTATGCCAAGGGCTGCTAACATCCGCATTCCTCCAATCCCAAGGACAATTTCCTGCATGATGCGCGTTTCCTTATCTCCGCCGTACAAGTAACCGGTAATGTCGCGATACTCAGGGATTTCGTTTTCAGCGTTGTTCGTGTCGAGCAAGTAGAGTCGCACACGCCCAATGTTCATAAGCCATACACCAATTGTCAGCTCCCCTTGTGGCATATCTATTGTGACGGTCAACGGCACTCGGTTGGCATCACGAACGCGAGATATAGGTAAGGTCGATGGGTCGTTATAGTCATAACTCTCCAATTGCGCTCCGTCGATCGCAAGCCGTTGGCGGAAGTATCCCATCTGATAAAGCAGTCCGATTCCTATAAAGGGGAGGCCAAGATCACTTGCCGATTTTGTATGGTCTCCAGAAAGAACTCCAAGACCTCCCGAGTAGAGTGGGACAGATTCGTGAAGACCAAACTCTGCGGAGAAATAAGCGATACAATCGTTCCGTTCGGCATAGTTCGTTCCAAACCATGTGGGTTGATCGAGGTAGTCTTTCAATCTCGAGAGTGCGTTGCCGTAACGTTCACAAAACCCCTTATCGGTGGCAAGTGCTTGTAATTGATCGGGGGATATCGATCCAAGAGTTTTCAACGGGTTATGATTTGTTTTATTCCATAGCTCAGGGCCTATTGAGTGGAGAAAATTTCTGATCTCTGGCGACCACGTCCAATAGAGGTTATGGGTTAAATCCTCAAGATCTCGGATTTGTTCCGGATAGCTGTTTACAACTGAGATTGTTCGAATTGCTCTCATAATACTCGATAAGTGGGTAGATCCCTAAGGCCTCGTACTACTGCTCAAGAAAAGCGACGAAGCTAAGAATTTTTTTCTTGATGGTTTCTTGATCTCCTCACTTGTGCCCTCTTTATTTGCGTAGCCCGGGTTTAATACCCCGCTGCTTGCAGCGTAGTTAAAAAAAATCAAATTGATACCCCGTAGCTTGCTACGGGATAGTTCATTGAATCCGGAGCATATTGGCTATAGAAGAAGAGTTCAACGCTTCATTCGATCGAATTATAGAGATTACATATCAATTGAGAGACTGTTATGAAGTCGATGAGAACCGACCGAGTTAATGCTGGACGAACATCAACCAAGAATGATGGTTCAAAACAAGCGGCATACAACCTCGAAGTACTTCCCCACCTTGATGCCCTTAATTAATGCAAGCGCTGTCGGTTATTACGGTGCTGCTACCAATCATGTGGTCGATGATGCATTCCCTCCTGGTGACGATGTTTATGGCTGCAGTCTGCAATGCCCGGGAGGCTGAGGCGCTAAAAATAGAAGAGCACGGACTACGTGCGGTAATGATTCGTACTGGAATTGTGCTTAGTCGCG
>JAGWAZ010000012.1:16704-53039 GCA_021296135.1 Chlorobiota bacterium | reverse complement strand
GTCTCCCTGTCCCCTTGTCTCCTTGTCTCCCTGTCCCCCCTTGCATTCTCACTCCAAAAAATGATAATTTCCTAAGTTATTCGTCTTAGCTTTACCCCTGCGAAATTGAAGCTATAACGATTTCGACAGTTGACGGCCGGAATTGCAATATACATGGGCAAGAACAATCGATATTACGTCTATCACATACAACCAATATTCAGAGGACATGATGGAAAAGCGATACACATTCGGCATTACTCTCCTCAGAGCCCTGTTCGGGATTCTGCTCGGCGCGGGGACACTTGTTGCACAGTCCACCGAAGAGCACGATCACAGCCGCCCGGAAGGGAGCCATGGCTTTACGGTTGATGGAAAGTACTATACGTGTGGTTCTCACTGGGCCGCGGACTACGACTACGGGGCTGCCGTAGAGCGGACCCGGTTGTCCAATCCGGAGTTGTATCAGAAAATGGTCGCCTACTCCAAAGGGCTTGCTCCACCGAGCCTGCAGGCCGGGAATTTTGGCTTCTATCTTGTCGATCGGGCCAATCCTGAGGAAGGCTACATTAAAGTCAAGGCAACGCTCCGATACCCTCGATTCGGGGATGACGATATTGTCGACGATATTCTGATCTTTGTTGACGATAAGGATAATGAAATTATAACCGATGCCACAATCGATGCGTTAGCAGAGGGGTTGATCTCAAAAGTCAAGAATGAACACTATACACGTAATCCCGATACAGGCGTTATCTACAATGACATTGCCATTTTTGGCGACCCCCCGGTCATCCCGGATGACAAATACCCTGGGTACATTGCCCTATTTCTTCTGACTGATATTAAGGAACCGCAGAGTTTGCGAGGAGGTATTATTGAGGGCTACTTCAATCCATACGACCAGACAAATGGGACCGGTTCAAATCAGACAAATATCCTTTACATCGATAGTCGTGAGTCGTTGATTGACAAAGGTCAGTCGGAAAGGGCGATTGATGGCGTGCTTGGCACAATGGCGCATGAGTTCCAGCATCTCATTAACTACGGTCGCTACCGGTTAGCCGGAGGTGGGTTCGAAGCAACGCATTGGATTTATAATGAAGGATTGAGCGAGGTTGCCAGTATCCGGAACGGATACAGCGAAAGAACAGCCGACCGGTATCTGAAAGGGCCGAACGGATTCCCTTTTTTTTCTCGCCCAGATGGAAATACAGATATAGTGTTGCGTGGTTACGAGCGTGCCATGCTCTGGGTCCATTATCTCTCAGAACGCTTTGGCGATGAGTTCCTCTTTGAGTTGACCGGGAGCAACGGTCAAGGTCTGGAGCCAGTGAGGAAAGCGCTGCAAAAGCGTGGACTTGACACAGATGCTGAAACTGTGCTGGCGGAGTTCTGGGTAGCAAATTATCTGAGTGATCGCGTGAGTGATCGCGATGATTTCCAGGGCGATCCAAAGTATGTTTATGACCTCGACGTCACAGGTCGAGCGGCAGTAACGTCGGGTCCGGGGATACAGGACGGAAGCGTGACGAAGGAACAGCAAATCAAAGGACATGCGGCCTACTTACCGCTATACACAAATATTCTTAAACCCGATGATCCGAAAGGGATCGAGGTGCGCTTTGAGAAGGGTGACAGAGACTATGCAGTCCATGCAGTGAAGTTCAACTCCAATGACAATGGGATCGAGGTGCTTCCACTCGATATCAGCGAGGAGTATACGTTCGATAAGTTCACAACCCTTGTATTTGTTATAGTCAGTCTTGAAGGTGACGGAGCTACAGTTCGCTGGAGAGTGGAGAGTTTTGTATCAGGTGTGGAAGACTATAGCACCAATGCAGGAGCCCTCAGTTTCATCAACATTGCACCAAACCCTGTGGAGCATGAGGCACGGTTCAGCTTCCGCACATCTGAGCCAGGGCCGGTTGCCCTCGAGCTCTATGACATTCGGGGTGAACTTGTCCGCAATGCCATTGAAGGAGTGCATTACGAAGCAGGAGAGCATAGCACCGTCGTCGATGTGGTAGGTTTACCGGCTGGCGTTTATACAGTACGGTTGAGTGATGGTTCAGGTGCGATGGCAATTCGGCAGATTTTTGTAGTAAGGTGACAAGGAGAAGAGAGACGGGGGGACAAGGAGAAGAGAGACGGGGGGACAGCTACACTCGTTGCACCAGGAGCATATTCGTGCTTGCTTTTTCGTCGAGCGGGTAGCCGGTTGTCATGATAACCAGGTCTCCCTTGCCGATCACTCCGGCGTTCAGGGCGGCCTTCTCCATAATCTTCACCGCCTCCTCTGTTGTCGAGGGAGCTTCATCAATGGTCAGGGCAAAGATGCCACTATAGAGGCCGAGGCGACGACATACATCTTCATCCTGAGCAATGGCAATGATTGGAACTCCGGGCCGTCGACGAGACATGACCCGGGCGGTCATACCGGAATAGGTGAGGCAGAGAATAGCGGCAGCGCGAATCTCTGTTGCCATTGTGGCTGCCTTTGCTGCAACTGCCGATTCAGTGAACCGCTTCTGCTCTTCTGGAAGGGGTTCCATGTTATCTTCGTCCAGATCTCCATAAGGGATTGCACTCTCGGTTGCCTGGATAATATCATCCATGACCATCACAGCCTCGACCGGATAGGCGCCAACCGAGGTCTCAGCCGATAGCATTACAACGTCGGTTCCATCGAAGACAGCGTTGGCAACATCCGAGGCTTCTGCACGGGTTGGCCGGGGATTGTTCACCATCGACTCTAACATCTGTGTGGCAGTGATGACCGGTTTCCCGAGGTTCATGCATCGCTCGATAATACGTTTTTGCAGGAGTGGTACGATATGTCCTGGCATCTCAACGCCAAGGTCGCCACGAGCCACCATTACCGCATCGGCAGCATCGATTACCGTGTCAAGTTCACGTACTGCTTCCACCTTCTCGATTTTGGCGATAACCGGAGTCGACTTCCGTTTACGACGAATGGTTTTCTTCAGATCGAGAATGTCCTTTGCAGAACGGATAAATGAGAGGGCAACGTAATCGACGCCGAGCTTCAGACCAAACTCGAGATCACGAAGATCCTTTGCTGTCAAGGATGGTTCACTGATCTTTGTGCCAGGCAGGTTAATGCCCTTCTTTTCCTTGAGAAGACCTCCATGAATAACGGTACAGAGAACATTGTTCTTCTCTACTTTCTCAACCCGAAGTGAAAGAAGGCCATCGTCGATCAGAATCGTGTTTCCAGGTTCTACATCCTGCGCGAATTTGCTGTAGCCGACCGGAATCCGTCGATCTCCGGACTTTACAGTATCAGTTGTCAGAATGATCTGTTCTGCCGGACGTAGAAAGACCGGGCCGTCCGGCAAGGAGCCGATCCGGATCTTCGGACCTTGCAAATCTTGAACAATCGTTAGCATACGTCCTACCTCGTGTGCAACCTCACGAGTCATCTCGAACAGCTCTTTATGTGTATCATACTTCGAATGAGAAAAGTTCAGACGGATAGCGTCGACGCCGGCCAGGACTAACTGCCGAATACGATCCTTTGTTGCCGTTGCCGGGCCGAGTGTGCTGAGAATCTTTGTGTGTTGCAGCGATGGAGGAACAAATCCCCTCTTGCTGAAAATTGCCTGTCTTCGCGCTTCCCCGGTCAGTTTTCTGGAAGCAACAGTCGATTTGCTACGTTCCCCTTGCTTCTTCTTCGTTGCCCTCTTCTTTGAAGAGGGCTTCTTGACAGAAGCCTTTTTCGATGCCGATCGTTTTGTGCTCATAAAAAAATGAATATACGGAAGGGATAACAGATCATAATTTTATCTGTTGGAGTGATAAGATATTTTCAGGTGATAATCCTCTCAATGACTATAATCGAGCAACCTCCCTATTCTTGACGGAAGAAAGGGAACTCGAACCACACAAATGAATCAGGTATGTCCATCACAATAGAAGGTTTTACAAACGGACCGGCAGCAACCAACTCATTCTTGCTTTGGGATGATCGGAAGCATGGAATGATAATCGATACACCACCGGCATCGTTCAACGAAATGACCGATGCAATTGAGCGAGAAGAGATAAAGCCGACCGCTCTGGTACTGACCCATACGCATTGGGATCATACTGCCGACGTGAATCTCTTCAAGGAAAGGTTTGGTGACGACCTGCTGATATACGTTCATCCCGATGATGAGTATCGACTCAAGGATCCGATGAAGTACCTCGAGTGGCCAATTCCTCTTGAGATGGATCCAACAAAACCGGATCGATATTTGCGTCACGGCAACTTATTGAGGCTGGGGGAGATGAGCTTCGGTGTACTTCACACGCCCGGGCATACGGAGGGGAGTATCTGCCTGTACGGCGAGGAGCGGTCGATCATCTTTGTTGGCGATGTCCTCTTCTCCGGTTCGGTCGGGAGGACCGATCTTCCCGGTGGCCATCACCAAAGGTTGACGAGTAGCATCCGCGAACATCTTCTTCCGTTACCCGAGAAGACTCGCGTCTATCCGGGGCATGGCCCGGCTACGACGATTGGTGTAGAGCGAGAGACAAATCCGTTTGTGGGAGTATAATAGTGATCACTCGGATCACAGCGCTAAAGCATGGTGCTAACCTGAGAGGGTCACTCGGATCACAGTGCTAAAGCATGGTGCTAACTTGTAGAGTTTTCTACGCTTACTTCCCACTTCTACCTTCTAACTTCTATGGCTTAGTCGTTATATTCAAAAGGTTCGCAGCAAAATCGACTGGGGTTTTATGGACAAGTTCGCCCGACATCTTTTTCTTCTTCTGTTCCTGACCGGTATGGATAGCTCTGCTCTGGCCTCGCTCGATCTGATTCTTCCTACAGGAAACCACAATCTTTACGAGCAACCGGAGAAGTTCTATATGAGGAGTGCACGGAATGGTCCCGATCCATGGAAAGGAGGGATGTACGGTTTCACACGAAACGCGAAGGACACAAAGGCGGGAGTCGTTTTTACGCGTTTCCATGAAGGGGTCGATATTGCGCCGGTAATGCGTGATTCACGCGGTGTTCCTCTCGATTCGGTTTTGGCGATCGACGAGGGGATTGTCGTCCATGTCAACTCTGTGGCAGGACATTCCAACTACGGGAAGTATATCGTTGTAAAGCATATCTGGAGCGGGTCGCCTTTCTACAGTCTATATGCTCATCTGAACGATACATGGGTTGAGGCGGGTCAGTTTGTTCCCCGGGGAAGGCCACTCGGTCGCCTTGGCTATACGGGGGCAGGTATCAATCGTGCCAGAGCGCATCTTCACTTCGAGATAGTCATGATCACGAACAAGAACTTCCAGAAATGGTATGATGAAGAGTATGGCGATGGAAAGAACTATCATGGTTACTTCAACGGAATGAACCTTGTGGGCTTGAACGTAGCACGCCTATACGAGCGTCTCTGTGATGAATCCGATTTGACGATCCGGCAGTTTATAGAGGAGGAACACTCATTGTTTTACTCGGTTCTGATTCCAAGGACATCCCGCCTTGATATGCTCTCACGATACCCCTGGCTTTTGAAACGTTCGGCTTCAGCGTTCGATCGCTCCTGGAGAATAAGCTTTGATGCCTCCGGACTTCCTGTGGCTGTCGAGCCTTCAGACAAAGCAGTGAAGGGACCAACGCTCGACTCGGTTGTCCACTCTCCTTTCTCCTACAGTTACGTTACCAAGAGTCGTGTGAGAGGGAGCAACGGAAATGGGCGTCTTTCAGGATCAGGAGAGCGCTATATGCGTCTTGTGGCCCAAGAGCCGGATAGTGGAACGCTTGCCGGGATGGGTGGATTGTTTGCGGAAGCTCCGGAGCCAGCCCCCGATCCCTCTCTTCTCCCCAACGGACCGACCGAGCCTCCCTCGATAATAGCAGGAAAAACGGATGAGGTTGCAGAGCAAAAAGTAGAGGTAGAAGTAACAGAAGTGAAGGATAAAGTCTCATTTTCAGAGACGGGGCCGACGACCGAGGTAAATGATGTCGTCCGTTCAGCGTGGCATATCGGTGGCTATGATTTTACGTGGAAGCTGTCCGGTAAGTCTCCTTCAATTGAGTTGATGCCGATTCGATTCCGTATCATAACAGATGATGATGAAGTAGATGATGTCGGCGTCGATAAGGTGATTGTTACGTGTCCGGAGTTGACACGGTATGGAATTGGACCGCCACGAGTGACACAGATTTCCGAGATTGTCTGGAGTATTCGATTACAGGTCCGGAATAGGAAGATCTTTGCAAAGCGATTACGAGAGCTTGATGGCAAAATTTTCAAGCTCGACCTTCGTATTCAGGCAGAAGGACTCGAGGCCTCGAGTCGTGTTATTGTGGAGACGCGTCCGTAACCCTGTTATCCTGCAGTGATGCTCGGCAAACCAGAACGATTCGTAGCAAAGCCTGTCAGCAGCTTCCACCTGTTGGAGCAATTCATTGTAGAACTCTCCGGTACTGTGTGGAAGTTCGTTCGGATAATGATCGACAACCGAGAAGAGACCTAACCGCATAGGCAATTCAAAAGTGATAATTGATGGTAGTCGGTAGAGAGCAGATAACCGTGAGCAGAAAAGGGATGTTTTCTATTACTGCCAACGGCTATCTGTAAACTGTTATCACTTGCATTGCGCCCGGTGTTAGCTCTATTTGTTCAAACATTTCCCGAACGCTCTCGATACCATATCTGTTTGCATAATAGAGAACGTTGAGGGTTCTTTCCTGGAGCGACCCTCCCGGAAGCAGGAGCGCACGCGCTCCTTCAATCCTCTTGATCTCCGTTCCATTCTTTCGCTTTAAGGCTCCACGCAGTCGCCCACCTAAGTTCTCCAGTTCTTTCTCTGCCTTGTGAGCGTTTGCCCTGAGGGCTTTTTCAAGAGTTTTGTCAATCTCTTCAATCAGACCCTCCAGTCCTTCGAACGCCTCGGCTATTTGCTTCTTCCCTTCCTCAACATTTCTCTCGATCTCTCCTTTCTTTTCCCGGTCAATGGAGTGTGAGGCGTTGTCGAACGATTCTTCAAAGAGTGACCCAAGTGTCAGTTCCGTGCTCTCGAGGGCACGCTCCACTTTCGGCTCAATGAGCGTGACAAAAGGACGGGGAGCGATGATAGGTGACTCCATATCGAAGAGGGAGTATGCATCGGAGAGTTGCCGGAGATAGGCAACCTCGCTTGGACCACCCGAGTAAATGGCGGTTGGCAGGATGGCATCCTGAACTATTGGCCGGAGCACCACGTTCGGGGAGAGCTTCTCCAGAGTCTGTTGCGCAATCACTACGACTTCGTTGCGAGTCAGTCGGGAACCTGTTCCACGAATTTCATATCCGCCTTTACCCGGATCAAGAGAGATGCGTTCTCCCTCATGCTGTGTGAAGAGCGCACCGGGTTTCGGGTCAATCGGCGTCGGAAGTCCTCTCTCCTTCAGGACTGCGGTGCGTGAAGCGATTGCCTTATAGAGTCTGTTCGGGTTCTCGGCCTCTTGTGTAAAAACACCGGATGCGAGGCCTTTCAAAGCACTGTTACAGGAGGAAAGAAGAACGAGAGGAACGTCGCCAAGAAGAGAATAACAGAACCGGGCGAAACCGTCGGCCAGAGTAGTTCCTTCGCTGTAGGATGAGGTAATTATTTCCAGAAGCTCGCCAGTGAAATCGGTTTCGCCGAGAATCTCCCTAACGTTGTTCAGGAAGGCTCCCAGGGTTTCGGTGTCGATAGTCCGATCGCCCACGCTCCGGCGGCGATCATCACCGTCATCATAACGAAGTGTCCGGAGATCGCCGGAGCGTTCCAACAAATGGATTGTGCGTGCTTCATCGAAATCATGATCATCCCCTTCAATCCAGAAGACCGAGACAAACTGGAGGTCCGGGTACTTCGAACCGAACATCTCAGCTACGCGAATCGTGCCGATCGCCTTGTAGAGCGTGTAGAGCGGTCCGCTCACGATTCCTGCCTGCTGACCGGTAACAGCGGCATAGCTGTTCGGTTCCCCAAGCTTATTCGCTGCCTTCATCGCTTCCGGAGGAGCATCCCATTTCTCCAGATCGCTCACAATTGCTTTGACAAGTAACTCACGATGTTCCGATGTAAAGCGGGAAAGATCGCGAAGCTGATCGGGGAGGGAAGGAGATGTGCCGAGGAGAACGTTCTCCTCATCTGATGGTTCGCAAAGAAATTGAGGATAGTGATTTGTCAGTTCGGAAAGCTGAATCGATTGTGCCATGAATTGTGCGCCCGGTTCTCTCGTGTGATAGTCAGAAAATATACTCTCGGCTACAGTCATCTTGCTAAAGCAAGGTGTTAATGAGAGGAGGAAACATCATTGATCTCTTACTAACCTCTGACTTCCAGTAGTGCGATACTCCACATTACTCCCTGGCTTGGCGGACGGGTGTTCTATAGCCCGGCCGTAAACGGCTGGGACGATGTGATTCTCTTGGCCTCGACTCAGGCCGTTCTACGGCCTTCTCTTCCCCGGATCAATCCCATGTGCTACAACAACTTCTTCCTTCGGTTCCGACAATAATCCTCGCAGAACATAGTGCAGGATACCCCCGTTCAAATAGTAGTGCATCTCCTGTGGCGTATCGATTCGAACCTCGACAGTGAACTCACAGGCGTTGTTCTCTCCACTGGCGGCCTTCACGCTCAGGTGACGCTCCGACGGGAATCCGTTTCCGAAGAATTCGGTAAGACCAACGATCTCATAGGTTTCCTTGCCGGTCAGTCCAAGCGTCTCGGCGTTCTCATCGACCAGGAACTCCAGCGGAAGGACTCCCATGCCGATCAGGTTCGAGCGGTGAATGCGCTCATAACTCCGCGCAATAACTGCCCGCACTCCAAGCAACATCGGGCCTTTGGCGGCCCAGTCACGACTTGAGCCGGTTCCGTATTCTTTGCCTGCTATGACAATTAGAGGCGTGTTGCTCTCTTTATACTTCATCGAAGCTTCGAAGACGGTTGTAATGCGATCCTCAAGCAGATAGTTCGTGAAGCCACCTTCGGTTCCCGGTGCAAGCTGGTTTCGCAGACGAACGTTTGCAAATGTGCCACGCATCATGACTTCGTGATTGCCGCGACGTGAGCCGTAACTGTTGAAGTCTTTCGGCAAGACTCCATGTTCTATTAGATACTCACCTGCCGGCGAGTCCTTCTTGATGGCTCCTGCTGGAGAGATATGGTCGGTTGTGACGCTATCCCCCAGTTTCGCAAGAACACGTGCTCCCTCGATCGGGCTTGCTGTGGACGAAGCTTCCGAAGACATCCCTTCAAAGTAAGGAGGATGCTGAACGTATGTTGAATCAGGGCTCCACTCGTAAAGACCGCCGCCTGGAATCTCCAACGCTTTCCATATTTCATTCCCGTCAAAGACGCCCCGGTAAATGCTCGAGAACATCTCCGATTTCAATGCGCCTTCAACTGTCTGGCGAACCTCTTCCCGTGATGGCCAGACATCCTTAAGAAAAACATCCTTCCCATCCTGATCCTGTCCGAGTGGTTCATTGTAAAGGTCGATATCCATCCTTCCTGCAAGTGCATAGGCTACAACCAGAGGAGGGGAGGCGAGATAGTTTGCCTTGACGTCCGGATTGATGCGTCCTTCGAAGTTCCGGTTTCCGGAGAGGACAGAGCAAGCAACAAGGTTTCCCTCGCGAATCGTCTCCGCAATCACCTCCGATAGCGGACCGGAGTTGCCAATACAGGTCGTGCAACCATAACCGACAACATGGAAGCCAAGCGCCTCAAGTGCATCAAGCAGTCCGGCGTTCTTTAGATACTCGGTCACAACCTTTGATCCCGGTGCAAGGGATGTCTTGACCCAAGGCTTCGCTTTCAATCCAAGAGCAGCAGCCTTCTTTGCCAACAGACCGGAGGCAACCATGACTGACGGGTTTGATGTGTTTGTGCAGCTTGTGATGGCGGCAATCACCACCGAACCATGGTGAAGCGTGTGTTCCGCCTCCTCGTGAGTAAACTGTATAGACGACCCATCCTTTGCGAAGTCATGTGTTGTTTCATCTCCACCTTCACTCTCCCATCGGCTCACATTTTTCCCGGCATTCTGCAGTCCGCCGGGGTTTGTGATCATGTCGACGGCATGATAGAAGGCCTTCTTCGCATCGAAAAGGAGAATACGATCCTGTGGACGCTTCGGTCCGGCGATGCTTGGTTCCACCCTGCTCAGATCGAGCTCCAGATTTTCCGAAAACTCCGGCTCAGGTAAGTCAGACGTATGGAACAGTCCTTGCTCTTTCATGTACGCTTCAACCAGGTTGACGTGATCTTCACTCCGTCCACTGAAGCGGAGGTAGCGAATCGTCTCCCCATCGACCGGGAAGAAGCCGCAGGTTGCCCCGTACTCAGGAGCCATGTTTGCGATAGTTGCCCGGTCAGCAAGGGGTAGCTGGGAGAGTCCGGGTCCGTAGAATTCCACAAACTTTCCAACAACGCCATGCTTGCGAAGCATCTCGACAACAACAAGAACCAGATCGGTCGCCGTTGCTCCCTCTTTCAGCTCATCTATCAGACGGAATCCGACGACATTCGGGATAAGCATCGAGACCGGCTGTCCGAGCATTGCTGCCTCTGCCTCGATTCCGCCCACGCCCCAACCGAGAACGCCGAGACCATTGATCATAGTTGTATGAGAATCTGTTCCGACAAGCGTATCGGGGTAGGCCGGGATTCGACCGGTGGCGCCATTCATGTGACCCCCGGGGAAGACCACACGCGCAAGGTATTCAAGGTTGACCTGATGAACGATACCGGTCTCAGGTGGGACGACCTTGAAATTGCGGAAGGCGTTCTGTCCCCATCGAAGGAACTGATAACGCTCCTGGTTTCTCTCGTACTCCAGTTCCGTGTTAATACGCATGGCGTCGGGACGGCCAAAGGCATCGACCTGAACCGAGTGATCTATGACAAGTTCCGCAGGTTGCAGCGGGTTGATCTTGTTCGGGTCGCCTCCCATCTTTGCCATTGCATCACGCATCGCTGCCAGATCGACCACAGCGGGAACTCCGGTGAAGTCCTGCATCAGAACGCGAGCCGGCGTAAAAGCAATCTCTTCCTGAGGAACGGCATGTGGGTTCCAACTCACAAGAGCCTCGATGTCTGATCGAGTGACAGCACCGCCATCTTCATGGCGCAGTAAATTCTCAAGAAGGACTCGGATAGATACTGGAAGACGATGCAGGTCGGAATTCAGATCGGACAAGGCGGCGAGGCGATAGATTTCGAAGGTTCGATCTCCAACCTGCAATGTTCCTCGTGCGTTGAAAGAGTTTGTGCTCATAACATGCTCCGTCAATCTATGATAGTCTGTTGTTAGAAAGCCCTTGGGATATGAAGAACATCGCAGAGAGATATGGAGGTCGAGAGGTAATCTTACCTTTCGTGTTCTTTATACCTTAGTGGTGGATATTCACTAAAACCATGAAGCAAAACAGAGTACGAAATCTTCCCGAAAAGATACAGGTAACTCCCAAGCAGAGCCAGTATTCACACAAACTTACAGGGTAGAGAGGAGAGGTGGCGATGGTATGGCTTCAAGCTCATTCAATTGATCAACTGGGGTGGATGGTGAGAAAACCCAATGCGAAAAACGTTCAATCGGATCCTCTCTTTCTTTTGAAAAGATTTTCTCTGCTTCTTCTAGATCCTTTGGTCATTCTTAATTTAAATACCCTCTATACTCCACTTCAGTCATTCCACGTTCTGGCGAAGGAGTGAGTGGAGTATCATGGTAATAAATATGTTCTATGATAATCCGAGTCAGCTTAACAGGAACTTCCTTGCTATCAGGTTCTCCCACCCTGTTCTCATTGCTACTTTCCTCTGAGTCTTCGAAGCTGACGCATCCGGGATAGCTGATAAGGATCTCTCTTCTCCTTGTCCCCCCGTCTCTCTTCTCCGACTCCCGACCCTTCGACTCTCCCCGACTTCCCGTATATTCCGCGCTCGATTTTCGCATAGATTCAATCGCATACGATTATGTCAGATCAGGGAGTGATCCCACGCAGCGAAGACTATGCTGCCTGGTACAATGAAGTTATCCGTCGGGCTCAACTTGTAGACTACGGACCGGTGAAGGGGACAATGGTAATTCGTCCGTATGGGTTTGCTCTGTGGGAGCATATCAAGGAAGGGCTGGACCGTCGATTCAAGGAGACCGGACATGAGAACGCCTACTTCCCGATGTTCATTCCATACTCCTTTATTCAGAAGGAAGCAGAACACGTAGAAGGATTCTCACCGGAGCTTGCCCTTGTGACACATGCTGGTGGCAAAGAGCTTGAGGAGCCGCTTGTTGTCCGCCCGACGTCGGAGACGATTATCAACCACATGTACTCGAAGTGGATTCAGTCCTATCGTGATCTACCGGTCCTTATTAACCAATGGGTAAACGTTGTGCGCTGGGAGTTACGGACGCGTCCGTTTCTCAGGACGAGCGAGTTCCTCTGGCAGGAGGGACACACTGCTCACGCCACGCAGGAGGAGGCGCAGGAGGAGACAATCAGGATGTTGAACGTATACGCGGACTTTGCGATCAACGATGCCGCGATACCGGTGGTGCCCGGAAGGAAGTCGAATATCGAGAAGTTCGCCGGTGCGGTTGCCAGCTATACGATAGAGGCGATGATGGGGGATGGCAAGGCGTTGCAGTCCGGCACAAGCCACAACCTGGGGCAAAACTTCTCGAAAGCGTTCGACACAAAGTTCCTGACAACCGAAGGCGGGCACGAGTATGTCTGGCAGACGTCGTGGGGTGTCTCAACGCGTATGGTCGGCGGCGTTATCATGGCTCATGGTGACGATAAGGGGCTGATTCTCCCGCCAAGGCTCGCGCCTCACCAGGCTGTGATTGTTCCGATATGGAAGAGTGATGAGCAGAAGGGGAGTGTGCTGGAGATGGTCGAGAAGATCGAGCGGTCGTTGAAGGATACAGGCCTTCGTGTGAAGAGCGACACGAGCGACCAGGAGAACCCGGGCTGGAAGTTCAACGAGTACGAGATGCGTGGTGTGCCGCTCAGGATCGAAATCGGCCCGAAAGATGTAGAGAAGGATGCCGTTGTCTTCGCGCGCCGTGACAGACCAGGCAAGGAAGGAAAGGAGTTCGGTATCCCGTCGAACGAAGCCGGGATGCGAGCGAGCGAGTGGCTGGAGGACATACAGAAATCTTTGCTTGAGCGTGCCACGCAATTCCGTGATGAAAACACAACGGATGTCGAAAACGTGGAGACGTTCCGCGAAGTGATAGCTGCCAGTCGTTGGGCACGAGTCTGGTGGTCCGGGACCGACGATCAGGAGCGGAAGATCAAGGAGGAGACGGGAGCAACTATACGCTGCTTCCCGATCGACCAGCCGGGTGGAAAGGACTCGTGCTTCTATACTGGCGAAGAAGCGAATAAGGTGGCGTTGTTTGCAAAAGCGTATTAGGAAGTTTGAAGTGAGAAGTTAAAAGTTCGTCCGCCACAGCCGATGAAAAGGGGAGAGGCTTGCGGCTTCTCCCTTTTTACGTTACATATTTTCGTTATGTAGTTCTTATTAGCGCACCATGCTTCAGCGCGGTGGAGATGGAGGAGTACAGGGTGTTCAGCCGTTTCAACGGCTTGTATACCAAGGAGGAATCTCCCTGGTGTACTCTATAGTTCCGAAGTTTTGAGCAGCGATAAATTTTAGTACTCTGCCTTCAGGATCTATTACCGTTCTTTCAGCCCATAGAAAGAAGCAAGCGAGGTTCCAATGCGCAGACAATAACTCAGAACACTTCCCATTCAGGTTCAGGTCTTCCGCCCCAGATCCATGCGATATAGTCAACAAGCGGAGGCTCTCCTCCAAGCTGGCGTAGCCGGGCGTTGATCTGTCCTCGGTGGTATGTGGTGTGGTTGGCTACCTGAAACATTGTCTCGACCAACGTTGTCGGCTCCGGCTTTTGTCCCAACTGGCGTTCGAACATCATTGCCCAGGGGACCGGAAGCCCTTTTTCCAGTTGCGTCTCATCAAGGTTATTGAGGAAGTCACGTACGTTGTTGTAATATGATTTTGCCCAATCATACATCTCTGACAAGCTGGGAAAGCGGGATGGATCGTATCGATCCACCGGTCCCTCAATCCACAACTGCAGAAAGCCCTGCTGGGTAGCATGGGAATGGTAGAGTCGATTGCAAACCTCACTATCCTCGACCGCCTCGTTTCTCTGAACAATTGCACCCCATACCTTTGAATCGGCCCACTCCATGTGACGGTAGAGTTCCTTTAGAAACGGGATTGAGAGCATAGTCCTTTTTGCTGTGATTGTTCGTGTTGGTTAAAGAAGATACGACATCGGTGTTGATGCAGTTGTTGCTTGGTTGAATGGTTAAGTAGTTTACATAGTTCTGTAGTTGAATAGTTCAATGGTTTGTCGAGTCGGTAGTCGGGGAGGTCGATAGTTGTAAGAAGTTGGAAGTGAGAAGTGTGACGTAAGACTAATAACCTCGTACTGACCGACAAGCGATCATTTGCAATAAAACGACGAGATACTGCGTGCGCCTCCGGATCCCGTGAAAGTGGCAGACTGGCGCTCGTACTTTGATCGGTCCCGGTAGGCCAATCGAGGCGTTCCTTCATTGCGGCAGGGCACTGATCCGCTCTCGCCTTCGGGATCCCACGGTTCGGATTGACCGTTCAAGCTATCCGACCTATGGAGAGGTGTTAGCCGACCAGATCATAGGGGACGAATGCCAAGGAAATCGACGCCTCCCCGAGGAGGAGGCCAACCGCAACCGGCTCTACTGACCTGCCTTCGTCCGTTGCACTGTAGACTTGAATTCACCATAGATTCCCCTCCAGTCGAACCACCAGATCGACGTTACTGGAAATAGTGTCGATGATAATAGGGAACGTTAGGCTATCGCGCCTGCTCGTTGGTCTGCTGAGTCGCAGAATCATATCGAACTGCGGGTTCCGATTGATCGAGTCGAGGATACCCTGAGGAATGTTGTCAGAGGTCGAAATAATATGCAGTCGTTTATAGTATTCCCGCGCCACAACGTTTTCGTAGCGCCCAAGTAGGTATTCTTCTTTTTCGTCAATGAGCCGCAGGTAGAGTTCTATAAATTCAAACTCTGCGTCGCCGAGGCTCGGATTGCCGGCGAGAGTGTCGAACCAGTATCCGAGTTGAAACAGATCTACAATCCTGATATTCTCCTGATTGTCCCGATAGATTTCGTATTCACGCAGATCCACCCTTGTCGTGCTGACGGCTTCCTCGGATGTCGTGCCAGAGAATCGTATGTTCTTCATTCCAAACTGCCTGTTGACGGGGAGCTGGAATGTAAGTGTGCTGAACGAATCGACCGTATCGGTGTAGCAGCCGGTTAACCCGACCGATGCGAACGCAAAAAGCACGAGGGAAAGGACCTTGATAGTTCTGCTTGTATTCATGGTGTATGAAAGAGTTTATAGAGTTAAGTAGTTGAATAGTTCTACGGTCAAAAGATTCAGGGGTCGAGAGAGAGTCCGAGAGGATTTTTTCCTCACTACCCTCTCCTGGCCGCCCATTACTTAAACGATGCAATCCATATTGTCAATCCGGCAGAGATTACCGGTTGTGCCGCCAACGCTCCGTCAGCATGAATTTCGATTGCTCCATTTCTGTATGAAGCCCCGCCGAGAAGTCTGAACGAATTGAATGACTCCAGATCAAACGCAATCGTTTCGTTGTCCAGAATCTCCGCCATAAAATCTCCTGTCATGGTTTCGTATTGAGCACCTGTAAAGAGTGTGAATCCGTCCCAACTCTTGCTGAAGTGGAGGCCGCCGGTAAAGCCCGTTGCATCCATAGTCTCTGTCAAATTCATATAGTGGAAGGAAGTATTGACTGCGAGACCCATCGTTGAATCTTCACCGAAAAGGTTCATGAAGTGATCAATCTGTTGGTTCAATCCAAACCCGAGATAGAGAAATGTCCGATCTCCACCCGGAATCGGTACGATCCGAGTCCGCAGTTCCGTGCGGGTTGGTCCGCCAAGGATTAACTGGAAGTGAGGCGGGCCGGGCATCAGGTTAATGTCATTGCCCTCAGGAAAGCCTACCGTGCCTACCATGCGATTGAATAGTGTCGGTATTTCCTCTGACTGAGGAGCGCTGAAGACCGGATTGGAGATATCACCGAATACAGTTGGCTGGATCGATGTACCACTTACGTTTCGGTTAATGATTCCGTTACGAAGTTCTGCTGTTTGCGACTGTGCCGAATCGGCATAGCTTTCGGGAAGAATTGCCTCGAACGTTTTGTGGTCATCAGGGATGAACATGCCCATTACCGAGATATCGAGAGCAATGTTCCACTTCTCGTCATACTGGGCTGTTGTGTAGAGATTGGTGGCAAATCCCTCCTGCAGCGAAGTGTAGAGCGGCTTAAAGTAGCCCTCCGCATTCTGCGGTGTGAAAACTTTGAATTCCTCTTCTTCCTGAAGCGGACCGGGAATCTGAGCGTGCAGGACTCCTGCGGTTCCCAACAGGAAGAGGATTGCTGTGGTTAAAACTCGTCTCATTGTTGCCTTGATAGTTGTGACTTTTTTGTGTGACTTTCTTTTTAGGATAACATAAAAATAGAATTTTTATTGGTGAATTCAAATCTAAAGTGCAACGTTGCTCGAATGTGAGCAAAGTTAGTCCTTGTTCCTACGCCGATTACCACCACCACGTCGATCCCCTCCTCTGCGGTCACCTCCACGCCGATTATCCTCTCGTTCCTCCCATGCTTCCGGTTTCGGTAGAAGTGCTCTGCGACTCAGACGATATCGTCCATCACTAATTTCCAGCAGTTTTACTTCCAGGCGATCCCCTACACTGAAGACATCCTCCACGTTTTCCGTTCGCTCGTATGCGATCTCCGAGATGTGGAGCAGACCGGTCTTCTTCGGCAGGAACTCAATGATCGCGCCAAGACCCTCACGGATCTGTGTGACGCGCCCTTCATAAACTTCTCCTTCTTCCGGCTCCCGCGTGATATCCTCGATCATCTCGATTGCCTTGTCGGCCGACTCACCACTTGTTGCCGCAATCACAATTGTGCCGTCATCCTGAACATCAAGGTCTGCTCCCGACTCAGCAACGATGCTTCTGATTGTCTCGCCACCTGAGCCGATCACTGCTCCAATCATATCGACTGAAATCTGGATTGTGGTCAGGCGCGGTGCATAGTTGGAAAGCTGTTCGGCAGAATCGCTGATAGCCTCAGCCATCTTATCCAGAATATGGAAACGTCCCTCCTTTGCCTGTGCCAGGGCTGTACGGATAATATCGAAGGAGAGTCCCTGAACCTTCATGTCCATCTGGCAGGCTGTGATACCATCATGTGTTCCCGTTACCTTGAAATCCATGTCGCCAAGAAAATCTTCATCGCCAAGAATATCACTCAACACGGCGACGTGATCCGCATCTTTTACTAGTCCCATCGCGATACCGGCAACCGGTTTCTTCAACGGTACGCCACCGCTCATCATTGCAAGGCTTCCTGCACAGACGGTCGCCATTGAGGAGGAGCCGTTTGACATCAGAATATCGGAGACGATTCGGATTGTGTAAGGGAATTCTTCCTCGTCGGGAATCATTCCTGTGAGCGCACGTTCGGCAAGGTTGCCGTGCCCGACTTCACGGCGTGAGGTCGAGCCATAGCGGCCGGTTTCACCTGTAGAGAACTGCGGAAAGTTGTAGTGAAGAATAAATCGTTTTTCGTGTTTCGGGAGGAGTCCGTCGATGAGCTGACGATCAAGGCGTGTGCCGAGAGTCAACGTGGTCAGGGATTGAGTTTCGCCGCGAGTGAACAGTGCTGAGCCATGAGCACGAGGGAGCACTTCGACTTCGCAGGAGATTGGCCTGATGTCGGTGAGTCCACGTCCATCGAGTCGTATTTTCTCCTCAAGGATCATCTGGCGCATTGACGATTTTTCGAGATCATACATCAGCGACTCAACAATCGGTTCCAGCTCAAGCTCTTCATGGGCTTCTCCTGAGAACTTTTCTGCAACCAGGTTTGAGACCTCCTCTCGAAGCGTTTTATATCGATCGCGTCGCTCATCTTTTGAACCGGGCTGGCGAACGTTGTCGGCTGCTCTCTGCGCAGCATACTCGTGAACGAGCTGTACGATCTCCTCCGGTGTCTCCTGTTTCTCCGGCATCTCGCGCTGGGTTATCTCAAAGAGATCTGCCAGTTCGCGCTGCAATGCGTTCAGTTCACGGATATGGCCGTGGGCAAATTCAAGCGCATCAACAAACAAGTCTTCACTGATTTCCCGCGCCTCTCCTTCTACCATTGTGATGGAATCATCGGTGCCGGAGACAACAATCTCCAGAATCGAATCCTCCATTTCTTCGTACGTAGGGTTGACAATGAATTCACCATCGACATGTGCAACACGAACGTTGGAGATCGGCCCCTCAAATGGCATACCTGAAAGGAGCAGTGCAGCCGAGGCGCCAATAGCGCCAAGCACATCTGCCTGATTCTCCTGGTCGAACGACATGACGTTGCAGATAAGCTGTGTTTCATATGTCCATCCTTTGGTAAACATCGGTCGGATTGGTCGATCGATCAGGCGTGCTGAAAGAATTTCATGCTCGCTTGGTCGAGCCTCGCGCTTAAAAAAGCCACCGGGCACTTTGCCGGCTGCTGCATACTTCTCACGATATTCAACCTGAAGCGGAAGAAAGTCGATTCCCTCGCGTGGACTACCTGAGGAAGCAGAAACCGCTAACAGCATTGTGTCGCCACAACGGACCATGACGGCTCCCTCAGCAAGTTGTGCGTATAGTCCGGCTTCAAGAGAAATGGTTTTGCCGCCGATCTCTCGGCTTACAGTTTTACGTTCCATCTGTGTGGATACCTCCGTTAATGTGGGCAATCATTGTTCAGCGCTAACGCAGAACGATTGCATGATGCAGTAAAGGTGTGCAGGCAATCCTCACAACGACGCTTCGGCCTAAGATCGAACGAGCAGAGAAGTTAGAAGATAGAAGAAGGGAGTAGCGAGCAAAATCTCCGATGCTCCGAATCGGGTCGAAGCATTGGAGATTCGGCTGCTCTTGACCTTCTCATATTCTTCAAACAACTTTTCTCTACAGTTCTGTTATGGGGACAAAGTCTCGTCTGAGATTACGCTGGCACAGAATATTTAGATAGTAGTTCTTAGTGCTTAGTGCTTGGCATTTGCTATAATGCTTCCGAGATCCGGTAATCAAAAAGAGGCTGCTCGATCCTCGAACAAACCCCTGTTTTGGTTCCTACTTACGAATACCAAGTTCCTTGATGATTGAACGATAGCGTTCAATATCCTTCTCGGCAAGATGATCGAGTAGATGGCGACGTTTGCCGACCATCTTCATAAGACCACGCAACGAGTGCTTGTCTTTTTTGTTGCTATCAAAATGTGGCCCGAGCGACTTGATGCGCTCAGTAAGGATGGCAATCTGAACCTCCGTCTTACCGGTATCATCCGGATTGTCGCCATACTTCGCCACCAGCTCAGCTTTCCGTTCTTTTGTCAATGACATAGGTACCGCTCCGAATTGCAGTCTATTAGTGTTATCGTTATGGTAGTTGCTCTTCGGTCTCACATGGACGAAAGTACTACTACCGACAATTCCTTATCAATTATGTTAGGGATGCGATAGAGGCTTCCCGATCTTTCTTCAGTTGAGCTGAAAACTCCTCTTTCGAGGCAAATTTTTGCTCAGAGCGAACAAACTTAATGAATTCAACTGTTACCAGTCGGTGATAAATTTCATCAAAGAAATCAAAAAGATGAACTTCGATGGTCTTTTCGGTTCCTTCAGTGAATGTCGGGCGAACGCCGATGTTCGCCATGCCGTTATAGGAAGTCCCGTATTCATCAATGAACGTACGTACTGCGTAAACTCCATTTGCCGGGACAAGCTGGTTAGGATTCAGAGGTTGAATGTTTGCCGTTGGCACGCCAATCTGTTTCCCCCGACCATCTCCGGTCACAACGTTCCCTTGAAGAGCGTAAGGACGATCAAGCCACCGATTGGCCTGTTTGAGGTTGCCGGTACGAAGTGCATAACGAATCTTTGTTGAATTGATCGTTTCCGTATCGACCAACAACGGTCCAACTTGCGTGAAGGTGAAACCACGTTCGGCTCCATACTCCCGCAATGATTCGGCATTCCCTTCCCGATTCTTTCCAAAAGCATGGTCGTGACCAACAACCATATGTGCCAGACCGACATGTTCAATCAACTGGTCGATAAACTCCTGCCAGGGGGTTGCTGCAAATTCTCGCGTGAACGGGAGAACAATAACCACATCAACTCCATGGCGTTCCAGGAGCCCCAGTTTGATTCCGATAGGGGTCAGGATTGGGACCGAGTCGCCGGTTTTGCGCAATACCTCTTGCGGGTGTGGATCAAACGTCAGTACCATGCTTCGACCTTCAAGGCCAGCAGCGACGCGCAGCAGTTCATCGAGAATTGCTCGGTGCCCCAGATGCAGACCATCAAACGTGCCGATGGTGAGGGCAGTTCCTGACCGATGTGGGATTTCCTGAAGGGAGTTGTAGATGATCATGTGGCACTGTCAGCAGCAGAATTGAACTGTACCAGTTTATCCCAATCAATTTCACCGTTTCCATAGCAGAATTCCACTCCAAAGGCCATTGTTAACCTGTTGATGAGAAGAGACTCTTCCTTTATAAAGCCTGTATTCTCTTCTTTTGCTCGATGTCCAAGCGGTTCAATAATTTTGGCATAAAGACTTGAATCATTAGAAATGAATTCCCAAAATCTCTGCCCGCAAAGCTTTATGTATTCACCCTTATCCGGATTGTTATCCTTGCCATAGCAGCATCCATTGACGGCAATAACGTTTTGTTCCTTACGGTTAGTTCCAAGTATGCGTCTGGCTTTGCGAAAGAGGTCTTTCATTCGTGCGATTTGAGAGCTGTTACCCCAATTAGGTCCAGACTTGATAGCAACGATGTACCAAATGCTCTCTTTCTCAAACTCAAGATCAATCCCTTCTGCAGAGGATTTTTCACCACCATAGACGCGCCCATTGATAAAGATGGCGAGCTTTTCAAGGAAATCTCCAAAGATCGTTTCTTCCTGCGACGATAAGATATGCATCCAGAATACTTTCAACTAACTCTTGTGCGGTCAGAATATCTTTTGCACGAAATAGATATGGGTTCTTTCTCTTGAGAATGTTGTAGAGTTTTAATTGACCGAGTCTTTCAATTCTCTTCTTATGAAACTCTCCGATGTTCTCCTCGACAAATTCCTTGACCTCATCAAGATTCAGGACTCTCATACGCCTCAACCTCCTCGAATAAATAGAGTTCAGATGTTCTCAGTTGTTCCTTTACCATCTCTACGTATTCTGGCACAATCTCGATGCCGACAGAGTTACGGCGCAACTTCCGTGCTGCAACCAGAGTTGTTCCGGAGCCAGCAAAAGGATCGAGAACATTATCTCCTTCTTTTGTGAAAAGCTTAATAAACCATGTCGGCAGGTTTTCAGGGAATGCAGCACTATGATTCTTGTTATTGCATTCGGTTGCGAGGTGAATGACATTATCAGGATAGACCTTGTCACAACCTACCCAATTTGAGATGTTTTTACCAAAGCCGCTTCCTACCCTGGAGTTGTCACGACGTTTATCTGTCTCACTAAGATTCCTCAAACGCAACTTTGCCCAGTCTCCCATAGACACCATGACTTCTTCCTGATACATCTTGAACTTGCGATTTTTGTTGAACTGTAGAAGGCGCTCCCAAGCATCACGGAATCTGTTTGGCCATTTGCCGGGGTAGGAATTTTTTTTATGCCATACAAATTCTTCTGTCCAAAGCCATCCCTGTTGACGTAAGGCAAGAATTAGTTCAATAACGTATGTACTTCGTTCGCCCTTTACAACCTTTTCCTTGATGTTTAGGACAAACGAACCATCATGTTTTAAAACACGGAGAAGCTGTTCAGAAACCGGCAAGAACCATTCAACGTACCTATCTGGATGAATACCTCCATATGTATCCTTGCGACTGTCGGCGTATGGTGGAGATGTGAAAATCAGATCGATAGAATTATCCTCAAGTCCTTTGAGAACTTCAGGGGAATCACCTTGTAAAATTTCAGCAGTAACTTCCATGTTTCAACAACAATTGATGTAGAATGGATGCCTGAAAATTACGAATCCCTCCATTCAATCTTGTGAGGGACTGCGATTGAATGAAATAATCTCCTCAATTCCTACTCCATCCTCCATACAAAACGATCCGATTCTTGTGCGACGCAACCTCAGGAGATAACCGCCGACACCAAGCTTCTGGCCCAGGTCACGGGCAAGTGAGCGAACGTATGTTCCTTTTGAGCAGCAGACACGAAAGTCGATCTGTGGTCGATTGTCTGACAGATCAATTCGAGTGATCTCGAACTCATGGATCGTGATCGGCTTTGCGGGGCGTTCAACCTCAATTCCTTTGCGAGCCAGTTTATAGAGGCGTTTTCCCTTTACTTTTCTGGCGGAGAACATCGGCGGGATTTGAAGAGACTCTCCAAGGAATGAATCCGTAGCGGTCCTTATCTCCTCGCTGGTAAGATGATCGACCGAGCAAACATCTTGCTCCTCTCCTTCGGCATCCTCAGTCCTGGTTGTCGCGCCAAGTCGCATCGTTCCTTTGTATTCCTTCTCTTCTGTTTGTAGCTTCTCTGCCACCTTGGTTGCTTTGCCCAGACAGAGAATCAACAAACCTGTTGCCAACGGATCGAGAGTTCCGGCATGTCCTACTTTCCTGATACCGAGAGCCTTGCGGACTTTGGCAACCACGTCGAATGATGTCCAGTCGAGCGGCTTGTCAACCAGGAGTAACACTCCGGCCTCATCAGAAATTCCCGGATTGAATTCAACAAGCTGGCCCCGGCGAATCACAGGAAGACCAAAGTTCGGATCAGTCTCCATTACTCCTGATCTCTTTGTCAAATTCGCCGGTTTCGCCCCGGGCAGCACGCTGCTCTTCATCTTCCGCTCGCACTTTCTCGATCAACTTGTCGATATGTTTTGCTGTGTCGAGCGTATCGTCGAGGAAGAAACGAAACTCCGGCATCTTCCGTAGGCGCACATCGCGTGCAAGGGCGGTCCGTATCTCTTTTTGATGAGCGTTCAGACGCTTTACCAGAATGCCAGGGTCGGTCTTACTGTTAAAGATGCTGATATAGACTTTAGCGATCGCAAGATCAGCCGATACACGAACGGCGGTTATTGTTACCATCCCATCCAAATAGTCCGGTAACTTTCCTTGAAAATGCGTTGCTAACGTTTGTCGCAACAATGCGCCGACTCTTTCAGTTCTGATAGACACGAGGTATCAATGAAAATTTAAAAAGAGTGTCAGCGGTAAGTTAGAGAGTTGAGCCGATAAAAGGTTCTTAACGCGGAAGCGCACGTTCTGTTTGCAGGGGCGTGCGCTTCTCGGTAGATCCGGGTTCTATCTTTTGAATTTTTCCTTTCTGATTGAATCAGGCTTCAGCCGCCGGGACAGGCTGGTTCTCCAGCTTACGTTTGATTTTAATAGTACGATAAGCCTCGATAATATCGCCAACCTTGATGTCGTTCATGTTCTCGAGGGCAATGCCACATTCAAATCCCTGCTCTACTTCACGCACGTCATCTTTCATCCGTTTCAGTGAAGAGATCGTTCCTTCATAGACCTCGAAGCCATCGCGGAGCAGGCGAACATTATCGTTGCGACTGACCTTGCCATCTGCCACATAACAACCGGCGATTGTGCCAAGACGAGAAATCTTGAAGATATTGCGTACTTTAACCGTTGCGATCACCTCTTCCTTCTCTTCCGGATCGAGCATACCTTCGAGCGCAGCACGAATCTCCTCGACGGTTTCATAAATGACCCGATAGGTGCGAATATCAACTCCCTCAGCTTCGGCAAGTTTCCGAGCTTTCAGATTCGGGCGGACGTGGAAGCCGATAATGATAGCATGCGTCTCCGAGGCCATTGCCAGATTCACATCTGACTCGGTAATCTCGCCTACCCCTTTCATCACGATGGTGACGCTCACCTCCGGGGTTGAGAGTTCCTGCAGTTTATCGGCCAGCGCTTCAATTGAACCGGTAACGTCTCCCTTGATGAGAAGCAGGAGTTCCCGTACTTCGCCTTGAGCGATCTGCTTGGAAATATCATCAAGCGTAAAGCGACGTCGTGCCTGCATGAACCCTTGTTCGCGTCGAAGTTGTTGACGTTTGATGGCAATCTCTTTTGCTTCCTGTTCGCTTTCAACAACAACCATTTTATCGCCCGGATCGGGTACACCGTCGAGGCCAAGAATCTGTACAGGGATTGATGGACCGGCCTCCTCAACGCGATGTCCTCGCTCATCAAACATTGCACGGATACGACCGGAATACTGTCCGGCAATGTATGGATCTCCCACTCTCAGGGTCCCCTTCTGCACCAAAGCAGTGGCAACGGCACCGCGTCCCTTATCAATCTCAGCTTCTATGATTGTGCCACGAGCGAGACGATCCGGGTTTGCCTTCAGGTCAAGAATTTCTGCTTCGAGAAGAATTGCTTCAAGAAGTTTGTCAACATTTGCTCCCTGCTTTGCAGAAACCTCCACTGCTTGCACTTTGCCTCCCCAATTCTCAACCAGAACATTCCGATCAGCAAGCTGTTGTTTGATTCGATCGGGGTTGGCGTCGGGTTTGTCGATCTTGTTGATGGCCACAACCATCGGTACTCCTGCTGCCTGGGCATGTGAGATTGCCTCCACAGTCTGAGGCATAACCGAGTCATCGGCAGCAATAATCAGCACAACGATGTCCGTAACCTGAGCGCCACGGGCACGCATTGCCGTGAAGGCTTCGTGACCCGGTGTATCAAGGAAGGCAACGTGACGTCCGCCTTCAAGTTCTACCGCGTACGCACCGATATGCTGCGTGATGCCTCCAGCCTCACCAGCAACGACATTGGCACGACGAATATAGTCGAGAAGAGAGGTCTTTCCGTGATCGACGTGTCCCATAATCGTGACGATAGGAGCACGTGGTTTCAGGTTTTCTTCCGGGTCTTCATCCTCAGCAAGAACATCCTCAGCATACTCTTGCTGGAATTCGACTGTGAAGTCGAACTCGTCGGCAACTAACTGAATGGTATCCTTGTCCAGACGTTGGTTGATGGAGACCATCAAGCCAAGGCCGATACACTTGGTGATGACTTCCGAGACATCGACGTTCATCAGGCCGGCGAGCTCCGCAACCGTTGCATACTCAGCTACATGGAGAGTGGTCTCACTCTCGATGTGTTCCATCATCTCCAATTCGCGTTGCTCACGATGTTCTTCTCGTTTCTGGCGACTCCGTTTCTGACGAGCTGATCCGGTTCGGTCGTCCATTCGAGAGAACGTCTGGCGAATTGCCTTCTGCACATCCTCCTGGCTGACATTGACGCCCTTGCGTTTCCGCTTCCTCTTTTCGGTCCGTTCGGTCGTCTTCCCGCTTCCGTTCCTGCTCTTCTGCTTGTTTGTTCCGACCTCAGCATTGATGTCGACAGACTTGGACTCACGGATGCGTTTCCGTTTCTTTTTGCGTGCAACCTTTTCGTCGGCCTCTTTCTTTGCGATCTTGATTTTACCAACAACGTTGAGTCCTTTGAGCTTCGGTTTCTCCATGACCGGCTCATCCTCCTGCTCAACTTCGTCTTCTTCCTCATCGCCTTCATAACTCTCGTCAATCTCATCCTCATCAACTTCAGATGGTTCTTCAACGGTCGGCTCCGGCAGAGTCTCTTCGGCTTCCGGTTGTTCTTGCTCAACTTCGTCTTCTGAAACTTGCGCAACCGGCTCTTCCACCACCTCAGCAACAGCTTCTTCGGGCTCGCTCTCAAGCTCAACTACTTCTTTCGTTTTGTCTTCGCTTGATTGCTCTTCAATTTCGGTTGTAGCCTCTGCTATAACTTCGGCGGTTGCCTCTTCGGGCTCGGCTTCAGCAACTTCAGTTGTTGGCTCAAGCTCTTCAGGCTCCTGAATTCTTTGAACCGGTTTGCTTTCTACTTTCTTTTTCGCTCTCTTCTGCGGTTGAGTATCCTGTGGCGTTACCCGAGCCTCTTCGGTCTCAATCTCCTTCTCCTTTTCCTCAGACTTGCGAGATTTTGCCCGCCGTTCATGGTAAGCATCAACTTTACGACGTTGCTTTTCGATCTGGCGATGTTCTTTTTCGAACTTACTCATCACCAGATCGTACATCTTCTGATCAAGCTTCGTCATCGCCTTGTTTGGCACTTCAAAGCCTTTTGTGTTCAGGAACTCAACGATCGTCTCGCGTCCGATATTTAACTCGGATGCAAGTTTGAATAGCCTGTATGTCTTCTTTTTCTCTGTAGTAGCTGCCATGCGGCGTTGATTCAGAATCAGATAATCTTCGCGTCTATCAGTTCGATTTCATCCTCGCGGGTAACATATCCTGCACTCTACACCGATATTATGTATCGTATCGCTTCCCCTCCTTATCAAAGGAGGAACTACGGAAAACTCCAAAGCACTGTAATAACGGACAAGAAAGCTCTATAATGGGGCCTTCTATGCCGTTTGTATATCATCTTCGTTGAGTTCCGCCGGTTCATTATTTGTATCTCCCTCATTAGTGGGAAGAGCTTTTTCTTCAGACGATGCTTCATTCACTTCATCCTCTGAACCATTGGTAGCAGGCGGATTTTCGATAGCCTCCTCGCTCGATTCTCCCGCAGAACTCTCTTCTTCTGCGTTGGAGTTGCTCTCATCGGCAATTGCGGCTTCCTCAACTGTATCATTCGTTTCCTCATCGTTCCGACCATTACCCGGTGTTTCCTCCGGCGCAGAAGATTCCGTTTTTTCAACATCGGAAGTTTCTCCGTTGTGAGCTGACGCTCCGTTAGCATTGGTCTGGAGAACTGAGTCGACGTTCAGATGTGGGAGAATATCACGTAGCTCGTTCTCATCGAACTCAACAAGCATGATTGCGCGTATCTCGCTCAGCTTTTTGGGCGTCATTCCCTCGATCTCCAACAGCATTTGTTCATCAGCCCTAAGGAATTCTTTAGCCGTCTCGATATCGAGCATTATAAGGCTTTCGTATAGCTTGTCACCAAGCTCATCCTTAAACTCAATTAACTCGATATCCTCGCCACCCTCCTTAACCAGATCAATTGTGAGACCTGTCAGCTTCATTGCAAGACGAACGTTCTGGCCACCACGACCGATTGCAAGGGAAACCTGGTCGTCTGCAACAAGGACAGTCGCCGTGCCTGTTTCATCATCAATTGTAATCTCCTTGATCCTTGCCGGTGAGAGAGCGCGTGAGATGAACGTCTTGGAATCCAAATCGTAAGGGATAACGTCAATGCTTTCATTCGAAAGTTCACGAACGATAGAGTGAATGCGGACACCCTTCATGCCAACGCACGCTCCGACCGGATCAACACGTTCGTCATGTGAAAGGACAGCTACTTTGGCTCTCTCACCCGGTTCACGAGCAATCGACTTGATCTCGATAATGCCGTCATAGATTTCCGGAATCTCAATCTCCATCAGTTTGTACAGGAACATCGGGTCGCTTCGTGAGATGATGATCTCCGGCTGCGAAGATGTTCCCTCGTCGGAACGCACCTCTTTCAACAACGCGCGGAGAGTCTCTCCTTTCTTGTATCGTTCGCGCCAGATTTGCTCACTACGGGGCATCCTAAGCTCAACACGGTTATGCTGAACGTAGACATCGTTGCGCCGTACCTGATAAACTTCACTAACGATAATCTCTCCGATCTTCTCCATATACTCACTTACGATGTTCTCCTTTTCAACCTCCCGCACACGCTGGCTGAGCATCTGACCCGCCATGGCAATCATCCGCCGACCAAAGTTATCAGCAAGGTTTTCGAGGTTTAGCTCCATCAGATGTTCATCCTCGAGTTCGTATTCCTCTTCACCTTTGTTTGCATCTTCCAATAAAATCTGAAGACTTGGGTCTTCCACTATTTCAACAACTTCACGGATCAGGTAGATTTCGATATCCCCTTTCTCCATGTTTACAATGATGTCGAACTCGGCTTTAGGGCCATACTTCTTCCGCACCATCTGTGCGAACGTATCCTCGATTATTCCTTGAAGCAGATCGCGGTCGATGCTCTTCTGCCGTGCCATTTCGGCGAACGCTTTAATGATCTGCCCTTTGTTGATCTTTGATTTGGTCTTACGCTTGGCCATCGTATCAATGCAAAATGATTTCAGTGCACAATGAAAAATCGTAGGTAACAGGTAGCATGCAGAGTAGAATATAGGGAGATGGATTGCTCTGGGTCTCATATATATTGTCTACTATGTCCTACCCCTTTTTTAATTGGTTTATATTTCCGGTTCCACCGTTACTCGTTCTATCTGCTCAAACGAAAGGAAAATTGGCTCTGCTGAACCGATCTTCTTTCTCCCGTTCGTTTTTTTGCCTGTACCCTTGCGAGCTATTTCGAGGGTCAATCCTGAGTCGGTAGCGCTCAGCAATCGAAAGAGATCTGTCCGGTGTTCCTCTTCCCCTTGCCACGTCACCCTCAGAAGGCGTTCGATGTTTTTTCGGAATTGCCAATTATGTTTCAAAGGCCTGTCAAGTCCGGGAGTCGACACATCAAGGCGATACCCTCCTTTGATAACTTCCCTCGCTTGATCGAGCATCTTGCTGATAGTTCGACTGATATGAGCAAGAGTCTCGAGATTAGCTCCTTTCTCACTATCAACGATAATCTCCAGAACGGTCGAATTCAGTTGACCTCGCCGGATAATTTCCAGAAGGAAAAGACCCTCAGTTTCAACAATTTCAGCGATTTTCTGCTCGATATGTTCTGGCAGATCTGCCATCCCGGAGTTTCACCTCAGGCAAATAAAAAATGGGCACGCGACTCCGCTGCCCACTTCACTCTAAGGCAAAGATACGACGCCTGGATCGTGCATGCAATCAAAAAGTCTTGTAGGGTTATGAGCTCAACTATGAGGGAGCAACAACAGTGTTGGCTATCAAAAAATGATCTCTCTATTAGGAACAATCTTGTAAAGTGTGGATGATCATCGTATTCTTTGCCCGGCTCCTCAGCAAGCCGGCATTTCTGTTTGTACAGAGTTCAGCAATATTGATTGATAAGTACTAATGATGATCGGTAGCCGCAGCTCTTCAGCTTGTCCCGATCCTTCGGGGACTGCCAGGGGCAAACTCGATGTTGCGCCCGAAGGGCACGCTAACGCTCAGTCCGCAGTGGCGGGAGGAATGAGTGATTCTGCACAGAAGGCCAACCTCTCCCATTAACACCCTGATTACCTTCGGTGCTGCTTCGCGGTGATCGGGGTGCCCGGAACTGCCTGAGAGTCTGGGAAACGGTTTGAAGCCGTTTCCTGCCTCGTTGGTCGGATCCACACCCCCGACTGGAAGTCAGGAGCAATGAGAATGAACGTCTTCTTCCGGATTAACAATGTAATTTCTCAAACACCATGATGCCGTTTCCCGAGATTGACGGACAAAAATCCAAGGACACATACATGACCGAACCATCGAACCAAACCGGGGCGGAACCGGTTGTCCGTCTGCGAAATGTGAAGAAGGAATATCATCTTGAGGGAAAATCCCTTCCTGTCTTACAAGGCGTTTCGCTCGATGTGTGGAGAGGAGAGATTGCTGCTGTTGTTGGACGCTCCGGTGCTGGTAAGAGCACGTTACTCCATGTGATCGGAGGACTTGACTCCGCGACGGGTGGGGAAGTAGAGATTGCCGGACGACGGCTGGACCAGATGAACCCGGCCGAGCTTGCTCCTTTTCGTAACCGGAACGTCGGTTTTGTGTTCCAGTTTCATCATCTGCTTCCAGAGTTTACGGCTGCGGAGAACACGGCAATGCCCTTGTTGATTCGGGGAGTTGGGTTGAAAGATGCGTTGAAAGCAGCGCGGCACCACCTCGATCTGGTCGGGCTTGCCGACCGTGCCGACCACAAACCAGGTGAGCTTTCCGGAGGTGAACAACAGCGTGTGGCAGTAGCCCGTGCATTGATTCCCAAGCCGACGCTTGTCCTGGCCGATGAACCGTCCGGCAACCTTGATTCTGAAACAGGAGAACGACTCCACGATCTCCTCTGGAATCTGAGCCGGGCTGAGAATCGTACGTTCATTATCGTGACCCACAACCAGGGATTGGCAGAGAAAGCAGATCGAACCTTGAGGATCGAAGATGGAATGTTGGTAGAGGGATGAAGGGAGACAAGGAGAACAGGAGACAAGGAATCGAGGAGTCGAGGGGTCGGAGTTCACAGCTAAAGCCGATAGCTGAAAGCAGTTTCCATGAATGGTTCAACTTCTAAGATCGTACATCGTACATCCTTGTTCTGAGATCGAAGAAGAGAAGATTTACGAATAAAGAGCAACGATTTTCGATGTACGAAGTATGATGTAGAGATTAGAAGGAAGCGCGTCGCTCCTACAGAGCTAATGCTGATACAGACGAAGAGGAAACTGGCAAGAAGATAGCCCAGCCGTTGACGGTTATTGAGGGTAAGGCCATCAATGGCCTTAATTGCATCGAGAGTACTCTTCTGACCCCGACGTAAACGTCGGGGCTAGAGGTAGACGAACGTTCGGGAGTAAACGCCCTTCCATAGCCCAGCCGTTGACGGCTGGGACAAGGTGATTCTCTCGGCCTCGACTCAGGCCGTTCTACGGCCTTCTCTTCCCCGGATCAATCCCACATTTTGGAGAGGATTGATGCCATCCGAGTCGCAGAGCGACGTTCGATCTAAGAATGTCGATCAACGATGTGCGATTTATGATGTAGTTGTTTTGGCTATACGCTGAATAAGCCGCTGAATCAGAGAATGTTTTCCAGGTTTGCCAAGTTGATAGCCCCATAAGGAGACAAGCAGAGTGGGGGGACAAGGAGACAAGGAGAACGAGAGACAAGGAGAGGGCATTTCTACGCAAATCCATGGAGTCTGTTCGATATTACGTGTTGTTTGCAAATTGCAGATTCTGTAACATTAGTGCCTTTTGTCGGGTCTTATTGTTGAGATGCTCTAGCACGCTACACCATTGCTCCATGACATAATTTTGAAGTATGTAATGATCGTCATTCTATCTCTGTGCGTTTTGGTATTTTCCGCACGTTTTGGTATTTTAGAGAATCGGAATGGACGACTACCAACGCTATATCTAAACTATTAAGGGACTGAATATGATCTACAGATTACTTTCTCGCACTTCCTCTACCCTTCTCTTGTTTGCGGTCTGCACAGTTTCCCTTCCCGCGCAAGATCCGGGCGAGACGTTCAAGTCACCAAACTTCCCGGTACCGTTTGGACCGAATAACGTTGGAAGGGAATTCTATTTTTCATTTCCTGCGAATGCGGAGTGGGAGGCTGGACGAAGATACATTAAGTTGCATATCAGTTCCGGAGTTGCAACGAGAGTAGAGGTTTATATAGGTGATCAGTTCAAAACGAGGTTTACAACCGTACCGAATGACATTAAAATCGTTGAACTATCCCCGATGGAAGGGCAAGCTTTTGTGATAACTCCCGGACTTCCGATACCTGACGACCGAGTCTATAGAAACAAGGCAGTGCGAGTTATTGCTGAAGATCCTATAATTGTTTATGGCATGAATAGTCAAAAGTTCACAAGTGACGGATTTTTAGCTCTGCCTGTTAATGCGCTTGGACGAGAGTATATAGTAGCTACTGCAGCTTCTAATGTCCCTAACAATTACTATGACTTGCCTTCACAGTACATGATTATTGCTCCATATGATGGTACAAGAGTTTCGATTACACACCCGGATACTAAAAACACGGAGATTCTTAACGAAAGTGAGGAACGCATTTCTATTGCTCTGAATAAGGGAGATGTTTTCTCCGCAATGTCAGTCGGTTTTAAAAGTGATCTTTCCGGTACAGTCATTGTTGCTAATAAACCAATTACTGTAACTGCAGGGCAAAACTGCACCTTTTTACCTGACGAAACCTATTGGGCTTGCGATCATATTGTCGAAATGCTTACTCCAGTTGAGTCTTGGGGAAAATTTTATCAGGCGATGCCAATTCAGGGACGGATAAAGGGGGACACGTACAGGATATTTGCCGGAGAACCTGGGGCTGAAGTCATGATTAATGGTAATATCCATGCAAGACTTACCCGAGTAGGAGGAGCAGAAGGTCTTAATGGATGGTTTGAGTATAGAGCAGGAGATCGAGGTCCCATAGAGTTTAGTTCCAATAAACGGATTTTTGTTGCACAATATAACAATAGTCAGGAATATGATAACTCGATCCGCACAGATCCTTTCTACATGATACTCACTCCTGTTGAGCAATATCAGAATGGGTTTCTCTTTTCTACGCCAGATCCAATTGATTTCCCGCAGAACTTCATTAACCTGATAGGTGATTCCGGAGCGATATTCGATGCAGAAATCACAAAAGTTGGTAGTGGCGAATGGAAAAAGGTAGTTAATATTGCAGGCAACATACTGCGTACTTTCGATACGAAACTTTATGAAAAGACATACGTTGGTTTGACTGCTCCGATCAGCAGTGGTGTACATCGGGTTCGCACTACTGGTCTTATAGCAGGCTATGTTTATGGCACAGCAGAGTATGACTCTTATGGCTATCCTTTATCGGTTGCCACGGCGAATCTTGTATTGCCAGATGTTAATCCTCCACTGATTGAAGGGGAACAAGAGTGTGATGGAACGGTGAGGGGTACAATTACGGACTTCCCAGATGATGCTACTATTCGTACAAACCTTTCAACTGTAGAGCTGGGCGATGGAAGTTTCAACTACAAACTTGAGCTCGATCCCTCCTTCATATCAAATTCTAGTAGAGCTACGTCCTATACTCTTAAGGTTATAGACCGGACTCAAGATGCTCTGGCAATCATTGTTGCCAGTGACGCGGCAGGCAACGTCTCCAGCGACACGGTCCGCTACTTCGTACGCAACATCACTATCGAACCTGACCCGCTTGACTTTGGTGAGGTCTTTACGGGAACCAGTCCTGAGCTCCCGGTAAGTATTACCAACAATGGCGAGCGAAGCATTGACATCAAAGGGATGCTCCTGCAGGATGGAGGTAAAGGCTTTTACATTGTTTCACCCGAGGGAGGTTTTACGTTAGTTCCGGGAACACCGCAGGAAGCAATCATTCGCTTTGATGCAACGGTAGAAGGTCCATTTGTTGACTCGATCGGAGTTGAGGATGATTGTGGTCTTCTCTGGCTTTCACTGACGCGCGCTGAAACGGTCAAGCCGATCATCTATGTCACTGACAAAGACTGGGGAGATGTTCTTATTAATCAGCCTGTTGATGTGCATGAAATATCGATTAGCAATATCGGGACTGGCACATTGAGAATTGAAGGTGGAACCGAACCAACAGATCCTGTCTTTATGCTTCCCGATGGTCTGCCTGCATTTCCATTGGAATTGAAGGGGGGTGAACTACCACGTACGCTTCTTGTCGGTTTCCGTCCGACTACTGAGGGTACGTTTAAGGATTCGGTCGTTTTTCAACACAATGCTCCTTATGATCCGAAAAACGATCCGGTCGGTGAACTTATGGGAGTCGGTATCGATGCAGCTTTGTTTGCAACGTCAGCCAATTGGGGAAGGAAGAGGGTCGGGACCGGACCATACTTCAAGACAGTGACGATCACAAATAACGGCGAGGCCGATGCCAATGTCTTTGGTATCAAGCGGAGGACTGGAAATACCACCGATTTTGATTTCGTCGATGAAGACGCGATCCGTAACGTAACAGTGCCGCCAAACGGCGGAACGATAAAGGTAGGAGTCTCGTTCTCTCCAACGGAGGTAGGAGAAAGAAGGATGACAGTGATATTCAATACCGGGGAGAAGGATGATACAACTCTCTTCTCCCGTCTTACCGGCACCGGCGTTGTTCCCGGGCTTGGCACACATGATCTCGATTTCGGCTCGATGAATCTTGGCGATCCTGAGTCCCCCCCCCGTACCGTTGCCTTCTTCCTCGAGGGAGACGACTGGACCGAGGGAGACTGGCGTGACACGGTCCGGATTGATAATTTCATTTTCGTTACCGACGACGATGGTTTCGGTAACGATGATTTCCGCTACAAGCTTCCGGACGGAACAAAGTTCCCAATCGTTTTGATTCCGAATGAGAACGACAGCATAACGATTACCGGATACTTCTCCGCAAAGGCGACCGGCTTTCGTGAGGCACGCCTCCTGGCAGAAACAGGGGATGATGGTGTCGACGCGCGCTCTCGGTGGACTGGCAGAGGAACTGTTCAGAATGCTGCTATCGAGGTCGCTGCTTCTCCTGCAGCCAGCCTATGCCTCGGCGAGGCCGACACAATTTCTGTGACTATTGAAAACAAAGGAAGCGCTCAGCTGAAGGTTACCGAGATTGAGTTGGACAGTGATGAGTTTACCCTGCTCGATCCTCCGGAAAAAGGAGAAACGCTGACGATAATGCAGGATTCTACAAATACTTTAAAAGTTCAGTTCCTGCCGGTAACCGGTAACGGCCCGCGGGAGGCCACGATAAAGATAAAAAGTAATGATCCAGCCCGGTCTGAAATTGATGTTCCGCTCACAGGCTTTGGAAGCTCGTTCGACATTTCGGGAGAGCTCTCCTTAATCGGAACGCATGAGGGTGGAGCTCAGGCTGTTCTTGGTGAAGATATCACCGCAACAGTGTGGGTAAATGATTTGCCTGATGATATCGAGGCAACCGGTTACAAGGCTACACTCACATACGACCCTAATGATCTCTTTGAGCCGACCAGTGTAGACCGGATTACGTTGAATCCGCTCGTACACTCAGAAGGCGTTGTGTCGATCGACGGCGCTACAACGCGAGGCAGGCTGATTCTGAACGTTCAGGCACTGTTGAAACCGTCCGAGGGCTCCGAAAAACTCTTCAGCGTTCCATTTGGTGTTCTCTTTAACACCAATCTGAAGCGATCGATTTACGTCGATGTTGAGTTCAACAACCGGTGCGTAGTCACCGATATTGCCGATGCAACAATCGATGTCAACCCTATCTGTGGCCTGAACCTGCGGTTAATAGAGTTGACCTCGGCCAAGTACACACAGCCGGTTGCGGTGCCAAATCCTGTGGCTGGAGGTACAGTCGAGATAGAATATGGTCTCGGTCTGGACGGGGAGACAAGGTTGACGCTCTTCGATGCGTCCGGCAATCAGATAGCCACGCTTGTTGATCAGTATCAACAGCCAGGTCTCTATCGCGTCGGCTTTGATACACGGACTCTGCCCACAGGTCTCTACTACTGCAGGATGGTTTCGGGACACAAGGAGTTTGTCTCGCCGATTGTTATTTCAAACTAACGCTACAGAAGAAAACGCTTGAGATAGTAGTCCGGTCTCCATGGAGGAGTCCGGACTACTATTGGGAAAAGGCGGGAACACGTTACGTCTGGCCATCACTGACGGAGTTTCCGATCAGAAACCGTCGTGATCTGCTCTCAACTCCAGAGGGTGGACTTGTTTGGTTTGATGAGACCGACAGGTCGTCACAATGGTTCTATCGTTATGGTGAGGTCTTACCGCAAAGGTTACCGGAGGGCGACTTTCCGACGATGATGCTTGCCCCAGAAGTAGGATAACCCCTGAGTTCCCTTTTATCTGACTACTACTACAGTCCCTGGTATTCTCTGACCATTATTGTTATCAAGGACAAGGACATAAAGGCCAGACGAAACATCCTGTAGGTCCAGAAGGGTTGTATGTGTCCCAGCTTCGTAATAACGCTCAATTGCTGGAATAACCTCTTTACCGTCCTTTCTTGGCAACAGTTCGATCCTCGCATAAAAATCACTCGGCTCTGAATGAAAACGGCGTACTTTATGGTGACGCCACCAGGCGACCCATTTGTTCCGCTCAATCCCTATGTGGAAACCAATCTGAGCGATACGGTAACGACGTCGACCGGAGAGAAGATCAAGTGGACCGGGGTAAACAGCAACTCTATGAGTTGTCAACGCCTTGCTGCCTGGCAGCAGAATCCTGGGAAGTAGGGGCCGAAGACTCCTCACTATCAACCGGATGGCTTTATCAATCCGGCAGACGGCGCTCTCTTTGCCGGCTATACGAAGCTCGATTTCCTCTGGTCAGTAACGAGAGCGATCTAACTCTCTTTTTGTGTTCTTAATGTCTCGGTGGTGTATCTTCTTCCGTAATAGCACACCACCGATATGTTCTAATAAAGGACTGAAATAGATATGTATCTTTAGCCTTATGAACTCTTAGTAACAACGAAATCTCCGTAAAACCGACACGAACGATACG
>JAGWAZ010000012.1:0-16651 GCA_021296135.1 Chlorobiota bacterium | reverse complement strand
GCATTCTAACATCGTACATCTGAAATCGTACATCGTACATCGTACATCATCCAGGGTGACACTCGAAATAATATGCTGTCGAGAACATAGCCCGCACCACCGATGCACAAAGAGACCAAGGGTCACTGAGAATGATTTTACGTATCGCCGGAAGCCGTATTGAATCGGTTGAGACCTCCGAAAAGAACCGCTTTATCCTCAACGGAACCGATCTTTCCCTCTCAGACAATGCCCTGATCCTTCCTGGATTTGTCGATACCCATTGTCATTTGATTGGGCCCGGAATGATGGCTGAGCGGGTCGATCTCCGTGACGCAAACTCTGCAACCGAGTGTCTGGAGCGAACAGCAAGAGAGGCAAAAGGCAGAAGGCCTGAAGAGTGGATTATCGGCTTCGGATGGAATCAGGAAGGATGGAACGATCTGGATGCGTTTCATAAGAATGCTCTTGATAGTCTTGCACCGAACAATCCGATCGTTCTCTACCGAATCGACACCCATGCTGCATGGTTAAACACACAGGCACTGCAAGCCGCCGGGATTTATGGCGGATCGGTGATCGAAGGAGGCGAAGTGAGGGTCGATGCAGATGGAGAGCCAACCGGACTCCTTATTGACAACGCAGTAAAGGTGCTGGAGCTACATATGCCCTCATTCACATCTGAACAGATTATCGGTTGGTACCGTTATGGGATCGAGGAATGTTTGCGTTATGGCATTACCGAAGTACACGATATGACCGTACATCACCATTGGCTTGAGCCGATGACGCAGCTTGCTGAGTCTGGTGGGATGTCGATCCGTTGCAATGCCTTTCTTGATGGAGAAAACCAACGATGGAGAGCCGTACCGGTTCCGAGAAATCTTGGCCCTAATCTTGAAATCGTCGGCGTGAAGTTTTTCTCGGATGGTGCATTGGGATCTCGTGGCGCTTATTTGCTCGAACCATACAACGATGCGCCAGATACGTATGGAATTCGCATGATGGAAACCGAAGAAATCGTTGTTGCCTCTCGCGAACCTCTTGAGGCTGGTTATGGTATTGCGATACATGCTATCGGAGATGGGGCCAATCGGTTAGTGCTCGATGCCTATGAAGGGTTACGTCCTGTCTATCCCGATGCTCTTCTTCGTATCGAACATGCCCAGATTGTACACCCCGATGATGTGCCCCGTTTCGCTGCGCTCAATGTTATCCCGACAATCCAGCCAACACATTGCACAAGTGATGCAAAGATGGCCGAGGCAAGGCTCGGAGAGGAACGCTGTCTATATGCATATGGCTGGCGGAGCCTCCGCGAGCATGGAGCTCCATTGCTCGGTGGTTCTGACTTTCCGATTGAATCCCCCGACCCGCTCCTCGGTCTACGAGCTTTTGTGAACCGTGAGGCTTTGTCCGGGGCCTGGTACCCTGAACAGAGGATATCACGCACTGATGCTTTACGTGCGTATACGGAGTGGCCGCCTCTTGGTCTACCGCAAAGACCGAATCGTGGACGACTTGAGCCGGGGTGCAATGCCGATCTGGTAGTTCTAAGTGGCGATCCGTTCGAGGATGACGATGTGCGAGTGGTAATGACGATAGTTAGAGGAAAGGTTTGTTATCGGGAATAGAACACAGATTTGACGGATAGAACCGATAGGCGCAGATATGATCTGTGAAAATCTGCTCAATCGGTGGCCTGCGGTCTATTGATATGAAGAAAGCCGACTACCACCTTTCGATTGATTTCATCCGGTCCGATATGGTCCTAGCTGTCGTTTTCCGGCCATCTGACTCCCATATCGGTACACGAGGGGCCAAGATAAACCGTCGTTAGTTGTACCTATAGGGATGACGCCAATAACTAGAAAATTCAACAATGTCAGAGCTCGGAGAACAAAATTATCAAAATTATGCAGAGTTCGGAGAACAAATTTATGCGTGGTGGTGGTTGCCGGACCATCCTGAGGATAAGATTCCCGGCGTCGCCACCTTTCAGTCGGGCGAGAGGGGTGTGGTGCACGTATTGGGAATGTTCGAAAACCTGAAATTTCCCGCTATCCTGAGAAGTGACGAAGTTCCACTCGTTTACGGATGTGACACGAAGCAAAGGTCGTGGACTCTTACAAACGTTTTGTTGGCAGGATCGTTGTTCGCAGGACCGTTAAACTCCAAGTGCGGCAAATTTTATAAGGCGAAACTTGGCGCGGGTCGGATACTCTTAGGGGCTCACGTCCCGACAGATCGGCCGTCGGTACGCGAAATGGTCTTCTACCCTAGCGGACTAAAGGAGTGGGCTGGAAGCGATCGAGGAATTCAATTCGAACACGATCAGGAGCGAGACTTATGGGTGTCAGAAATACGGAGCGGAAAATGGCGCGAACCGATCGTAGCGGAGATCGGTGAAGGACGTTGTCTAACCATCGAGTACAGACATCAACAAAATTATAGTTATGAGAAGGGGTTACCAGTTTCTCACTCGTGTGCGTGTCGGGTAACTTTTGAAACTGGAGAGACACTTGAGACGTGTTTCAAGATAATTAAGTTGTTTTGCGATTTCATATCGTTTGCGACGAGAATCACTTCAGGTATCGACGAATATTTTGTCAAGATTGATGGAGGAGGTGACGATGGCTGGGCACGCGTTTGGGGACTTAGCTCAGCATTGAGGCACGGTACTGAGAATAGAGTGTATGGACAGGACATGAGGAACTTCTTTACGATCGAAGGGGTTCCAGAGAGCGCAGGATCAACAATCTCGTTGTGGTATAAAGGTACAAGGAAATTTGGGACCGCATACTCTCTGTACTTTGCTGTTGCTTTGAGGAGCGCACGCACCTATCTAGAGCACGAGTTCCTTACGTACGTTCAGTGTTTGGAGGGGTTCGGTAGAAAGGAGGGTCCTACGGGAAGGCTCATGCCAAAGAAGGAGTACAGGAAGATTGTCGATGATAAGATCGTTCCCTTTCTAGATACTTTGGTTCTAGATACTTTGGTTGAAAAGAACGTTGCCGAAGCGATGAAGGATTATTTGTACATGGCGAATAAAAAGACGCTCGGTGAAATTCTATCGGAGTTGCTATCCAAGCGTGGAGATGAATTCACCAAAAAGTGGATTCCAGGTACAGATGTCAATGAGTGGGTCAAGGAGGTAGTAGTGCTTCGGAATGACTTTGTACACGTACTTGACAAACCGGAGGCAAAGCAGACTTTTTACGAAGATGGCTGGAATACAATTATTGCCCTTCGCCTGCTTGTCGAGGCGCAGTTGTTGGAAATGATCGGGTTTTCCGGTGAAAAGATAGACGAGATCCTCTGTCACACGTCCAAGGTAGAGAGGCGCATAGCAACTTAGCCGGTAGTTCGACGTAGTACGTTTCTGCAAGTAAAGCGGCGAAGGTATAAAGCGCGAGTGTGATGCCGCTGTCTCAGACCGCAAACTAATTGAGGGATGGGAACCCGTCCTCGGGATTTCACGACTAAGCCTACTCCGCCATCGTTTCGTCATTCACGTAAAAAATCCTTCTGTTGAATGTCCCCCACTGCGGGGGCGAAGGGAAGGAAAACCGAGGCCGGCAGACAGGCATCCCCAACACGAGAGCAAGGCGAATGGAGCGGGCCGGGGATTGACGGGCTGCCCGCCTCGGTCAAAATTCGCAAAGCCCCTACAGTGGGACAGATCACACGACGCACCTTCCGGAGGAGATCGATAATCCGGCGGAACCCCAGGGGAGAAGAGATGCGTTTGGTCAAGTCGTTCGATGAGACGTGTCTGCAGGAGTTCGACGGAAGTAAAACGAGGACATAGCCGTACAGGAAAAACGGCAATAGTTGTACCATATAAAAAGCCCGGATGAAAATCCGGGCCTTTTGCTGCCTTACGCAGCGTTTCTCAAGCGGAGAGGGAGGGATTCGAACCCTCGGTACCTGCAAGAGGCACAACGGTTTTCGAGACCGCCCCGTTCGACCACTCCGGCACCTCTCCGAGAGCGAATATAACACGATTCGAACCACTGATTCTAACGAAAGCATAAAAGCTGATTGCGAGACTTGTGAGAACAAGTTCAGGATTGCCCGAAGACTTTCCCTTTTGTAGCTTGCATTGCTTTGAACCGAAGAAATCGGTATGAACGATAAAATCATGAAACGAAAGCCCTTTATTATCGGCTTCCTTTTCCCTTTGCTCACTTTTGGCGCCTGTACAAAGGACACAACTCAAGGCTCTGGAAACAATCAGACCGGTGATATTGAGAAGACTGGAAGCTCTGAAGGTGGAGTAAGCCGATCGACTAACGATGGAGGAGGGATTAATGCCGAGACTCCATTCTCGGGTAACCAGGATCAGATCAAGAAGATCATGGCGACAATATCGGGGGTGAAGCCTGATATGACGCTATCGAACCAGCAAGGATCGACTTTGAACTGGAAAGGAGGGCGGTTCGATGGCCTTCCGGTCGATCAATGGGGATTCCGCTTCTTCCGTGATCAGATGTTGTACACACAACTGCATTACACAACCGAGACAACAAGGCTGTCGGTGGATGATCTCTACGATTCACTAACTGTAGCGATGAATCAGCGATACGGTCTCATGATAATGGATTCAAAAAACATTGCATCGAAAGCTCTCATTGGATATTCCGAGGAAGAGCAGGAGTTTATCTCCCGTGTAGGTTCATCGTTGGCAGGTACCGATTTCAGAATGTGGACCTCAGGAGATTCTTCAGCGAATTACATCGCCACGATTTACCGTGCTCCGCGCAAAAGCACGAATGAAGTCATGGATGTATACGTGACATGGTATGACCGCATGCAGTCCGAAGCATACGATAAAATGATTCAGAGCTATTCGGAATAGATCACTATGATGCGTATTCAATTTCTTGGAGTCGCTCTTTATACCGCTCTATTTCTGCCCTCATGTGGGAATTCTGTGCATCTCCAGAATATCACTTCCATATCCGAAGGAGAAAATCCGTGTGTCCGTTATGGTTGTGATAGCCCTCATCTTCTGATCGTTATCCATTTGCCATGATTTCATTAGTCTCACAGTCTACTCTAAACCTTTTGATGGTTGGGGGAGCGATCCTCTTCCACCTGTTGACGGCACGATTGGTTGTCGCCTACATGCGTCGGCGTCGGCCAATACTCTCTCGTAATGCATGGGGTTGGACTGCAGTCAGTCTGATTCTTTTGGATCTACCGCTCGTTTACCTGCAACTCCTCCACAAAAGTTGGCATCCGCTCTGGACCGATCAGATTATGAGTCTCATCTGGGTGCCATGGGCATTGCTACAAGCAAACGCTCTGTTGCTCGGGACTGCTCTGGGCGCACACCGGTGGATATATACTCCGTTGAGAAAAAGCTTTATGAAGAAAAAGCGCAGAACAGTTGATCAAGTATCAGTTTCCGACAGGGAAGTACCGTATAACCCGCTTGTTATTCCCCGTCGACAGTTTATTCGTTCCGCAACTTTTGCACTGGGAGGTATTGCTGCCAACGCAACGTTTCTTGGGGCAGCTAACTCGGATGAGGAGAGTGTTGTGGAGCGGATCAAGATTCGTGTACCGAACCTTCCCGAAGAGTTAAAGGGGACCACGATTGGAATGATTAGTGATATCCATTCATCTCTCTTTATGGGGCGTGAGCGAATGCAAAGGTATGCAGAGACATTACAGGAATTAAAAGCCGATTTGATTGTTCTTCCGGGAGATTTCGTGAACAGTCGTTCTCAAGAAGTCCATCCCTTCGCAGAAGCCTTTAGCCGGTTGAGCGCACCGCACGGAGTCTATGGCGTTACTGGAAATCATGACTACTACACTCGTGAAATCGACATTGTCACTAAGGAGGTAGAGGAGGCAGGGATCAAACTCCTGCGGAATGAAAATGTGCAGATCAAGAAGGACGGAACGACGTTCCGGCTTCTTGGGATTGATGACGATGCCATCTACGACATCCGTGATTATCTGAAAGATGGAAGGACTGAGAAAGGGACCATCGAGAATCTGACAAAGGGAATTGGAGAGGAGGAGCCGACTATCTTCCTTTGCCATAAGCCTTATCCCTTTGAGCAATATGCTGAACTTGGCATTGATCTGATGTTGAGCGGGCATACACATGGCGGACAAATCGTACTTGCAAAGCTCGACAAGCTGAACGTTTCAGTTGCATCTCTTGCTTCAACGTATATCTCCGGTCTTTATAAAGCCCATGCCAATCATGATGCGCAGATGTATATCTCGCGCGGAATCGGCACAGTCGGCATTCCGTTGCGTATCAATTGCCCCCCTGAGATTACGCATATTATGTTGGTGTAGGTTGAGGGAGTTTATAGAGTTCTGTGATAGCAGGTAGAAGGGAAAATATAGGGACCGCCACAGCAATGATTGCTCACCTGCGTAAAGCAGAGATCAAGAGACTGACCGTTAGCATGGCAAGGAATTTACTGCCCTGCCTTCAGCAGGAAGGGCATCAACGCATAGCCTATCGGCTTGCCTGGGTTGAATCTTTAGAGCCGAAGCATGGGGTAGTCGCTGATACAATATACTGACAACGTTTGGTAGGAATAAACAGGTAACTTATTCATTCCCGGATTGTACGTTGTTGCCGAAGGAATGGGGTTCGGAAATTTTGCGCAAACATGATGATTTTAGTAAGACGAACAATACCAATACTGATTCTCTTCTGCTTAGCACTCTTCTCAGTCCAGGCGCAGGAGAAGCCAGAACAGAATGCATATCCGTTACGCTATGACTTTTCAGAGGGGGAGAGCGTTACCTATCGAGTCCTCTCCTTCGACTCTCTCGTGATATGGGATATAGATCCCCGTGTTGTTATTCGCGAACGAGTTGAACGAATTACCTACAGATGTGATACGATTCTGCCGGAAGGTTACGGTATGACTATGATTCTTGAAGATGTAGTGGTACGCGAACGGGTTGATACCCTCCCTTGGGCAATGAAAACGGAGCACCCCTGGGTAGGACGACCAATTCGATTTCTGATGAGTGAGGATGGAAAGCGCATCAGATTACGGGATACCATGAATTCCCCGGGTTCAATGCCAGGCGCTCCGTTCCAGGCGTTGGTAATTCCGCATCTTGGTGGTGCCGATACCGTCAGTCCTGGTGCTGGAAGTGTCTTTGATCGGAGTATGTGGCTGCTCGACAACGTTTATCCTCCGGTACAATGGAATGGCGGAGGCCTCAGAAAGATTCTTGGCGTGGGAGATACGCTTGAACATCATACAATTGCAGTTGAGTTATCCGCAACCGGTCAGGTCTGGTACACTCCACCAACTATTGGGAAGGAGAAGTTGACAACGCATATCGTTGTAAATGGCAGCGGAAAGTACTGGATCAGCCTTGATGCGGGCTATCCGGTCACCGGTGAACATCAATTGATCGGGAACATTACGTTCAAGAATGAGGGGACGGAAGAAGAACGGACAGGCCGCCAGATTATCAGCATGGTCTTCTCTCTCGATGATCTTAGTACAACACTCGATTTCAGTTTTTGAGGAGAATCAATGATTTGTTCCCTGTCTCTTGCCTGGATTCTTCCGTTCGCTTTTCTTCTGCTCGTAACTGCTTATCCTGTCCTGGCTCAAAGCCAGGGTGTTTATGAACATTACGAGGTCTACGACGCAGATTTTTTTCCTCCGTCCGAATATGCCGCACGGCGTAAGCTCGCACTCAGCAAAATCGAATCGGGTGCTGGTATGCTTGTTCGCAATGGTGATGTTCGTAACCGCTCAAATGATGTTGATTATGAGTTCCGCCAGCGGAACAATCTGCTCTACCTGACAGGAATAACTGAGACGCAGAGCGCTCTCCTCCTGCTTCCCAATGGAATTGAGATTGAAGGGAAAAGCGTAAGGGAGATTCTCTTTGTTGCCGAAAGGAATCCCTCACATGAAATCTGGGAAGGTATTCGTATGGGACCGAAGGTGGCGGCAACAATTACCGGCATATCGACTGTCCTTTCATATGAAGAGCTCCCGGAAATTCTTGATGAGGTGGTTCCGGAGTTGGACAAACTCTACTACGATAACTGGCTCTTTGGTGTAATTACAGAACCGATTGTAGGCGAGGAGATCGACTGGCCAGGTATGATGTTGATGATGATGGCCGAAGATGGGATAAAGATCGAGGTCGTTCAAGCCGGAGAGATACTCGACGGAATGAGGGCTATAAAGTCGGAAGCAGAAATTGAAATGATGAAAAAGGCTGTCGAGATTTCTGCTGAAGGACATCGCGAGGCGATGCGCTACGCTCGTCCTGGAATGGCAGAGTATGAGCTCGAGGCGCTGATGGAATATACATTTCATCGGCTCGGTGCCGAAGAGCCTGGCTATCCGAGCATTGTTGGAGCCGGACCTAACACGTGTATCCTTCACTACAACACCAATCGACGAAAAAGTCAGGATGGCGATCTTGTCCTGATGGATTGCGGAGCTGAGTATCATGGGTACTCAGCAGACATTACACGGACGTTTCCTGTCAATGGAAAGTTTACGCCGGAACAGCGAGCGATATACGACCTCGTTCTGAAAGCTCAGAATGCTGCGATCAAGGAATGTGCTTCTGGAGTGCAGTTTTTTGAACCACACAGAAAAGCTGCGCGAATCATCGCTGAGGGGCTTGTTCAACTCGGCATTATGGAATTCGGAGATGATGTGCGAACATACTTCATGCACGGCACCTCTCACTTCCTTGGCATGGATGTTCATGATGTCTCTGACAGCTACGTACTCACTCCCGGTATGGTGTTAACTGTTGAGCCAGGAATTTATATCGCGGAAGGAAGCGATTGCGATCCGAAGTGGTGGAATATAGGTGTACGGATTGAGGATGATATCCTGGTAACAGAAGAGGGGTCGATCAACCTTTCAGCCGGGCTTGAAAAAACTGCCAGTGAGATTGAGAAATTAGTCGGAAGCAAGAACAAGTGAGAAGGTTAAAGTTAGAAGTGTAAAGTTTAATGTAAAGGCTAACTTTCAATCCCAGGAACCCTATGAATTTAGATCATTAATTCAGTTGTAGAGCAATATTCCCTGACTCTTCGACTCATATATCAGCTTCTGCTCTTTTGATTTCGGGTCCATAAAGCGAGTTCTGAGTTGCTCGATCTCTAAACCCTGTTGTTAACCTTAATCTTTGATCATTCTCATACTCAGAACGAATCAAAATTTCCCTAACCGTATTTCTTATATTCCGGGTGTAAAGAACCTATCCTGTTAATTGTAATTTCGTCTCCCACATTCAAGTCTGAACTGCCCCCAATTCTTGAGGGCTGTTTTCAATTCATCATGCCTAAGGCATAGACCGTAACCGATGGAATCTTCGTAACTTCCCTTGAAAACCACCCGAAAAAGGGTCTCATGAGGGACAATCTTGGCTTGGATCAATTACACTTACACTTTCTACAATCGGCAGAGAATCAGGAATCTTTGTTGTTATGAACATACTCCATGAGCTTCACACACATGGTCAGTCAATCTGGTATGACTTTATCGGCCGGAACTTCATTACTTCCGGCAGAATGAAAGAGTTGGTTGAGAAAGGCATTCGTGGGATGACGTCGAATCCGACCATTTTTGAAGGGGCGATTGCCGGAGGAGAGGAGTATGATGAGCAGATAGCATCGCTCGATGGTGCCGGAAAGACGACTGGAGAGATTGCCACAGAGCTTTTTATGACAGATGTTCGTGGCGCGTGCGATGTTCTTCGTCCTCTGTTCGACCAGTCAAACGGATCCGACGGATATATTTCTCTTGAGGTCAGTCCAACGCTTGCGAACAATACCGAGGGGAGCATTGAAGAGGCGATACGGCTCTGGAAAGGAGTGGATCGGCCCAATCTGATGATGAAAATTCCTGCGACTCCTGAAGGGTATCCTGCCATTCAGGAATGCATTGCAGAGGGGATCAACATTAACATTACGCTGATTTTCTCCGTTGAGCAATATCGCCAGGTTGTCGAGGCGTATCTGAGTGGACTTGAAGCCCGACTCAGGGGAGGGAGATCGATTGATCATGTGTCTTCAGTAGCAAGCCTCTTTGTCAGCAGAATCGACTCAATGATCGATGGATGGCTTGAGAGAATCGGGTCGCCGGAGGCTCTTGCCCTACGCGGGAAAGCAGGATTAGCTAACTCAAAGCTGGTCTATCAGGAGTTTCAGCGTCTTTTCTCGGCAGAGCGATGGGATCGCCTTCGGGCCGAAGGAGCAAACCTCCAGCGGCCGCTTTGGGCGAGCACATCGACAAAGAATCCGGACTATCCCGATCTTCTCTATGTGGACAACCTGATTGGTCCAAACACCGTCAACACAGTTCCACCGGCTACCCTTGAGAGCATCCTCGACCATGGGATTGCATCCTCGACAATTGAGAAGGGCATGGAGGAAGCCGAAGAGACCATGAGAAGTATCGAAGAGGCAGGAGTTTCTCTTGAGAAGGTAATGGATGATCTGTTGGACCAGGGAGTAGAAAAGTTTGCTGCTTCGTTTACGTCCCTCTTCGAGAAGATTGAAGCAAAGCGGGAACAGCTTCGTCAGGCCGGTATTGCTGAGTCTTCGTAGATCGGGCATAAATGAAAACAAAGGAAAGAATACCACGTAAGAATCACACGGAATTCAAGAGGAGTTCGTCGCATAGCCGGTTGTTTGCAAACAACCCGACAGACAACCGAATAGATAGAAGAACAAGAGAGAAGTTTGAAACATACACCTAACGCATAATTCCGTTTTTTGCCTTCGCACGATTTGTACCGATATCAAGACCGAATGGACTTGCGCACGTTCCGGTAACGCTCAGCGACAAGGTGCTGGTACTAAACCAGAACTATGAGCCGTTGAGCGTTTGCAGTGTACGCAAGGCCGTTATTTTGCTCTGGCTTGGCAAAGCAGAGATGGTGCGGGCCCGCTCAACAAGCGCATTGCGGACAATTACAGCAGTTTATCCGTATCCCAGCATCGTCAGACTTTTCGTCTATGTCCGACTCCCTTTCCGCAAGGTAGAGCTATCTCGCAAGAATATCCTTCGTCGCGACAATCACCAGTGTAGCTATTGTGGTACGGGCAAACCTCCGTTGACAATCGACCATGTGGTACCGAAGTCACGGGGTGGAAAGGATATGTGGGAGAATCTGGTTGCCGCTTGTGTCAGGTGTAATAACAAGAAAGGGGATCGTACTCCGGATGAGGCTAGTATGCTGTTGCGTCGTAAGCCATTCCGTCCAAATCATGTAACCTTTCTGCGGAAATTTGCCGGACGGATCGAACAGGAGTGGGAACAGTATCTTTTTATGCGGTGAACCACAGATAGGGCACGGATGTAGATTGGGATGAATATAGATCGCAAGAATCTGCCTGATGATAGTTCCTCAGCCTCAGGCGCCTGCCTCGCCTGCTCGAGCAGGCAGGGAAGCCCGAGGGCATATCATCCCCTATCATCATGAGCTCCGTAGGAGCGATCCACCATTTGATATAGAATCGCACCGATGGTGCTTTGGTGAATGGGGCAGCCTTCTATCCCATGCTTCCGCATATAGCTATCTATAGCGCGTCGCTACGCGACCACTCTTTATGCAGTCGCGGCAGCCTTCAGTGATGGCTCACCAATTCGTGCCATAAGTATCGAAATGTTGAAAGCTCTTCGCCAGGAAGGAGGCTGGCTTGCCGGGCGATTGCGAAGCCGGAAGGATTGACTATTTTAAAAGTCGCCCTTTTGAGGAGCTAACAGATTCTATAAATCTGTACATCCCGTTTCATTCGGAACACACATTTCAAATTTATGCCGACCGTTTATGGCCGATGTTCTACTGAATAATGTCTGGAAGCGTTTTGATGATGGAACTGTTGCGGTAAAGGATGTTTCGTTTGAACTCAAAGACGGATCCTTCCTGGTGATTGTCGGACCATCTGGATGTGGCAAGACGACAACGCTGAGAATGATAGCCGGACTTGAGATGATCACCGAAGGAACGATAAGCATTGGCGGGTGTGTCGTCAATAGTGTTCATCCGAAGGATCGGGATATTGCAATGGTCTTTCAGAACTATGCACTCTATCCTCATATGACTGTTCGTGGCAATTTGGAGTTTGCGTTGAAGATGCGGAAGACTCCGAAAGAGGAGCGGAAACGAAGAGTTGCAGAAGCAACGCGAATGTTAAAGCTTAATGGATTGCTTGATCGCAAGCCGAAACAGCTCTCCGGCGGGCAACGGCAGCGCGTAGCTCTTGGACGCGCAATTGTTCGCGAACCCAGGGTCTTTCTCTTCGACGAACCACTTTCGAACCTCGATGCCAAGCTCCGCACGCAGACTCGTGCAGAGCTTCAGCGGTTGCACCACGAGTTGAAGGCGACTTCAATTTATGTAACTCATGATCAGGTTGAGGCAATGACAATGGCTGATATGATCGTTGTCATGAACGAGGGAGAAGTCCAACAGATTGCCCCACCAATGGAACTCTACGAACGTCCGGCCAATCGTTTCGTTGCAGGGTTTATCGGCACGGTTGGAATGAATTTTTTTGAAGGGCTTGTTCTTAAGGAGAACGGGACTCATCGTTTTGTTGAACAAGGCACAGGCGTTGCTCTCACTCTTCCGCTTGGTGAGAACTTCTCTGACAGAATGGGGACAGCACGATTGATCGGAATTCGGCCGGAACATTTCGTGATATCAGATCAATCAGACCAATGCAGTTTTCCAGTCACCGTCAAGGTCGTAGAGACCTTGGGTTCACAGACATTGATTCATTTTCCGTCGGGAAATGGGCTCTCGATAGCCTCCATTTATCCGGATCATCAGCCTCTGTGTGGTGAAACAATCTGGTTGCGTGTTTTACCGGAGCGTGTTCACTTTTTTGAGACCGATGGATTGCGCATAGAGACGACAACAGCGATAGTGTAATCAACATGATGAATTCCTGGCTTTACGGTCTAGAGCCGGATCTTGGCGGTGCTGAGAACATGCGACGCGATGAGCTGATGGCCGAGGCGTGCGCGGTTGATGGCAGGCCACGACTTCGCTTCTATTCATGGAAACCCTGGGCACTCTCTCTTGGCTTCAATCAAAAGGATGAGCGTATCAATCGAGCGGAGCTTGAGCGACAAGGATATGGTCTCGTTCGCAGACCGACTGGAGGCCGGGCAGTGTTTCATGCTCAGGAAATCACCTATGGCGTGGCAATGCCGAGCGGCGATCGAGGAGTTCATGAAACCTATGCAAAGATCAGCGAAGCGTTAAAGAGCGGGTTTGAGTTGTTGGGAGCTTCTGGAATTGAGTTCAGTAGGAGCAATCCCGATTTTCGTGAGCATTACCAGGATATTGATTCGGAGGGATGTTTCAGCGCATCGGCGCTGAACGAGCTGACCTGGAATGGACGGAAACTGGTCGGCTCAGCGCAGCGACGCTATGGGTCGGTATTGCTTCAACATGGCTCGATTCTTCTTGGCCCGGCTCACCTGGAGATCACGAAGTTTCTTGGACTCCCGGAAGAACGCCACGAACGTATGAGAGAAATGTTAGCGAAAAAGACAGCGACGCTATCGGATATCCTTTCATCTTCTCTCCCTTCATTTGAGGAGATTGTAGAAGCTCTTCTGAGTGGGTTTAAGGAGGCCTTTGAAATTGATGTAGCATATACTGATTCCCGTCATCTTGTAGAATCAACAGTCAACAGCAGGGAGATTGAGGTATGAGCAAGGCAAAGCGAGTAACAACACGAACATTGCAGGAGATGAAGGAGGGTGGGGCACGCATTGCTGCGTTGACTGCCTATGATGCAATTATGGGGAATCTGTTCGACCGTGCCGGTATCGACGTGATTCTTGTGGGGGATTCCGTTGCAAATGTGGTGCAGGGACATGAGACAACGTTGTCGGTGACCCTTGATGAGATCATCTATCATACAAAGGCGGTTACGCGTGGAGTTGAGCGGGCAATGGTTGTTGCTGACCTTCCCTTTATGAGTTTTCAGATCAGCGCTGACGACGCCTTCCGTAATGCGGGGCGTATCATGAAGGAGACATTGGCCGGGGCAGTAAAATTGGAAGGGGGAAAAGAGAATCTTGAAGCAGTCGGTCGCATGACAGCGGCGGGAATTCCGGTAATGGGGCATCTCGGATTGCAACCTCAATCAATTCATCTCTATGGTGGATATCGTCCCCGTGGCAAAAAAGGTGAGGAGGCCGAGAAGATTATGGTTGACGCAAAAGGATTGCAGGAGGCGGGGGCATTTTGTATTGTGTTGGAAAAAGTTCCGGCAGAGCTTGCACAACGTGTTACCGAGTCTCTGACAATCCCGACAATCGGAATCGGTGCTGGAGTTGGTTGTGACGGGCAAATACTTGTTTATGCCGATATGCTTGGCTTAACAATAGACTTCAATCCACGTTTTGTTCGTCGTTATGAGTCATTTGCTGAGCGTGCTCTTGATGCTGCCAATCAATACGCTACCGATGTAAAGAATGGAATGTTCCCAAGTGAGGAAGAGAGTTACTAAGACTTTATAGAGTTGAAAGTTGTTGAGATTCATAGAGTGATGAAAAGTGTGATTGCTGGTGCTTGTCTCATCCTTGCGCTGATCATCGCTTCCTGTGATACAGGACCAACCAGACCGGGGGACGTGGTCTTCCCGGACTCGAATGTCAGTTACTCACGGCATGTTCAGCCGCTGTTTGATGTTGGTTGCAACTTCAGTGGTTGTCATAACGGTACAGATCGTGCAGGAGCTCTGAGCCTTACTTCATATTTCGATCTGATCAATAAACCGGGTGTCGTAGTGCCGGGAGATTCCGCGCGAAGCCTCCTCGTTCAGGTCGTTCGGGAGCGTCAGCCGCATACGTTCTCTATCTCCAGTATTGTCACCGACCATCAAGCTCGTGGAGTTGCGCTCTGGGTTGAGGAAGGCGCTAGCAACAATTAAAGATTATCTTCATGGCAAAGCACCAGAAACTGTACACAGATAGAACAGATTATTGACGTATAGACACGGATCCTATCTGTGCGTATCGGTACAATCCGTCTACCATTGCATCCATATTGCTCTTTACTCTCCAGCCGTTCCTTTTCGTTCAATCCAATGCTATCGAAGGCCTATCCGTTGTATTGGATAGGGCAAAGCGGATATCCCGGGTAAGAATGCTGGCTGCCCCTTCACTTTTAAAGCGGAAGCTGTTCGGAACGATGTAGATTCTCCTAGATTACCTGCACAGGATGTCTTGTTTTTTGTGAAAACCATGGTTATAAAATAACTCCTTATTCTTCTTGCTATTATCGGATTCGGGATGGAGCGCATTACGGATGGCCTTATGCCTACGAGTATCAGGGTAAAATCTATGCCGATCCGGTATCCGGCTCCGCTAAGAATGCCAGATTGCCGGAACAGGTGGATACCTCATGGGCAGGTTTTCTGGCGCACGCCTCACCCCTCGGTTTTGACTGGTTTGGGAACGCAACGGATTCTGTCTTGAACAATGTTTTTCTTGTTTTCTCTATAGTTCGGGCAGTCCCGCTATGGGGCGAGGCTATAGTATAGTTTGTGTGGGAGATAGGAAGGTGCTTGGTGATGTAATCAATGGATTTCTGAAGGATGGCAAACGCTATGGGCGATCCTGTGATGTTCTTCGAGTTGGAGAGAATAATTTTTTCTTTACCGATGACTATGCCGGCGTTGTCTACTTCGTTTATCGAAGCAGAGCGGCTTCAGAAGTCATCAGAGAGTTATGAATAATCTCACCATTGCAATCCTTGCTGGCGGAAGTTCCAATCGTATGGGGCTGGATAAGGCTTCGATTGTCATTCATAGCGAGACGTTGCTTGAACGAACAGCACGAATTGGGCTTTCAGCCCACGACTCAGTAGTTGTTGTCGGAAGAACAAAACCAGAGGAATGGAATTTCGACTCTGTGGAGTTTATCCCTGATCGTTATCCCGGGCTTGGACCTTTGGGTGGGTTAGTCACAGCATTATATCATCTTGGAACTCATGTTCTTCTCCTGGCCTGTGATATGCCAAAGATGTCGAAAGAGGCCTTGGGCTGGCTCATAAAATATTCACAGAACAACCCATATCAAGATGGTGTGATTTCTCAGCATGGAGAACACCTTGAACCTCTTTGCTCTCTCTATGCTCGTTCCTGCTTCGATGCCGCTACTGAGTGTCTTGAACGATCTGAATATCGAATGCACCGTTTTATTGCTGAAGGCAGATTCTCATACGTCAGGGTTCCGACAGAGCATATCGTTGCGCTTCATAACGTAAACTATCCGCAAGACCTCGAATAAATTTACATCAGGAGATTGATACGATTATATCTCGGTGAGTTTTTCTTCCAACCATTCTATCTCTATGGTTACACGTACATTTTGGCAAAAGCCAGCGTTACGGTTCGATGAAGAGCAAGAACTTCATCGTCGAGTTACCTGGCTTGAGCTTTTTTGATCTCTACGTTGTTGTGGTGATTGCGAAATAGCGCATACATTATGAGCTCCGTAGGAGCGATCCACCATTAAATAGGATCGCACCGATGGTGCTTTGACCAATGGGGCAATCTTCTACCCCATGCTTCCGCATGGGGCTATCAACCGAGCGGCGCTACCACGACTCGCATGGCATCGATCCTCTCCAAATCGCTTGATACAACGATCGCTCAAATCATAGA